>WOZM01000170.1:0-1622 GCA_011620265.1 Paracoccaceae bacterium
CGCGTGCAGAAGATCCTCAAGGAGATCACCGAGGAAAAGGACAGCATGATCCTGTTCATCGACGAGGTTCACACCATTGTCGGCGCCGGCCAGGGCGGCGGCGAGGGCGGTCTGGACATCGCCAACACCTTCAAACCGGCGCTGGCACGCGGCGAGTTGAACCTGATCGGTGCGACCACCCTGAACGAGTATCAGAAATACATCGAGAAGGACGCAGCCCTCGAACGGCGGTTCCAGCCGGTCTATGTGAACGAGCCGACCGTGGCGCAGACGATCATGATCCTGCGCGGCTTGCGCGACACGCTGGAGTCCCACCACAAGGTGACGATCACCGACGCGGCGATCATCGCCGCGGCAGAACT
Organism: Paracoccaceae bacterium; assembly: GCA_011620265.1. GTDB lineage: Bacteria > Pseudomonadota > Alphaproteobacteria > Rhodobacterales > Rhodobacteraceae > Albidovulum. The sequence goes on from WOZM01000170.1 coordinate 363, forward strand.
GTCGGACCGCTACGTCACCGGCCGCTTCATGCCCGACAAGGCGATCGACCTGATCGACCAGGCCGCCGCGCGGGTGAAGATCAGCGCCACGGCGCGCCCCATTGATGTGCAGGAGCTGGAAGCCGAGGTTCAGCAGATCAAGCGCGAACAGGACTACGCCGCCGCGCGCAAGCAGTTCGACCGTGCCGCCGAACTGAAGAAGGAACTTGAAGCCAAGCAGACCGAACTCGACGATCTTCTGGAGATCTGGAAGCGCGACCAGGCTTCAGCCACGGCCGAAGTCCGCACCGATCATGTCGCCCAGATCGTCTCCAAGATCACCGGCGTTCCGGTCACGGAACTGACGACCGAGGAGAAGGACAAGCTTCTGAAGCTCGAAGACCGGCTGCATGAGCGCGTCATCGGCCAGGAAGAGGCGATCAGCGCCGTGGCCGACGCCGTGCGTCTGGCGCGCGCCGGGCTGCGCGAGGGCTCGGGCCCGACGGCAACCTTCCTGTTCCTCGGCCCGACCGGCGTCGGCAAGACCGAACTGGCCAAGGCGCTGGCCGAAACCGTCTATGGCGACGAGGATGCGATGGTCCGCATCGACATGTCGGAATATGGCGAACGCCACGCCGTCGCGCGTCTGGTCGGTGCACCGCCGGGCTATGTCGGTTATGACGAAGGCGGCCAGCTGACCGAGCGCGTGCGGCGTCGGCCCTATTCGGTGATCCTGCTCGACGAGATCGAGAAGGCGCACCCGGATGTCTACAACATCCTGTTGCAGGTCTTCGATGACGGCCGGCTGACCGACGGCAAGGGGCGCGTGGTGGATTTCAGCAATACCATCATCATCGCCACGTCGAACCTCGGGTCCGACATCATCCAGCGCAACCTCAAGAAGCGCGGGACCAAAGAGTTCGACGAGGCCAGGCAGAAGACCGACCTCATGGAGGTGCTTCGCGGACATTTCCGGCCGGAATTCATCAACCGGATCGACGAAATCATCGTCTTCCATTCGCTGAACCGGACGGAAATCCGGCAGATCGTCGAATTGCAACTCGCGCGCGTGAAGCGGACCGCAGCGGGGCAGGGCATCGAACTGGACTGCGACGAGGGCGTCATCGATCACTTCGCAGCCGTCGGCTTCCGCCCCGAATTCGGCGCCCGCGAGCTGCGCCGGCTGATCCGTTCGCAGCTTGAGACGGAACTGGCCCGCGAGCTTTTGTCGGGCCGCGTCGAGGACGGCGACAAGGTGCGCGCGCGCTGGTCGGGCGATGA
>WOZM01000170.1:1722-4539 GCA_011620265.1 Paracoccaceae bacterium
ACAGGAGGATTGCGAAATGACCGTCGAGACCTTCAACGCCGATATTGTCTGTTCGCTCACGCGCAACTGGTGGGCCTTCGTTCTTCGGGGCGTCGTCGCGCTCATCATCGCGGTGCTGGCCTGGCTCATGCCGACCGGGGCGGTCTTTGCCCTGACCATCGTCTTTGGCGCCTTTGCCTTTGCCGATGGCGTCTTCGGCCTGATCTCGGCGGTCCGGAACATCCGCAAGGGCGAGCGTTGGGGCTGGCTTGCCGTCAGCGGGGTGGTGGGGATCGTGACCGGTGCCGTGGTGCTGGTGGCCCCGCTCGTGGCGACATTGGCGCTCGCCGTCTTCCTGTGGGCCAGCATCGCCTTCTGGGCCATCGTGTCGGGTATCTTCGAGCTTGTCGCGGCGGTCCGCCTGCGCAAGGAGATCGCGGGCGAGATCTGGCTGGGCCTGGGCGGGCTGATCTCGATCATCCTGGGCGCGCTGATCGTCTGGCTGCTGTTCACGCGCCCGGTCGAGAGCCTCATGGCCCTTGGCTGGATCCTCGGACTCTATGCGGCGATCTTCGGTGTGGCAATGATCGTTCTGGGGCTCAGGCTGCGCAAGCTCCATGACGAAACCATGGACGCATCCGGCACCGCCCGGCCCCCGGCCTGAGCGCGCCCACAGGTCGGCCCCCGACGCGGCGTGGGCTCACGGGTGCCCTGACCAATGAAAACATGTCGGCAAGGAAAGGGATCAAGAATGAAAATCATGACATCCTTCCGCAATCTCGACTCTCACGGCCAGTTCCGCGCCCCCGAGGTGATCGCGCAAGAGGCGCCCCTGATCGGGAAGCGCCTGACGCGGTTCCGCGAGGATCTGGTGCATCTCGAAGCAACAGCGTCGCAGACCAGGGGCAAGACCCGTATCGAGGCCAGCCTGCGCCTGCAATTGCCGTCGGGCGTGATTGCCGCGCATGAAGAGGGGTTCGAGATCGAGCCGGTCCTGCGCGCGGCCTTTGCCAGTCTGCGCAAGCGCCTCGACCGGCATCTTTCGCGGTTGCGGCACGAACCCGAGGTCAAGCGCCCTGCGCGGCGCAGGGCCCTCGGCACGCCGCTGCCCCCGGCCCGCGATACCACCGAGGCAGAGCGCCGCGCGCTCTATTTCGACCTGATCGAGGATCACCTGGAGGCGGTCTATAATCACGTCCGGCGCGAGCTGACCTATCTGGAGGCCGGTGGCGAGGTGCCCACGGGCCGTCTCAGCGTCGGGTCGCTGGTTGATGCGACCATACTCAAGGGGCTGGAAACATTCGAGAAGAAGGGCGAATTCTCGATCGGCGACTGGCTGCGCAAGCTGGCGCATGAAACCATCGAAGCCGAGGCGCGGGCCGCGCGGCTGAGCGTGCCCGATGACTCGGTCTCCATCGACGACGAACCCGAAACGCCCGCGCAAGACCCGACCGAAGCCGATCAGGAAATGTTCGAATTCTACCAGCCCGACGCCGTGCTTTTGCTCGAGGAACTCGTGCCCGATGAGGGTGAGGACAGCGCAGAGGAAGGCATGACCCGGCGCGCACGCGCGCTGGCCCTGCACCGCGCTATGGCCGACCTGCCGGCCCTGTGGCGGACTGCGCTGATCTTCCTCGACCTGGACGAGATGGCGCCTGCCCAGGCCGCCGCCGCGCTGGGCATCAGCGAGGCCGAAGTGACCGAAATCGCCGGGCACGCCCATGCGTTCCTGCGCTGCAAGCTGCGCGAGGCGGGGATCTTCCCGGACAGAACCGATCGGGACACGGCCGCCGGGATGGTGGCCCGCGAATTGCGCAAGACCGGCCGCCTGCCGCTTCCGGTGCAGGACAGGGACCGCGTGTCCCAGGCCCTGACGGGCAGCGCGGCACAAAAGGAAAAGGAGGTGTCGTCATGATGCGAGGCCACAACAGGCCACCGTTCCGGCCAAGGATCCCGGGCACCGACCTGAGGTCCGGCGACGTGCCAACGGCGATCATCTACCGCCCGGCGCACTCGGCAACCACGAGCGCGCCGCTCTCCCGGCACTGGGTGCTGGAATTCGAACCGCACCGTGCGCCGCAGATCGAGCCCCTGATGGGCTGGACCGCCAGCAGCGATCCCTACCGGCCCATCCGCCTGAAATTTCCCGACCGGGAAAGCGCCATCGCCTACGCGGAAAGCAACGACTGGGACTATATCCTGCGCGATGAGCCCTCCAGGCGCAGCGGCGTGCGTTCCCGGCGCTTCTGGTGGGAGCAGTTTCCGACCTCGAAGGGCGCCGATGCGCCCGGTTCCTGGCGCATCGAAACCGCTCGGCCCGCGACAATCGGGCAAAAGCTCTATCGCGGGGCCGATGTTCAGGGCGCGCGGGATCTCTCCCGCATCGAAGAAGGCGATTTCGATGATCCCGTGCTCGAAGCCAGCCTCGAATCCTTTCCGGCCTCGGACCCGCCCGCCTGGACCGGTGCGACGATTTCCAGCCGAGGGGCGGTCGCATCGGGCCGCCGGTGAGCAACGCGGCGATCACAGGGGCCACCGCCCTCGTCGCGGCCATACTTTTCCACCCCCGCCTGAGCCGATCGAAAGACTGGCGCGCGATAGTGACGCCACTGGCCTCGATCATCGGCAGTGGCTTTCTGGTGATCGGCCCGATCCTGAACGCCTCATTCGGATACATGGTGCCCGCCGCGATGGCCGCGCTCTGTGGGGTGGCATATCTGTTCGGGGCGGGTCAGATCTCGGTGACAATGCTGGGTCAGTTCTCAGTGACATCCAACACTCCAGCATCTGGAGTTGGACATCATTGGCCTTCCCCGTAGTCTTCAGGCGTTCGGTTAG
>WOZM01000171.1 GCA_011620265.1 Paracoccaceae bacterium
GCCGGGCGCTGGGTTTCCTCGATCACCTTGGCCATGGTGAAGGTCTTGCCGGTGCCGGTGGCGCCGAGAAGGACCTGGTCGCGGTCGCCGGCCTGAACCCCGGCCGAGAGCTCGGCGATCGCGGTGGGCTGGTCGCCCGCCGGTTCGAAATCGGTCTTCAACACGAAGCGCCGGCCACCCTCGAGTTTCGGGCGGGTCAGCACCTCGGGACGCGGGGTGGGGGCGTTGGTGTTGTTGTGGGGCATGACGATTCCTTCCGGCCCCCCAGATTTGATCTGTTTTTGTTCCGGTTCAAGGTGCATACGGGCGGAGTATTGTTCTTCCAGACGAAACGATGACGGGTTGGTCGGCGATCTGTGGCCGATACGGTGGTGTTGACGGGAAATTATCGCAATCGCGACAACTTTAGGTTGTGTTCTGCAATTTCCGATTCTAGATTTGAAGGGCAAGCAGCACTGACTGCCGGTCCCGGCACCCACCCAGCCACCACCCACCCACGCTCCCCAGAGCAAGAGACCGGCAGTCAGCCTTGCTCTTCCCTCCGAAAGAGGCCGTCCGCCCCCTTGCGCGGACGGCCTTCTTTCACGATAAGAAGCGGGAAGAAACGGAGTTTGCCCATGCGCGCGCGTATCTATCAGCCATCCCGCAACGCGATGCAGTCGGGGACGGCGAAGACCAGGATCTGGATCCTCGAATTCGCCCCCGCCGAAGCGCGCGAGGTCGATCCCTTGATGGGCTGGACCGGGTCGGGCGATACCCAGGCGCAGGTGCGGCTCAGCTTCGACAGCCGGGAGGCGGCTGAGGATTACGCCCGCGCCCACGGCATTGCGTTTTCCGTCGCGGAACCGCACAAGCGCAAGCCCAATGTCCGCCCGCGCGGCTACGGCGAGAACTTCGCCACCGACCGCCGCAGCCCCTGGACGCACTGAGCGCCGATTTCACTGGCCGCGTTCCGGCGCGGTCCGACCGGGGGCGCATCGTGGCGCCCCTTTTCTTTGACCGAAAGGGTTTCCATGATCCTTCGCCTCTCCGCCCTCGCCCTTCTCTGCCTTGGCGCGACGCCGCTTCGGGCGGAGCCCGAGACGCCCGAGGGGGCCGCGCGGACCGAGGCGGGATTGAGGACCTGTCTCGGCCCGCTCGACGGCGTCGTCGCGCTCGGCAAGAAGGCGGGCGTGACCGGTGCGGTGTCGCCCGTCCATCTGACGCTGACCGACCAGGGCGGCGGCTGGTGGGGCGTCGTGCAGGACGAACCCTTCGCGCCGACGCTCGATGTGCCGGGGGCGTTCGCGCTTGACCTCAGCGCCGGGGTGACGCGCGGGACCGGGGTCCGCGACGAGGCGCTGATGGCGTTCGCGTCGTCCGAGGGAAGCGCCGAGGACATGCGGGTGAGCGAGCGGTTCGACATGTTGGCGCTGGCGGCGTTGCCATGATCGTCATCGCCCGCGAAAGCCCGCTCGGCCCCGATCTCGGCCTGCTTCACGAACGCCACACCGCCGACATGCATTCCGAGACCCCGCCCGAGAGCATCCACATGCTGCCTGCGGGCGCATTGGCCGCGCCGGGGATCGACTTCTTCGTGATGCGCGAGGGCGGCCGGCCGATCGGCATGGGGGCGCTGAAGCGGATCGACGCCGGCCATGCCGAGATCAAGTCGATGCATGTGCTGATCGAGGAGCGGGGCCGGGGGCTGGCGCGGCGGATGCTCGACCACCTCGTCGCCGAGGCGCGGGCGGCGGGCTACCGGCGCATCAGCCTCGAGACCGGCGTGCAGCCCGGCTTCGCCGCCGCGCGCGGGCTTTATGCACGGGCGGGTTTCGCCGAATGCGGCCCCTTCGAGGGCTACCGCCCCGATCCGAATTCGGTCTTCATGACGCTTGGTCTTGCCTGAGGGGCGGGCCAGAAGCTAAAGGGGGCGGAGCGGTCCCGTAGCTCAACTGGATAGAGCACCTGACTTCTAATCAGGATGTTGGGGGTTCGAGTCCTCCCGGGATCGCCATCCCATATCAGACCCGGGACGGAAGCGCGGCCGGCGACCCGGCCAGAAGCGCCTCGACCTCGGCCCGCGACGGCATCGACGGCGCAGTGCCGGGGCGGGTGACGGAGATGCCGGCGGTGGCGCAGCCGAAGCGCACCGCCTCGATCGGGCCGGCGCCGCGGGCGAGGGCGGCCGCGAAGCCGCCGTTGAAGGCGTCGCCGGCGCCCGTCGTTTCGACTACCGGGCCGGCGACGAAGGCGGGGACGTGCACGGTTTCACGGCCATCGTGATATAGCGCGCCGTTCTCGCCAAGCGTGACGATCGCCGCGCCGACGCCTTGCGAGAGCAGCTTCCCGGCCGCGGCCTTTGCCTCGGCGACCGAAGTCACGGGCAGGCCGGTGATCCCCTCGGCCTCGGATTCGTTCGGGGTGACATAGTCGCAAAGCGCCAGCATCGCGGGCGCGATGGCTGCCGCCGGCGCGGGGTTGAGGATCGTCCGCGCCCCGCCCGCGCGGGCGATCTCGAGCGCGCGGCGGGCTGCCGGCATCGGCTGTTCGAGCTGGGTCACGAAGACCGAGGCGCCGGAGATGAGGCCGGCCCGCGCCTCGACATCCGCGACCGAGATCCGGCCCGCCGCGCCGGGCGAGATGATGATCGCGTTGTTGCCGGTCGCGTCCTCGATGAAGATGTAGGCGGCGCCGGTATAGCTTTCGGCATCCTCCGTCACTTCGGGCACGACACCGGCCCTCGCCCAGGTCGCGCGGGCCATGTCGGCGAAGGGGTCGCGGCCGAGGCGGGTGATGAAATGCACCTCGCCCCCAGCCATCGCCGCAGCCACCGACTGGTTCGAGCCCTTGCCGCCGGGGCCGAGGACGAAGCTCTGCCCGAGGATGGTCTCTCCCATCCTCGGCTGGCGCTCGGCGCGGTAGGCGGTGTCGGCGACGAAAACGCCGAGGATGACGATCTTGTGCGACATGGCTTTTCCTCAGACTTCTGGCGGGATCACACCCTTGCGGAACAGGAAGCAACCGTAGAAGCGGCGCTCGCCGGTCTGAATCACGGCATAGCTTTCGCGGGCGCGGTCGTAGAAATCGAAGCGCTCGATGCCGATCATCGGGCGCGGCTTGCCTTCGGCGCGGTCGATCTCGGCCTGGACCTCGGCCTGGACCGGGGGCAGTTCGGCGGGGTTCCCGACGATCTCCATCCGCCCGGCGAAGTCCTCGACGAAGGTGTCGAGCGGCAGCACCGAGAGGATCGCGTTCACCGCTTCGGCGGCTGTCAGGTTCTCCATCCGCAAGAGCTCGCCATAGACGGTGTGGCGGGCGACGGAATCGGAAGGGAAGTTGGTGTCGGCGATCACGAGCGCATCGCCGTGCCCCATCGCCCGCAGAACGTATAGCACGTCGGCGTTGAGCCGGTTGTCGATCCCTTTAAGCATTCGCGTCCTCCTTGGTCAGAGCCTGGCCGGGCGGGGCCGGGCGGGCAATCGGGCGTTCAGCCGAGCATCCCGGCGGCGAGTTCGCCGATGGCGCGGCCGAGCGTGGCATGGGCCCCGGCGTCGAAATGGACCCCGTCGAGCGGGGACACGGCGATATGGGCGCCGGCATCGAGGAAGCGGGCGCCGTGCGCCAGCGCCACCGCTTCGGCGAGCGGCGCGAGGGCGGCGGACTTCGCCGCGCCGCCGCGGAACATGCCCTGGAGGCAGCCGGTCTCCTGCACCGGCGGCGGGCAGACGAGGAGGATCTGCGGCGCGCCGCGATCCGGCCCGGCCTCCGCCGCGCGGATCACCCGGATCAGCCGGTCGAGCGAGGCCGCCACATCCTCCGGCGTCACCGAGAACCGCGCCTTCATGTCGTTGGTGCCGAGCATGAGGATCACGAGGTCGAGCGGCCGGTGGCTTTCGAGGATCGCCGGCAGGATCGTCAGGCCGTTCCTGTGCGCGCCCTCGACGGGATCGTCGTGCACCGTGGTGCGGCCGGGATGGCCTTCCTCGATCAACACCGTATCGGCGGGCAGCAGGCCCCGGGCATGGCCGGTCCAGCGGAGACCCGGTCCGAAGCGGGCCCTGGCGTCGGCACCTGTCATCGGCGCGGTGCCGTGGGTGTTGCTGTCGCCGTAGGCGAGGACCGTGCGCATCGCCTCAGCCGATCCTGACGCCGCTCGCGCGGTCGAAGAGGTGAAGATGCTGCGGTTCGGCCGCGAGGTGGAGCGGCTGGCCGGGTTTGAACGGGTGGCGTTCGCGGAAGACCGAGACGATCTCCCGCCCCTCCGAACGCATCACGACATGGGTCTCGGACCCGGTCGGCTCCACCACCGAGACGGTGCCGGCAAGGCCGGTCTCGGCCAGCCGGAAATGTTCCGGCCGGATGCCGAGGGTCACCTGCCGTCCCTCGGCCAGGGGCGTATCCGCCGGCAGGGCCAGTTCGGCGCCGCCGAGGCCGATCACGGGCGCGCCGGCCCTGCGGCCGACGGTGCCGTCGAGAAGGTTCATCGCCGGCGAGCCGATGAAGCCCGCGACGAAGACATTGGCGGGCCGGTCGTAGAGGTCGAGCGGCGAGCCTACCTGCTCGATATGGCCGCCCTGCATCACCACGATCCGGTCGGCCATCGTCATCGCCTCGATCTGGTCGTGGGTGACATAGACGGTCGTGGTCTTCAGCCGCTGGTGCAGTTCGCGGATCTCGGCCCGCATCTGCACGCGGAGCTTGGCGTCGAGGTTCGAGAGCGGTTCGTCGAAGAGGAAGACCTGCGGGTCGCGGACGATGGCGCGGCCCATCGCGACCCTCTGGCGCTGGCCGCCCGAAAGCGCGCGGGGATAGCGGTCGAGATAGGGGGTGAGGCCGAGGATCTCGGCCGCCCTGGTGACGCGGCTGGCGATCCCGGCCTTGTCCATGCCCCGCATGCGGAGCGAGAAGGCCATGTTCGCGGCTACGGTCTTGTGCGGATAGAGCGCATAGTTCTGGAACACCATCGCGATGTCGCGCTCGGCCGGCGGCAGGTTGTTGACCAGCCGCGCGCCGATATGGATCGTGCCGGAAGAGATGCTTTCGAGCCCGGCGATCATCCGCAGAAGCGTCGATTTCCCGCAGCCGGACGGCCCCACGAGCACGACGAATTCGCCGTCCTCCATATCCACGTCAAGGCCGTGGATCACCTCCACCGCGCCGTAGGATTTGCGAAGCTCCCGTACCCTGACCTCAGCCATTCCGCCCCGTTCCTCCGGCCCCTGAATCCCACGATTAACCGAGCGGGGAGGGCCTGTCCATGCTCTGATCATGCTAACATGTTAGTGCCTTGACAGGTTCTCCCTTCGCTGAGATGGTTTGCTCGGGCCTTCGCTTTCGGAGGGGGGAGTTTCCGGAAGACCGACCGCCATGACGGCAAGGATATTCGGCCTTGATCCGTCCGCGCCGCATCCCGTGAGAGGAACGCGGCGCCCATCACAGGGAGGACACCGCGTGAAAGTCGAAATCTACAACCACATGATCCGGAACGGCCTGAGCCGCCGGGGGATCCTGAAAGGTGCGGCGAGCGTCGGCGCGCTGGCGACCCTTGGCGGTGTGGCGACCGGGCTCTCGGCCGGCCGCGCCCTCGCGCAGGACAACCTTCGGGCCGAGATCCTGAAGGTCCCCGGCGTGGGCCAGGGGTCGCCCGGCGATTCCGACTGGCAGAAGGTCGGGGAGATGTGTCTCGGGCCGACGAAGGAGGTCGTGGCCGAGGGCGAGTTCGCGGGCGTCGAGCTGACCTTCATGGGGCTCAACAACCAGAATCTGCACAACTTCCTGTTCCGTGGTTTCCTCAAGCCGTGGGAGGCCTATACCGGCGCCAAGATCAACTGGATCGACCTCGCGCAGGCCGACTATAACGCGCGGCTGCAACAGTCGATCGCGACGGGCACCGTCGATTTCGACATCATCGAGATGGGCGCCCCGTTCGAGGGCGACGTGCTCGGCAAGGGCCTTGCCTCCGAGATGCCGGACTGGGTGAAGACCCAGATCGACATGGACGATTATGTCGGCTACCTCAAGGCGCCGGTCGGCACCTGGGACGGCAAGACCTACCGCATCTCGATCGACGGCGACTGCCACACCTTCTGCTACCGCAAGGACTACTACGAGAATGCCGAATTCGCCGAGGCCTGGGCGGCCGCCGGCAACACCACCGAATGGGCGCCGCCGAAGACCTGGGCGGAGGTGCAGGCGCAGTCGAAGTTCCTCGCCGGCAAGACCGATCCGCTGACGGGGCTGGAGGCGCACGGCTTCCTCGATCCGCTGAAGGGCTGGGGCGGCTTCGGCTTTTACTTCCTCGAGGACCGGGCGACGGCCTATGCCAAGCATCCGAACGATCCGGCCTGGCTCTTCGATCCCGACACGATGAAGCCGCGCGTCAACAACCCGGCCTTCGTGCAGGCGATCCAGGACGTGATGGACCTGATCGCGACGCCGGGCGCCTATCCGGCCGACCAGATCAACGCCGATCCCGGCACCACCGCGTTCTCGCAGTTCCTTGCCGGCAGCGGCGGGATGCTGGCCTGGTGGGGCGACGTCGGATCGTCGGCGCGCACCTCCGACACCTCGGTCGTCGGCGATGTCGTGGGCTTCAGCACCCTGCCGGGGTCGGAAAAGGTCTGGAACGCGGCCAGCGGAGCGTGGGACGAGACCCCGAACGAGGCGCCGAACATGGCCTATATCGGCTGGGGCGTCTACGTCATGGCCCGCGTTGATGGCGACGAGAAACGCCACAAGGCCGCCTGGTCGGCGGCGGCGCATCTCGGCGGCAAGGATATCGCGCTCTGGATGTCGGCCTATCCGTCGGGCTTCCAGCCCTACCGCAACTCGCAGTTCCAGTACGACGAGTGGGAAGCGGCGGGCTATGACCGGGCCTTCATCGAGGACTACCTCGGCTCGAACGCGGACAGCTACAACCATGTGAACGCGGCGATCGAACCCAGGATCCCCGGCATCTTCCAGTACTATTCGGTGGCCGAGGACGAGTTGGCGAAGGGCTTTGCCGGCCAGTATGCCGGCGCGCAGGAGACCGCGGATGCCATCGCTGCGGCCTGGGAGAAGATCACCGACCAGATCGGCCGCGACAGCCAGATCGCGCTCTACAAGGCGAGCCTTGGAATGTGAGGCAATCGGGACGAACGGGCGCGCGGCCTCGCTGCGCGTCCGGTCCGGGACGGATCAGATTTCATGCTCGCCCTTGCGGAAGGGACGGCAGGACCAGCGCGCGACGGTCCATTTCGGATGCCCCGCGACCCATTCCGCCAGTGCCGGCTGGGCGCCCATGACGCAGGTCATAGGGGAAATGTCCTGATAGAGCAGGCTCCGTTCCTCGCACATGGCGGGGGAGGACCCCAGGCAGACGACAAAGAGGAGTTCGACCATGTCAACCTCGCTATTGGCCCCTCCCAGCCTACAGGATAGTCCGGCGGTATGGTTAATTTTTGACTTTGGCTGCGCGCTTTCGGGCCGAATTTGGAAATGGCGCCATTTTCCGCAGCTGCGAAAGCCCCGCGCCTTCGAAACCGGCGAGCCGCGAATGCGGGGCGCGCGGAGGCCTTTCCCGCAAGGCTGGCCGGGGACGAGCATCGGCGCATGACGCAGGACGGCGATCTCCTGCATGTGGTGACGGCCGACAATATCTCGGTGGCGCGGCGCCGGGCCGGGCAGGCTCTGATCTGGGGATCGGCGGGCATCATGGCGCTGGTGGCGCTCTCGCAGGTGCTGCAGACGACGGGAACCCGTGATTTCGGCTTCGAGACCTGGCGGCCGACACTCTATGCCTATGCGTTCTGGTCGGCCTGCCTCTGTGCCGGGCAGGTGATCACGCGGGGCGAGCAGGGCAAGAGGGTGCTCTTCGTCCTGCCGGCGGCGCTCTTCGTCCTGTCGATGGTGGTCTTCCCGCTGATCTTCGGCCTCGGCATCGCGTTTTCCAGCTGGAACCTCTCCTCGCCCGACGGGCGGCAGTTCAACGGGCTCGACAATATCCGCCAGATGTGGGCCGACCCGTTCTACTGGAACGCGCTGAGGAACATGGTCTGGTATGTGCTGGCGATCCTGCCGGAATATGCGGTGGCCTTTGGGTTGGCCCTGCTTCTGAATGCGCAAATCCGGGCGCGGAAGTTCTTCCGCGTGGCCTTCCTCATGCCACTGATGCTGTCGCCCGTCGCGGTGAGCTGGATGGTCGGCAAGTCGATGATGGAGGTGCGCTTCGGCCCGCTCGCGCGGCTGGCGCGGGCGCTCGGCTGGGACAATCCGTCCTTCTTCGGCTCGCCCGAGATCGCGCGGGCGACGATCATGCTGATGGATGCCTGGACCTTCATCCCCTTCATGATGATCATGATCCTTGCGGGCCTCCAGGCAATCCCGAAGGAGCTGCAGGAGGCCGCGCGGGTCGATGGCGCGAGCGCCTGGCGCTCGTTCTGGGAAGTGACCTTTCCGCTGATGCTGCCGGTCTCGATCACGGCGATCCTGATCCGGGTGATCTTCAAGCTGAAGCTCGCCGATATCATCATAAACGTGACCTCCGGGGGGCCGGGCGGCGCCACCGACAGCGTCACGAGCTTCATCTTCCGCGAATACCGCGACCGATCGAACGTGGGCTACGGGACGTTGCTGGCGATGGTCTACCTCGTCATCATCGTGATCGCGATGACGGTGCTGATGAAGCTCGCCGATCGCTGGATGCGACCGAGGTACTGAGGATGAGCGCGCAGATCTTCCATGACGGCGAGGCCGACCTGAGCCACAGCGTGAAATGGTGGACGGGAAGGGTGCTGATCTACGGCGTCCTGATCCTTTGGGCGGTGATCTGTCTCTTCCCGATCTACTGGACGGCCACGACCTCGTTCAAGATGGCGCCGGACGTGATGCAGGGAAACATGGTCCCCTTCGTTGATTACACGCCGAAATGGCTCGGCTGGAAGTCGCTCGGCCTCTCGCCCGACACGATCTGGACGGAATCGACCGTGCGCGAGGAATTCCTGCGGAGGTTCTGGAATTCGACCGTCACGGCGCTCGCCGCCTCGGCGCTGGCGGTGGCGCTGGGAAGCTGCGCCGCCTACGGGCTGTCGCGGTTTTCCTACCGCTTCGGCTTCATGCGGAATTCCGACATCTCGTTCTTCTTCCTCAGCCAGCTGATCCTGCCGCCGGTGGTGCTCGCGCTGCCGTTCCTCGTCCTTTACAAGGCGCTTGGTCTTCTCGACACGAGGATCGGGCCGATCCTGCTCTACACGCTCACGGTGCTGCCCATCGTCATCTGGATCATGCGCGACCAGTTCGCCGGCATCCCGACCGAGCTGGAAGAGGCGGCCCTCGTCGACGGGCTGTCGATCTGGGGCGCGTTCCTCACCATCGTGATGCCCATCGCGCTTCCCGGCATGGTCGCGGCCTTCATCCTCAGCCTCGTCCTGACCTGGAACGAGTATTTCTTCGCCGCCCTCCTCACCTCCACCAACGCCAAGACATTGCCGGTGATGGTGGCGAGCCAGACCGGCAGCCAGGGCATCAGCTGGTGGTCGATGGCGGCCCTTTCCTTCGCGGCGATCCTGCCGCTGATCGTCATCGGCGTCGTGCTTGAACGTTACATCATCAAGGGCATGGCGGCCGGCGCGGTGAAGTGACGGACCCGCCGGTCTCGCCGTCGGATGCCTCCGGCGGAGGTATTTGCACCACAGTGAATGAGGGGCCGCCCTCGTCTTCCACTTGGGTCAAATATCCCGGGGGGTCCGGGGGGCAGCGCCCCCCGGCGGATCGGCGCGCGCAAGCGCGACGAAACTAGCCCGGCCGGAGTGCATGGGCGATGTCGCGCGTGTCGAGGTAGAGCTGCAGGAACGATGCGTGGGGCTGTTCGTAGATCGAAGGGTCGAGGGCATCGACCGTTCGTGCCGGCGGGTTCCAGCGGGTGATGTCTGCGCGCGTCGCAGTCCCGACCGCAACGGCGGCGAGGAACGCGTCGCCGTAGCTTGCCCCGGTGGTGATCTCGCTCACGACCTGGGGCAGGCGGCCGATATCCGACGTCGCCTGCAGCCAGACCGCGTTCTTGGTGCCGCCGCCGACGGCGAGGATGCGCTCGGGCGCCTGTCCGATCTCGCGGAAGGTGTCGATGACATGGGCAGTGCCGTGGGCGATGCCTTCGAGCACGGCGCGGTAGAGATCGCCGCGCTCATGCGTGAGGTCGAGGCCGAAGATCGCGCCCTTCGCCTTCGGGTCGTGGATCGGCGTGCGTTCGCCGGAGAAATAGGGCAGGACCAGCAGCCCCTTCGCGCCCTTCGGGCTCGCCTCCGCCTCGGCCGCGAGCGTGGCGAAGGCGCTCTCCGCCGGCAGGTCGCGGGCGAACTGGTCTCGGAACCAGTGGGTCAGCGTGCCCGAGGTCGCAAGCCCCGCCATCGAGGCATGCTCGCCCGGAAAGAGCCAGGGCGCGTACCAGAGCCGGGCGTCGGAGACCCGGGCATCGGTGCGCTGGATGACGAAGATCGTGGAACCGTACATCATCATCATGTCGCCGGGATCGCGCAAGCCGACGCTGATCGCCTCGGCCGCCGCGTCGATCGTGCCGCAGGTCACGGGCGTGCCGGCGGCGAGGCCGGTCTCGGCCGAGGCCTCCGCCGTCACGCGGCCCGCGATTTCGGTCGACCACATCAGGCGGGGCAGGCGGTCCGTGCCGATGACGTCCGGCGCCATGTCGAAGACCCAGTCAATCCGGTCCGCGTCGTAGAAGGGCGAGAAATTCGCGGCCGTGTAGTGGTCGATGACATATTCGCCGGTGAGCCGGAACGTCAGGTAGCTGGTCGAGGTCAGGATCTTCGCGGTCCTCGCGAAGATCTCCGGGCGGTTGCGCTTGAGCCAGAGGATCTTCGGCCCGACCGACTGCGAGGTCAGCGCGTTGCCGCAGCGGGCGAGGATCGCCCCGGCGCCGATTGCCGCCGTCATCTCCTCGATCTCCCGCGCCGCGCGGGTATCAACGCCGTAGAGGACGCCGTTCATCAGCGCCTGGCCACCGGCATCGACGGGCAGCATGCAGGGGCCGATGGCGCTGGTGGCGACGGCGGCGACCTCGCCCGACGCGATGCCGGATGCCTGGAGGAGGTCCCTTGTGATGTGGACGAAATCGCCCCACCAGTCCTCCTCGGCGCGGTGCTCGGCCCAGCCGGCCTGCGGCACCAGCATCTTGTGCGGCCGCGCGGCGGACGCGACGACTTGGCCGCAGCCATCCACCAGCACGCCCTTCGATTCGAAGGTTCCGATATCGACGCCGAGCGTATGGGTCACGTCCCGCCCCCGTCGCGGGTGAGCGGGAAGTCCGGGCCGATCCGGGCGAGGGCCGCGTCGAGAAGATCGGCGAGTGCGGCGAGGTCGGCGAGGTCGCAGACCTCGAGGCTCGAATGCGAGCCGCGCATCGGGAAGCCCATGTCGATGGCGACGGTGCCCTGCCCGACGAGCTGGACATACGAAAGATCGGTCAGCACCCCTGCCTGGGCGGAGCGTTGCAACGGAATGCCGCGCACCGCCGCCGTCTCCTCGAAGAGCCGGACCGCAGAGGGGTGCGGGATGACGCCGTTCAGTGTGCCGCGGCCGTGGAACGAATAGAGGCTGATGCCCGGGCCGCCGCCAAGGACCATCTCGCCCCGGTCGGCCATGTCCGGCGTATCGGTGGCGAGCATCAGGTCGACCTGGATCGCGATGTCGGGGGTCAGCGTCTGCGCCGCGACGAGGGCGCCCCGCAGGTTGAACTCCTCCTGCACCGACCAGACGACGTGGACGGTCGGCCCGGCCTCGCGCCGCGCGAGGCGGCGGGCAAGGTCGAGCAGCACCGCGCAGCCGGCGCGGTCGTCGATGCTGGTCCCGGCGATGCGGCTGCCGGCGAGGGGGAGGACGTTCGGCCGGTAGGTGACGGGCGTGCCGATGCGGATGCCGGCGGCCTCGACCGCCGCCTTCGTCCCGTGGCCGGTGTCGATGACGATCCCGGCGGTCTTCAGGACCTGGAATTTCTCCTCCGGCTGGGTGGCGTGATGCGCCTTGTTGAGGATCACGCCCGGCACGTCGCGACCGTCGCCCACGCACAGCAGGACCGCCTGCGAAGCCAGCGCACGTTCGGGCACACCGCCGAGGCGTTCGACCCGGATCAGGCCGTCGGCCTCGACCTTGCGGACGATGAAGCCGAGCTGGTCCATATGGGTGAAGACCATGACCGAGGGCGCCGCCGGGTCGCCGCCGAAAGTCGCGATCAGGTTGCCCATGCGGTCCGGGCGGCTCTCGATCCCCTCGGCGGCGAGGGCGGCGGCGAGATGCCGGCGCACCCGGTCCTCGTGCCCCGAAAGGCCGGGGATCAGCATGAGGTCGGTGAGATCGGCGCGCAGGCGGTCCATCATCGCCCCCCGCGTGCCGCGCGGGCGCGGGCCATGAAATCCGCAGCGCGGTCGGGATCGACCGGCTTCCAGGTGTCGCCGTCCCGTTTCAGCGCCGAGCCGACGACGCAGCCGTCGGCGACGCGCAGCACCTCGGCCACGGTGCCGTGCTTCACCCCGGTATTGGCGAGAACGGGCGTGTCGGGGAGCACCGCCTTCACCGCTTCGAGGTCTTCCATCCGCGCCGCCTCCCCGGTGATCTGGCCCGAGACGAGGACCGCGTCGGGGATCGAGGAGAAGACCGCCGAGCGCGCCCGGTCGGCAAGCGGCCGCCGGTCGAGGCTGTCGGCGAATTCGGCCGAGACGTTGAAGAGCATCGCCACGTCGCGCGCCCCGAGCCGGTCTCGGTAGCGCATCGCCTTTCCGGCATCGGGGGTCCAGGGGCCCATGTCGGAGGCGTATGTGCCGGTGAAGATCTCGCGTACGAAGGCGGCGCCTGTGGCGGCGGCGAGCGCCACGGTCGACATCGGGTCCCAGAGGACGTTGACGCCGAAGGGCACCGTGATCTCTTCGCGCAGCCGCCCGATCACGTAGGCCATCGTCGCGGTGGAGGCGCGGTCGACGTCGAATTCGTAGGGCCGGTCGTTTTCGTTGCCGAACATCACCGCGTCGAAACCGGCCCTTTGCAGCGCCTCGAGATCCGCGCGCGCGGCGGTGACGAGCCCCTCCAGTCCCGCTCTTGCGTCATGGAGGGGCGTGCCGGGCAGGGCGCCGAGATGGACCATGCCGATCACGGGCTTGCCGTCGCCAAAGACCTGGCGGAACCGTGTCATATCATCTCCTGCAATGCCGCGTCGGGGCCGAGACTAGCGCGGAAAGGATTGGCCCCCAAGCGATTCATGCTAGCATGTCAGTGGAAATCCGGAGGCATTCATGGCACTTGCGAAAAGGCACTGGGACAGGCTCGGTAACGGCGGTCTCGACTTCACCGAGCTTGGCTTCGGGGCGGCACCGCTCGGCAATCTCTACCGGGCGATACCGGACGGCGAGGCTGAGGCGATCCTCGAGGCGGCTTGGGCCGCGGGGGTGCGGTATTTCGACACCGCGCCGCTTTATGGCTTCGGGCTCTCGGAGACGCGGCTCAACCGGTTCTTGCGGGGCAAGCCTCGAGACGACTATGTCCTGTCGACCAAGGTCGGCCGGCTCCTGCGCGCCGTTCCGGAGGGGAAGGGCGACGGCATCGGCAAGTGGTTCGACGTGCCCTCGCGCGCCGAGGTCTACGACTATGGCCATGACGCGGTCTTCCGTTCGCTGGAGTTTTCGCTGGAGCGGCTCGGGCTGGACCGGGTGGATGTGCTTTATGCCCATGACCTCGACGTCTTCAACCACGGCTCTCAAGGAGCCCTCGAGGCGCGGCTCGCGGAGTTCATGGCGGGCGGCTACCGGGCGTTGTTGGAACTGCGCGATCAGGGGGTGATCCGGGCCTTCGGGGCCGGGATCAACGAATGGCAGCCTTGCCAGTGGATGGCGGAGCGGGGGGATTTCGACCTCTTCCTGCTCGCCGGGCGCTATACGCTTCTGGAACAGGAGGCGCTGGAAACCTTCCTGCCGCTTTGCGCGGCGCGCGGGATCGGGATCGTCATCGGCGGGCCCTACAATTCCGGCATTCTCGCGACCGGGCCGAAGCCCGGCGCCTTCTACAACTACGATCCGGCGCCGCAAGCGATCCTCGACCGCGTGGCGCGGATCGAGGCGCTCTGCGCGCGGCACGGGGTGCGGATGGTCGATGCGGCCTTCCGGTTCCCGCTCTGCCATCCTTCGGTGGTCTCGGTCATTCCGGGCGGGCAGGGCGTGGCCGAGGTCGAGGCCAATCTCGGGGCGGCGACGGCCAGGGTTCCGGCGGCGCTCTGGTCCGATCTCAAGGCCGAGGGGCTGATGCGGCCGGACGCGCCGGTGGGGTAGGCCGATGGATCAGATCGACGCGCATCAGCATTACTGGAACCCCGCCCGGGGCGATTACGACTGGATGCCAAAGGAAGATCCGGTGCTGGCACGAACCTACGGGCCGGCGGATCTGGCGCCCGAGCTTGCCGCGCACGGGATCGGCCGCACAGTGCTGGTTCAGGCGGCGGCGACGGTGGCCGAGACGGAATACCTGCTCGGGATCGCCGATGCGACGCCCTCGGTCGCCGGCGTCGTCGGCTGGGTGGATTTCGAGCGGCCGGAGGACCTCCCGGTGCTGAAACGGCTGGCGGGGCATCCGAAATTCCTCGGGGTCCGGCCGATGATCCAGGATATTCCCGACGCGGACTGGATGCTGCGCGAGGACGTGCAATGGGGGTTCCGGGCGGTCGTCGACCTTGGGCTGAGCTTCGATGCGCTGGGGTTCCCTGCACATCTTGGGAATTTTCTGAAAATCCTGAAGCGATATCCCGGAATGCGGGTCGTGCTCGATCACTGCATGAAGCCGCGGATCCGGGCGCATTCGCCGGGGATGTTCGGCCCCTGGGCCGACGGCATGACGCGGCTCGCCCGCGAAACCGGGGCCTGCCTCAAGCTCTCGGGTCTCGTGACGGAGGCGCGGGAGGACTGGACGGCGGAGGATCTGCGGCCCTATGCCGATCATGTCCTGGCCGCCTTCGGACCGGAGCGGATCATGTGGGGATCGGACTGGCCGGTCTGCCGGCTCCGGGGCGAATATGCCGACTGGCGGCGGGCGGCGCAGGCGCTGACGTCGGGGCTGAACACATCCGACCGGGCGTGGGTCTTCGGCGGGACGGCGGCGGAGTTCTACCGGATCGGGTCGCCTCCGGTCGGGTAAGGTGGGTTCAAACCCACCTTACGCCTCAGGTCCCGACAAGGAGCCGGCGGACCGCATCCGCCGCGATCTCCCGGCCCGACACCTGCAAGGCCGCAGCCCCTTGAGCGACGCGTATCGCCGCGCGGAGGCCGTCGCCGGCGGCGAGCCGGGCGGCGAGGGCGCCGGTGAAGGCGTCGCCCGCACCCGTGGGTCGAGACGGTGGCGACGCCGACGGCCGGGCCGCGGAACTGGCCTTCGGCATCGTATCCGGCAAGCCCCTCGGCGCCGAGCGTAACGACCACCGCCTCGGGCCCGAGGCTGACAAGCTCCCGCGCCGCCGCGTCGGGGTGGAGCGCCTCTGGCGTCCCCCCGTCATCATCGCCGCATCGACCCGGTTGACGATCAGGCAGTCGGTGCGGTTGAGCAGCGCCTCCGGCAGGTCACGGGCGGGGGCCGCGTCGAGGATCAGCCGGACGGAGTCCGGCAGGCGCGCGGCAAGGGCGAGGTTGACCGCGGTCGGGATCTCGTTCTGGAGGACGAGCACCCTGGTGTCGGGAGCGATCCCGATCTCCTCCGCGACGATCTCGCGGATCACGCCGGAGACGACGACGGCGCCGTAGTCGCCCGCCGCGTCTGGGATCGCGACCGGCATGCCGCTGGCGCCCGGCCCCGCGCGGACCTGGCGGCGGTCGATGCCGGCCGCGTCGAGCGCGGCGAGGATCGTCGCGGCGAAGCCGCCGACCTGGCCGGCCGCGCCAATCATGTCCGCGATGGTCGCCCTCGCCGGCGCGCCGGGGGCGAGGCGGAAGGCGTTCAGCCGTGCGGCATCTGCATCGGCGTTTCCTTCCGCCGTGGCGGTTCAGTCGGGGTCGAAGAGGTCTGGCCGTTCGCGTTCGAGCGGCACGAGGAAGGTCATGAGCTGGCGCAGATGCCAGCGCAGCTCCTCGCGCGCGCGGTCGGGATCGCGGGCCTCGAGTGCCACGAGGATCGCCTGATGCTCCTCGAGCGTCGCGGCGACGCGGCCGGGCACCGGCAGCACCTGCTGGCGGGCGCGGTTGACATGGAGCCAGGCGGATTCGGCGACCTGGCCAAGCTTGCGGTAGCCGGTGAACGACAGGATCATCGCGTGCATCTCGGCGTCGAGCTTGTAGAATCCGGCGAAATCGGCATCCTCGACCAGTGCCTCCTGCACCCGGATGTTGCGGCGCAGCTGGACAAGCTGTTCCTCGGTGATCGCCGGCGCGATCATCTCGATCGCGGCAAGCTCGATCGCCTCGCGCAGGAAGGCGCCTTCGCGGATCTCGGCCATCGAGAAGCGGGCGACGAAGGTGCCGGCCTGCGGCACCACGTCGACGAGTCCCTCTGCCGCGAGCCGCGCGATGGCCTCGGAGACCGGCGAGCGGGAGACGCCGAGCTCGGCACAGATATCGCCCTTGCGCAGCAACTCGCCGGGGCGGTAGGCGAGATGCAGGATCGCCTCGCGCAGCGACTGGTAGGTGCGCGCGGCGAGCGACCCCGGGAAACTGTCGAGCTTCCTGAGACGGGGCGCGGCGGGAGTTCTCTCTTGCGGTTCCACGTCGGGCCTTTGTAACATGTTAGCATGTTAGTGTGGACCCGGAGGCTGTCAAGCACCCCGGCCCCAGTCGCTCCGCGGAGTTGCACCATGCCCGAGCCTGCCGCAAGGACCATCCGCCTGCATCCCGGCGACAATGTCGTCATCGCCCTTGCCGACCTTGCCGAGGGGGCGGCGGTGCCGGGCGTCCCGGTGCCGCTGCCGCGTCCGGTGCCGCGCGGGCACAAGATCGCGGCGCGGGCGCTCTCGAAAGGCGAGAACGTCCTGCGCTACGGCCAGATCATCGGCGCGGCGACCGAGGACATCCCGGCGGGCGCGCATGTCCACAGCCACAACCTCGGCATGAGCGGGCACAGCGCGGACTACGCCCACGCCTCCGCAAATGCGCCGCTGCCGCCGGCGGACGGGGAGCGGACCTTCCTCGGCTATCGTCGCGCCGACGGCAAGGTCGGCACGCGCAACTATCTCGGCATCCTCACCTCGGTGAACTGTTCGGGCAGCGTCGCCCGCTTCATCGCCGAGGCGGCGGAGAAGGCGCCGTGGCTTGCCGACCTCGCGCATGTCGATGGCGTCGTGCCCATCGTCCACGGCACCGGCTGCGGCATGTCGGGCGTGGACGAGGGCTACCGGACGCTCTTTCGCACGCTTCAGGGCTATGCCCGCAACCCGAATTTCGGCGGCATCCTGCTGGTCGGGCTCGGTTGCGAGGTGATGCAGATCGCCGATCTCGTCGGGCGGGGGCGGCTCAGCGATGGCGGCAACTTCCGCTACATGACGATCCAGCAGACCGGCGGCACGCGGGCAACCATCGAGGCGGGGCTTGCGATGCTGCGCGAAATGGGGGCGGAAGCGAACGCGGCGCGGCGTGAACCGACGCCGGTCTCGGAACTGACCATCGGTCTGCAATGCGGCGGATCGGATGGATATTCCGGGATCACCGCGAACCCCGCGCTTGGGGCGGCGTCCGATCTTCTCGTGCGTCACGGCGGCACGACGATCCTGTCGGAGACGCCGGAGATCTACGGGGCCGAGCATCTCCTGACCCGCCGCGCCGTCAGCCGGGAAGTGGGTGAGAAGCTCGTCGAGCGCATCCGCTGGTGGGAGGATTACACCGCCCGCAACGGCGGCGAGATGGACAACAACCCCTCGCCCGGCAACAAGCGCGGCGGGCTGACGACGATCCTGGAAAAATCTCTCGGGGCGGTGGCCAAGGGCGGCACCGCACCGCTGTCGGGCGTCTACAAGTTCGCCGAACCGATCATCGGGAAGGGCTTCGTCTACATGGACAGCCCCGGCTACGATCCCTGTTCGGTCACGGGGCAGATCGCCTCGGGCGCCAACCTCATCGCCTTCACCACCGGGCGCGGCTCGGTCTCCGGCTACAAGCCGGCGCCGTGCTACAAGCTCGCCACCAATTCAGAGATGCATGCGCGGATGGAAGAGGACATGGACATCGACTGCGGCGATATCGTCAGCCGCGGCGTGAGCGTCGAGGAGAAGGGGCGACAGATCTTCGAGGACCTGATCCGCGTCGCCTCGGGCGAGCGGACCAAGAGCGAGGCGCTGGGCTTCGGCGGCATGGAATTCGTGCCTTGGCAGATCGGCGCGGTGATGTGAGGAGACGGTGATGCGGTTGACCGGAAAGAAGGCGTTCGTGACGGCGGCGGGGGCGGGAATCGGCCGGGCGACGGCGCGGGCCTTTGCCGCCGAGGGC
Organism: Paracoccaceae bacterium; assembly: GCA_011620265.1. Classification (GTDB taxonomy): domain Bacteria; phylum Pseudomonadota; class Alphaproteobacteria; order Rhodobacterales; family Rhodobacteraceae; genus Albidovulum. Next base: position 18,414 of record WOZM01000171.1, read on the forward strand.
GCCGAGGTCATCGCCACCGATCTCGACATGGGCGCACTCGAGGGGCTGGCGGGCGACGGCATCCGCACCCGCTGGCTCGACGCGACCGACGGCGCGGCGGTGGCGGAGGCGGCGCGGGAGGCGGGCGCGGTCGACATCCTCTTCAACTGCGTCGGCTTCGTCCATCACGGCACGATCCTCGATTGCGACGAGGCGGCCTTCGACTTCTCGGTGAACGTCAACCTGCGGTCGATGTATCTGATGACGCGGGCCTTCCTGCCGGCGATGATCGCGGGCGGTGGCGGATCCGTGGTGTCGGTCGCCTCGGTGGCGTCTTCCGTGATCGCCGCACCCAACCGCTTCGTCTATGGCGCGACCAAGGCTGCGGTGATCGGGATGACGAAGTCGGTGGCCGCGGATTTCATCGGCCGGGGCATCCGCGCCAACGCGATCTGCCCCGCGACGGTGGAGAGCCCCTCGCTCGAGGCGCGGATGCGGGCGCAGGGCGACTACGAGGCCGCCCGGGCGGCCTTCATCGCGCGCCAGCCGATGGGCCGGCTCGGCCGCCCGGAGGAGATCGCGGCGCTGGCGGTCTACCTCGCGAGCGATGAGGCTGCGTTCGTCACCGGACAGGCGATCAGCATCGACGGCGGCTGGACCAACATCTGATCAGAAGCCCAGAAGCCGGGCGCCGGCGACGGTGACGGCGCCCGCGACCCCCATGACGATGCCGAGCGCGCTGGCCGTGCAGAGGAGCCCCGCCGCGACCCAGAGCCCGTCGCGGGCGGTGAAGCCGAGCGACAGGAGGATGATCGAGATCGCCGGCATCGTGTTGCCGAAGGGCACCGGCAGCGCGACCATCAGGCCGAGGAAGAGCACGACGGCGCCGTAAGCCCGATCGAGAAGCGCCTGCCCCCAGGGCCACCAGCGCGGATGGGCGAGCCGCTCGATCCGGTGGAGCCACGGCAGCGCCCGTTCGATGACGCGGTGCAGCGTCGCGCGGTCGAAGCTTTTCGACCGGAGCCGGGCCGGAAGCCAGAGCGAGCGCGCGCCGATAAGGAGGCTGAGCCCGAGGAAGACCAGCGGCAGTCCGAGGATGGTCGAGGATCCCGGAATGATGGTGAAGACGTTGATCAGCCCCATCAGCAGGATCAGCGGCGCGAGCCCGCGCGAGGAGAGGTGATCGACAAGGTCGCCGAGAGTGATCTGCGGCTCGGTCCCCGACGCGGCTTCGACCAGCACGAGCGACAGAGGCTTCGGGTCAGGCTCGCGGAACGGGCCGTGGACGGCAAGCCCCTCGGGGTCGGGCAGCGGAGCGGGAAGGGTCATGACTGGGGGCCCGTGCGGGCGGTGCGGTGCATGGTCTCGGTCCGCGACCGGGGAAGCGTCGGGGCCGGGCGCGGCCGGAACGGCGTGGCACGGCGGATCGGGCCGGTCGTGCATCAGATGTGAGCGCGCCCCGAGGCGGGGTCAAGACCGGGCGCTGGAGGGCGAGCGGAAAATCTCCGATCGCCCGCCGCCTGTGGATCAGGTCCTTGCTGTCGAAGGCGCGCCGCCTTCGAACCAGTTCGGCCGCGCGTAGTCGCAGGGCGCCTCCTGCATCTCCAGATGCAGCCTTGTCCCGGTATAGGGATGGGCGCGGGCGAGGTCCTCGTCGAACTCGATGCCGAGACCGGGGGCGTCGGGCGGGATGACGTAACCGTCCTCCCACTTGATCGTGTTCTTGATGAGCGCGAGGTGGAAGGCGCCGCCGGTCTCGATGGTCTCGACCATCAGGAGGTTCGGGATCGAGGCGCCGAGGTGGATGTTCGCCGCCCATTCCACCGGGCCGGCATAGAGATGGGGCGCGATCTGGGCGGTGAAGACCTCGGCGATGGCGGCGATCTTCTTCACCTCCCAGATGCCCCCTGCGCGGCCGAGCGCCGGTTGCAGGATGCGGGCGCCGCCGGTCCTGAGGACGGTGGCGAATTCCGCCTTCGTGGTGAAGCGTTCACCGGTGGCGATGGGGATATGGGTGGCGCGCGCGACCTCGGCGAAGTCGAGGAGGTTGTCGGGCGGGATCGGTTCCTCGTACCACAAGGGCCCGTAGGGCTCGATCGCCAGGGCGAGGCGGACCGCGCCGGCCACGTTGAACTGGCCGTGGGTGCCGAAGAGCAGGTCGGCGCGGTCGCCCACCGCCTCGCGGATCGCCCGGCAGAAGGCAGCCGAGCGGGTGATGTCGGATTGCGAGGGATCGTGGCCGCCGCGAATCGTGTAGGGGCCGGCGGGGTCGAACTTCACCGCGGTGAAGCCCATCTCGACGAAGCGGAGCGCCGCCTCGGCGGCCATGTCGGGGCTGGCCCAGAATTCCGCGCTTTCCTTGCCCGGCTCTGGGTAGAGGTAGGTGTAGCTTCGCAGCCGCTCGTTCATCCTGCCGCCGAGCAGCGCCCAGACGGGGCGATTGCGCGCTTTGCCGAGGATGTCCCAGCAGGCGATCTCGAGCCCCGAGAAGGCCCCCATGACGGTCAGGTCAGGGCGTTGGGTGAAGCCCGAGGAATAGGCGCGGCGGAACATCAGTTCGATGTTTTCGGGGCTCTCGCCTGCCATGTGGCGGTTGAAGACGTCGGTGATCACCGCCTCCATCGCCTTCGGCCCGACCGAGGAGGCGTAGCATTCGCCGTAGCCGGTGATGCCGTCATCGGTGGTGAGCTTGACGAAGAGCCAGTAGCGCCCGCCCCAGCCGGGGGCCGGCGGGGCGACGGTGAAGATCTCGAGGTCCTTGAGGCGCATGGCGGCTCTCCCGTGGCTGGCGGGGGAGGGGGGGCTTCGCGCCCCCCCGGTCCGGGCTTTGGCCCGGCCCTCCCCCCCGCGAGGTATTTTCGAACAGAAGAAGTCAGAAGAGGATGACGTTGCGGCGGGCCGCTCCGGTCCGGGTGTCGGCGATGGCCTCGTTGATCTGGTCGAGCCTCCAGCGGCCGGAGATGAGTTCGTCGAGCTTGAGGCGGCCCTGCAGATAGAGGTCGGTGATCCAGGGGATGTCGCGGGCCAGCACCGTGTCGCCCATATTGGAGCCGAGCATTGCGTTTCCTGTATAGGCGAAAATCACTGGTTCCCACTGCGATTTGGCGCCGGAATGTGGCATGCCGACCGCGACCATGCGGCCGCCATTGGCGAGATAGCGGGTCGCGGTGTCATAGGCGGGGATGGCGCCGACGGCGACGAGGACCGCATCCGCGCCGCGCCCCGCGATCCGCTTCGCCTCGGCCCAGGGCTTCGGCGCGGAGGCGAGGATGCCGTCGGTGGCGCCGAATTCCTTCGCGATCTCGAGCTTGTCGGCGCGCATGTCGACGGCGATGATCCGCGCGGCCCCCGCGAGCCGCGCGCCCTGGATGGCATTGAGCCCGACGCCGCCCGCCCCGATCACCACGACGACCTCTCCGGGCCGGATTCGCGCGGTGTTGACCGCCGCGCCGAGGCCGGTGATGACGCCGCAGGAGATGAGCGCCGCCGCCTCCATCGGGATGCCGGCAGGCAAGGGCGCGATCTGGCTGGTCTGGACCACGACGCGTTCGGCGAAGGCGCCGCAATCGAGCCCCTGTTCGAGAGGGCTGCCGTCGGCGGCGGTCAGCGGGCTTCCGAGGCTTGGCGGCGTAGTGCAGAGCACCGGCCTTCCCGAAGCACAGGTCGGGCAGTGGCCGCAGGAGCGGATCAGGGTGACGAGGACCGGGTCGCCCGTCGCATATCCGGTCACGCCGGGACCGGTGGCCGATATGCGCCCCGCTGCCTCGTGGCCGTAGACCGCCGGCAGCGCCCCGCCCCAGCCGCCGTCGAGACTGGAGATGTCGGAAAAGCAGATCGCGCAGGCGGCGAGCGTCACCTCGACCTCGCCGGGCCCGGGGGGACGCAGGCGGACCGTCTCGACCCGGAGCGGTTGGCCGAATTCGTGGCAGATGGCGGCGCGGATCTCGGTCATGGTGTCTCCTCTCAAGCGGAGCCTGCGGTCAGGCGGCGGCCCTTTCGCGCGCGGGCACGACAAGGACTATGACGGAAGCGACCATCAGAAGGCCAGAGAGAAGGAAGGGCGCGCCGGGCAGGTAATGCGTGGCGCCGTCGTGGGTGAAGGCCCAGAAAACCGTGGTCATGACCATCGGCGCGAGCCCCATCGCGATGGCCGAGACGGAGGCGATGACGCCCTGCAGCTCGCCTTG
>WOZM01000183.1 GCA_011620265.1 Paracoccaceae bacterium
GGCGGTTCATGGCTTTCTCCTTCCATTGGGAAAGACATGGGGGGCCGCAGGCGAGGGCGCCGGGCTTGTTTCACCGCACCGGCACGGTCGTGAATTTTCGTGAAGGGCCGGGACCCCCGAGAAATACAGGAGGCCCCGGTTACCACCCACCGTTCGAACCTGCTTGAAATGTCTTTCAACAATACGGTCAGACCAGCACGGCTCGTCCTCCGGCGCAGGTCGGGAAAACCGGACCGCCGGGCGGCTCAGGACCCGGCCTTGCGCTCGTCCCTGTCGCGGATCACCTCGACCTTCACCTTGGTCACGAAGGCCGCGAGCGCGCCGATCACCGCGACGAGCGGCGCGGCGAGGACGACGGCCCCGCCGGCCAGCGCGCCGATGGTCAGCGGCACTTCGAGGACGAGATCGCCGTCCGGCTCGGTGATGCGGATGCGCTTGACCTGCGCATCGGCGGCGAGTTCCTTCACCCGCTTGACGAGCTGATCGCCGGCGACCTCGATCTCTTCGGTCCAGACGCGCTTCTTCGGGGTTTCGGAATTCGTGTCGGTATCCGGCATGGCATTGCCCTCCGTTTCTGGGACGGGTGCAGGATGGGGCGAGTCGGAAGGGGGCGGGTTGACGGGGATCAGGGCGGGGAGGGGGCGAAGGTGTCCGGCATCGTTTTTCCGTCCCGCAGCCGTCGGTTCCGCGTGGTTTTTCCGTAGCTACAGCCGTTCCTGCGAGAAGGACGGGGCGACGGCTTGGTGGCCCAGGCGGGGATTGACGATCCGTTAACCAACGGGGCGCAGGGTGGCGCCATGTCCGACTATCTCCGCCCCCGCGCGCCCGGCGCATCCGTATTCTTCACCGTAGCACTCGCCGGGCGCGGGTCGGATCTTCTGGTGCGGGAGGTCGGGCGCCTGCGGGCGGCCGTGGCGGTGACACGCGCGGAGCGACCGTTCGGGATTGATGCGTGGGTCGTGATGCCGGACCATGTGCATGCGGTGTGGACATTGCCGGAGGGGGACGCGGACTATTCGGTACGCTGGGGCGCCATCAAGGCGCGGTTCACAATGTCCCTCCGTCGGGCCGAGCGTAGGCCGGGCTTCAGCCCGGCACCGCTTCCGACCGAATTGCCGGTGGTGCGATCCGGACGGTATGCCGGGCTGAAGCCCGGCCTACGGGTCGGCAAACGGGAACAGGCAATCTGGCAGCGGCGGTTTTGGGAGCACCATATCCGGGACGAGGCGGATTTCGCGGCGCATGTCCGGTATTGCTGGATCAACCCGGTCAAGCACGGGTTCGTGGAACGGGCCGTCGATTGGCCGTATTCGTCAATTCACCGGGACATCCGGTCGGGACGGGTGGAGCCGGAATGGTGCGGCGAGGTGCCCGAGGGTGCGTTCGGGGAGTGACGGGCAGCGTGGGGCGGGGTTCACCCCGCCAACCCGCCGTCAGTTCCGGGAATGCCGATGCCGGGCCGAAGGGGCATTTTGCGAGCAGGGTTGGTTTTCAACCCACCGTTTGCGGACCCGGATCGTGGTCGGCGATGGCGAGGGGAGTGGTGGGGTGGAACCCCACCCTACGGCTTGCTGAGGCTTGCGACGGCTTGCCCCCCCCGTCGAGTTGTTGCGATTGGGATTCACATGCACCATCTTGTCGGCAAAATTTTCCCCGAGCATTAAGTTGTGAATAGCATGTTGTGCGAACAATGCGCATATATAGGAAAGAGCAGCAAAAGTCGATCAAGCAGTTGATTCTCAGGAGGGTGTAGCCATGGCAGAGAGAAAATCCGCGCTGACGAGGGCGCCAGAGCGCCCTGCGCTGACCGCGCTCATTGAGCGTGCGCGTGCCCACATCGTTTCTGATGAAGAGTTGCGGGCGCAGCGCGCTAGCTTCGTCTATGGAAACGCGCCGAAAGGTTCGCGAATCACAAAAGAGTCCGCGAAAGCATCTGTGACGCACGTGCGAGTGGCGAAGCAGCCGGCGTAGGTAGCTGGCATAGACGGGCAGTTACCGAAGAATGTTCATTCTCGAAGAGGAAGATGGAGAGCTGTACGATCGGGTGCAAGAGCAGAATCTGAACCGTCAGTACGAGCTTTTGACAAACTGCATCGAAATCGGCCTCATGAAGGGGCCGGTTTCGTTTGATAAGTATTTGCTGTGGGCGCTAAATCATGTGGCGGTTGCAAATATCTCGCAGTTTGGAGGTCGCTTCAGGCGGGAGCCGATATACGTCGGCGATCACAAGCCACCGCATTTTAATGACGTTGATGATTGGATGGATCGCTTCATTTCGACGGTCCAAGAGAACTGGTACGTATGGACGCCGACAGAGCTTGCAGCGTACGCGCTTTGGCGCATGAACTGGATTCATCCATTCATAGAGGGCAACGGACGAACGGCGCGTGCTGTGTGCTACTTCTTGCTGTGTGTTCGATCAGGGGCACTTCTAAATGGTCGAAAGATTGTGCCAGAGCGAATACGAGAAGATCGCGGCGGCTACGAAGAGGCCCTGATCGCCGCTGATCGCGCGTGGGATGCGGGTCATCTAGATTTTGGTCTTATGGAAGAGTACCTCGCCGCTCTGCTTCAGGCGCAGCTAGAAGATGACGGACTGGATTTTCAGGGCGGAAACGCCCTGAAATAGGTGCGATAGCGACTTGCGGCCGAGTTCGGCTCACAACTTCCCTCACCGCGTAAACTTCTTGTACTTCACCCGCTTCGGCTCCACGCTGTCCGGCCCCAGCCGCCGGATCTTGTCCTCCTCGTAGGCCTCGAAGTTGCCCTCGAACCATTCGACATGGGCCTCGCCCTCGAAGGACAGGATGTGGGTGCAGAGCCGGTCCAAAAAGAAGCGGTCGTGGGAGATGATGATGGCGCAGCCGGCGAAGTCGTCGAGGGCGGCCTCCAGGGCTTGCAATGTCTCGACATCGAGGTCGTTGGTGGGTTCGTCGAGCAAAAGGACGTTGCCGCCGGAGCGGAGAAGCTTCGCCATGTGGACCCGGTTGCGCTCGCCGCCGGACAATAGCCCCACCTTCTTCTGCTGGTCGCCGCCCTTGAAGTTGAAGGCGGAGCAATAGGCGCGGGAGTTCATCTGGGCGTCGCCAAGCTCGATCAGTTCGGCGCCGCCGGAGATCTCCTCCCACACGGTCTTGCCGGCGTCGAGCGCGTCGCGGGACTGGTCGACATAAGCCAGCTTCACCGTGTCGCCGTAGCTGACGGTGCCGGCGTCGGGCGCCTCCTGTCCGGTCAGCATGCGGAAAAGCGTGGTCTTGCCGGCGCCGTTCGGGCCGATGACGCCGACGATGCCGCCGGGCGGCAGGGCGAAGGACAGATCCTCGATCAGGAGCTTGTCGCCCATGTGCTTCTTCAGCCCCTCGACCTCGATCACCTTGCCGCCGAGGCGGGGGCCGTTCGGGATGATGATCTGGGCGCGGGCGAGCTTGTCGCGCTCGGACTGGTCGGCAAGTTCGTTGTACTTGTTGATCCGGGCCTTCTGCTTGGCCTGGCGGGCCTTGGCGCCGGCGCGGATCCATTCCAGTTCGCGTTCGAGCACCTTCTGGCGCGACTTGTCCTCGCGCGCTTCCTGCGCCAGCCGCTTGGCCTTCTGTTCGAGCCAGGCGGAATAGTTGCCCTCGTAGGGGATGCCGCGGCCGCGGTCGAGTTCGAGGATCCACGAGGTGATGTCGTCGAGGAAGTAGCGGTCGTGGGTGACGATGAGGATCGTGCCCGCATATTCGATCAGGTGCTTTTGCAGCCAGGCGATGGTTTCGGCGTCGAGGTGGTTGGTCGGTTCGTCCAAGAGGAGCATGTCGGGCGCCTCAAGCAGGAGCTTGCAGAGCGCGACGCGGCGCTTTTCGCCGCCCGAGAGCGTGACGACGGATGCGTCGTCGGGCGGGCAGCGCAGCGCCTCCATCGCGACGTCGATCTGGCTGTCGAGATCCCAGAGGTTCTCGGCGTCGATCTGGTCCTGAAGTGCGGCCATCTCGTCGGCGGTCTCGTCGGAATAGTTCATGGCAAGCTCGTTGTAGCGGTCGAGCTTGGCCTTCTTGGGGGCCACGCCGAGCATGACATTGCCGCGCACGTCGAGGGTCTCGTCCAGCGCGGGTTCCTGCGGCAGGTAGCCGACCGTCGCACCCTTCGCGGCCCAGGCCTCGCCGGAGAAGTCCTTGTCGATGCCGGCCATGATCCTGAGAAGCGTGGACTTGCCCGCGCCGTTGACCCCGACGACGCCGATCTTGACGCCGGGCAGGAAGTTCAGGTGGATGTTCTCGAAGCATTTCTTGCCGCCGGGATAGGTCTTGGAGACGCCATCCATGTGGTAGACGTACTGGTAGGATGCCATGGGTGAAGTCCTCGTATGTGCCGGGTTTGGTCCCCATCTAGACAAGCGCGGGGCAAAGGGCAATCCGGGGGGCCGGTCAGGCGCAGGGCTATCGCATTTGGCCGATGACGGACCGGGCGAAGGCGTCGGACCATCC
>WOZM01000236.1 GCA_011620265.1 Paracoccaceae bacterium
ACCCTTCGCACTCTTGATGTCTAACCGCGGTCCGTTATCCGGATCCGGGACCCTGTGTGGCGGGTAGTTTGACTGGGGCGGTCGCCTCCTAAAGAGTAACGGAGGCGCGCGAAGGTTGGCTCAGAGCGGTCGGAAATCGCTCGTTGAGTGCAATGGCAGAAGCCAGCCTGACTGCAAGACTGACAAGTCGAGCAGAGACGAAAGTCGGCCATAGTGATCCGGTGGTCCCAAGTGGGAGGGCCATCGCTCAACGGATAAAAGGTACGCCGGGGATAACAGGCTGATGATGCCCAAGAGTCCATATCGACGGCATCGTTTGGCACCTCGATGTCGGCTCATCACATCCTGGGGCTGGAGCAGGTCCCAAGGGTTCGGCTGTTCGCCGATTAAAGTGGTACGTGAGCTGGGTTTAGAACGTCGTGAGACAGTTCGGTCCCTATCTGCCGTGGGTGTAGGATACTTGCGAAGAGTTGCCCCTAGTACGAGAGGACCGGGGTGAACGTTCCACTGGTGGACCAGTTGTCGTGCCAACGGCAGTGCTGGGTAGCTATGAACGGACAGGATAACCGCTGAAGGCATCTAAGCGGGAAGCCCCCCTCAAAACAAGGTATCCCTTGAGAGCCGTGGAAGACCACCACGTCGATAGGCCGGAGATGTAAGCGCAGCAATGCGTTCAGTTGACCGGTACTAATTGCTCGATAGGCTTGATTTGATCCAGTAGAAGCCAGACTTCTCTGGTCAGAAAGCGGACCTGGACGTTGATTGTCGTGTTTCTTTCTCGGTTTGGTGGTCATAGCGCGAGCAAAACACCCGATCCCATCCCGAACTCGGCCGTTAAGTGCCGTCGCGCCGATGGTACTGCATCTCAAGATGTGGGAGAGTAGGTCACCGCCAAACCTAGTAAGGAACACGAACGTATCTCTCGACGATGTGGCCCCATACAATTCGGATTGTTCACGGGCCAGAATTGACGCGGGGTGGAGCAGCCCGGTAGCTCGTCAGGCTCATAACCTGAAGGTCGTTGGTTCAAATCCAACCCCCGCAACCAAACTTTCTAACATGATATCAAAGGCTTAGGAAGATTCATGGCGCCCTACGGGGTGCTTTTTGCGTTGCAACGCAGAACAACACGTTTCTTCGCGATTCCAAAGGCTTGCAGCCGTTCCGATTTTCTCCGTGCAACACCCATGCGACACGGAAATGGCCGGATGTTCGCGGGACGTTCCTTTCGCCAAATCAGATTCCGGACTGCTGGCCAAAGCACGTTCCCATGGCCAGCTTGCTGATGGCCGCGTGTGCACCCACGAGGTGTTGATCCGTCGGCAAATCCCAAGTCGGGAACAGCCCGGCGACAGCAGCCATATGGTTTTCCAGTTCACCGATGATAATGGTGATGTTCCAGGTGCCGTTGTATTCGGTGGCCGACCTCCGGAGGTCGGCGCACAGGGCCATGATGGCTGCATAGTTGCGCATCGCCTGAAGCTGGCCAGCCCCCTTCGTGTCCTCGACCAACAAGGTGAGACCATTCAGAACGGCGCGGATATCTCGCTCCATCATGCTGCAACGGTCCCCACGCCATCCAGCCGCACTGCGACGCTGGTGATGCCGTTCCCGGCGGCCTCGGTTGCGATGCCCACAGGGAAGCGCCCAGCGCCGGGCACGTTGATGTTCTTGGCCGTGTTGTCCCACGCCACGCGGGCGCCGACGGTCAGCACCGCAGCAGTTGCTTTGGGAAGTTTGTAGACGCCCGTGGTGGCCAGTTCGAGCGGATCGCCCTCGGCGGCCGAGTATGCGGCAACGCCGAAGATGCTACCCACAATCATGCCCTCGCCAGAGGCGATGCCGCCTGTGGGTGTGGGCACGGTGATGACGTGGCCATTCTGGATGAAGTTCTGCATGGTCAGAGCCCTTTCGATGATTGGATGCGGACCACGGCGATGCGCGCCGTGGTGCCGGATATCTGGCGGTTGAGATCGCCCAGCGCCGCCGCCATTTCGGCGTCGCTGGCATAGGTCACCCGCTTGCCGTCGTATTCGACGGTGCGGATGCCCTGATAGCGGGCAGCCATCAGGGCATCGCGCCAGGCGGTGAGTTGGGCGAGGTCGGCCATGGTTACGCCCCGGGGTTCTGGAACCAGCCGCGGTGATCGATGAAGCCTGCGCCAAAATCGAGGATCACCCGGATTTCAACGCCGTCCACGTCCCATCCCGAGCGGCTTTCGACCTGCGGGCCTTCGTTCCCCGACAGGTAGGCGAACTCGAGCCCGTCGATCTCGCCGGGGTCGGCGGTGACATACCAGCGGGTTGCGCTGGACAGGCGCGGTTCGACAACCAGCGACATCGCCCCCGAGAAAGGGTTCACATCGGCGGCGGTGGCAGGCGCGATGGTGGCGAGCCACTTCTCGGCCACGGTTTCCAGCGTGGGCGGCACAAGCAGGTTCTTCGGCGTGACGCGGATGATGCGACCGTCGATGCCCTTCTGGGTGCGTAGCGCCAGCCGGGCTGCGGACAGGGTGGCATCGGAAATCACCGCCCCAGCACCGGCCTTGTTGCCGTGATCGACATGGAACAGCGCCTTCGTGTCCGACAGGGTCGGGCCATTGCCGCTGTTCGCCTCGAGCAGGGTGACGAGGATCCGCGCCTCAGTCTCGGCGGCCCCTTGGCCCATGCGACGGGCGAGGTCCGAGAACGCACCGAGGTCGTCGTTCACCAGCACCTGCCGGGTGATGCCGATCTTCTTGGCCCAGGTCTCGATCTTGTAGGCCTCGCGCGCCTCGGCCATCGTCCCGGCCTTGATCTCGCCGTGCTCGTTCAGCTTTTCCAGCAACGGCGCCTCGCCCAGCATGATCTTGTTCACCGACCGGAAATCCCGCGCCGAGGTCTGGCGGCCGAGGCGGCGGATGCCAGAGGGGGCGGCTTGGTAGGCGTCGCGCAGCACCCGGCCCACGGTGTTGCCAAGGATGAGCGGGAAATCCGAGGTCGTGTGCAGGGCGCGGGTCACGAGGCTGGCGGGCGACAGCGCCAGCGTGGACTCGCCGCGCAGGGTCAGCAGTTCCTTCGCCATGTCCACCGGTGTGGCATAGGCGTAACGGCGGGCCGGTTCAGAAAGTTCGTGTCGCGGGTTGATGCGGGCGTAGAGGGCCTCGCCCATCTGGCGGGCACGCAAGGCCGGGTCGTCTTGGCTTTCACCCATCTCGACACGGACCTGCTCCGTGCGGATCGCGGGCGCGCTGCGGGCCGCCAACGCATCGAAGGCGGCACGGCGGGCGGTGTCGGCATCGGTGGCCGCGTCGATCTGGCCGTCTATCCAAGCTTGGTCCATCCCGGCGATCCGGGCGATGGAGCGGATTTCCGTGTTGATCGCGGCGCGGGTCTGCGCTTCGGGCGGGGCCGGGGTGACGGTGGGATCAGGCATGTTGGTCTCCATGCGGATGTGTGCGCCGGGGTCAGCGGGCGTCGGAACCAGGGAAATCTCGTGCGGCGTCCAGCGCACGGCGGTCAGCACCCGTGCGCCGTTCTCGGCGGCCTCGGCCCACTCCTCGACCGAATAGCCAACCGATACATGCCGCAGGATCCCGGACAACACGTCCTGCCAGAGGGGTTCCACCTCGGGGCGCGAGGAAAAGCGGATCAGGGCCGTGCCACGCTGGCCATCGACGGCGGCGGATTGCACGCTGCCAAGCACATCGCGCACGGCGGATTGCCGGTGGGCATCCAGCACGCTCGCCCCTTGCAGCCGCGACAGGTCCACCGCTTCCGGCGCAAGGCTGAGGCGTTCGACATAGGGGCCAGCTATGTCGCGGCGGCGCACAGCCGCGCCGGTGGACCAGATCACCTCGACGGTGCGGTCATCGCGGTTGGCGCTGGCTGGGGCCAGGTCGGCGCGGCGCGTCAGCAGGGTGATGGTGTCATTCATCGGGGATGTCCTCCTTCTGGACAGGCGGCGCACCGAAGCTCAGGCCCAGCGCATCAGTGCGCGCCTTGTCGGCGGCGATCTCGGCATCGACCTGTTCGGCGTCGTAGCCCCGTTCGGAAATTGCCTGTCGCCGACTCTTGAGACCGGCGTTGATCGCAAGGATCTCTGCCTCGACGTCCTTCTTGGGATCGACATAGTCGAATTTGGGTGGCAACCATTCGCAGCCGAGATATGCCGTAGGGTCACGGTCGAAATCGCGCGCAGGCAGATCGCCCGACAGCACCGCCAGCCGCACGAAGCGGTCCCAGACCGGGCGGCAGAACAGATGCACGACGACATTGTGCTGCAACTGCTCGACGCGGCGGCGGAACTCGATCAGCCCAGCGCGGATCGAGGAATACGTCACGCCCTCGAGATCGCCCGAGACCAGTTCGTAGGGTAGACCCATGCCCGCGGCCACGGCGCGGAGGTGGTTCTTGACGAAAGGGCCGTAGGCGTCACTCTCGGTCGGGTTGGAAAACCGGATGTCGGTGCC
>WOZM01000203.1 GCA_011620265.1 Paracoccaceae bacterium
TGACTGCGACTGGCCGGGTTGCTTGGGAATGGTCAGCGTGGATTTTCAGTGAAAAAGGGGGGGTTATACTTCCTATCCCCTGTCGGAGTTGAAGATGTCGAGATCTGGCGCCGAGCCGTAGCCGACTTCGACATCGGATGAGAAATGCCAGTAGTCCAGGCCCGCCAGCACGGTGTGCTGGAAGGGACCGGTTTCGAAATCCGCCTGCAGCTGATTGTCGATCGAGTAGGAGGTGCTGCTTTCGTCGGAATAGATTAAGTAGCGGGTGAGCGTGCGGTTGTCGGCCTGAAGGCCGTAGGAATAGACGCTCTTGTAGTTCATATCGACGTCGAGATAGCGGACGTTCTGCCGGAAGGAGAACGTGTCGCCGAATTTGTGTTCGAAAAATGTATCCGGCCGTCCATTGCGTGCGGTCGAACTCCTCCCAGTTCACATCGCCGTCATAGAAGTCCCGTGAAATTTTCCCGAGCGGATTGTCATAGACGGAGCCCAGTGCAGGGACCGCGCCATAGGCGCCCGATTTCGGATCGTGCTGGTAGTGGGTGAGGATGGTGAGGCTCGTTTCATCGGTCGGCTTCCAGGTGAAGGACGGCGCGGCGAGCACGCGTTCCACCTTGGTCGTCACGGCCTGGCCGTCTTCCTGCCGCCCAAGGCCGACAAAGCGGTAGAGATACTTTCCTTCATCATCCAGCGGGCCGGTGACGTCGATGGAGCCGGAATAGAGGTTCTCATTGCCGATGCGTGATCTCGCCCGAGGAGATGGCCAGCGGACGCTTGCTGACCTGATTGATGAGGCCGCCGGGCGGTGTGTTGCCATAAAGGACCGAGGCGGGGCCCTTCAGGATTTCCACTCGCTCCACCATGGCCGGGTCGATCTGCGGGCTCGCATACCAGCCATCGTATTGAAGCTCCATGCCGTCGAGATAGGTGCGGAGGATCTGGAAACCGCGAAGCGTGAACATGTCGTAGCGGGTGACGACAGCGCCGCGATTTTCCGTGGTGATGCCGGTCGAATAGCGAAGCGCCTGCCCGATGGACTGGTCGCCCGCCTCCGTCATGCGCTGGGAGGAGATCACGGAAATCGATTGCGGCGTCTCGATAATGGGGGTGCCGGTCTTGGTGGCGGTGGCGCTTTGCGTGGCGAAGCCGCCGATCACCGGGCCATCGGCCTGTTCGCGAATGCCTTCCGCATCCACCACGATAGGAGCGGTGGGCGCTTCTTCCTGTTTCCCGTTCGCGGCATCTTCCTCAGCGCGAAGCGCGGTTGGGGGCAGGGTGAGCGCGCTGGCGGCCAGCAGGCGGCCATGATCCGTCTCCTGCCAAGGTGGGTTTGCATATTCGGCCCTCTTAATATTAATAATGAGGCTTAATATCATATTGAGGACATGGCTTTCCCGTGCCGCGGACGGGCATTGCGGTATTCGGCTCGCTATCGGTGAGCCCCGGCAGAACGGAAAGACCAGGCCGGCATCAGGCGCCGATTGCCCCCAAGGTGATATCAGTCGTTTTCATAGCTGTAATAATAATGACTCGCAATAGCATATTTAGCGAGGCAGCGGGGCTGAGGCGTAGAGCGGGCAGGATTCATGCCTTGTCGGCGGGTCTCACTGTGGAGAGGAGATCGACCGGCAGGGGGAACATGATGGTGTTCGTCTTCTCGCCTGCTATGTCGTGCAGCGCCGCGAAGTAGCGAAGCTGCATCGATGCCGGTTCGGTGGCGAGCATGCGTCCGGCCTCGACCAGCTTCTCGGCGGCCTGCTGCTCGCCTTCCGCATTGATGATCTTGGCGCGGCGATAGCGCTCGGCTTCAGCCTGGCGGGCGATGGCGCGGATCATGCTCTCGTCGATGTCGACATGCTTGATCTCGACATTGGCGACCTTGATGCCCCAGGCGTCGGTCTGCTCGTCGAGAATGGACTGGATATCGGCATTGAGCTTGTCGCGCTCCGCCAGCATCTCATCTAGCTCGTGTTTGCCGAGCACGGAGCGCAGCGTGGTCTGAGCGAGCTGGCTTACCGCTGCCATATAGTCCTCGACATTCAGGATCGCCTTGTTCGGCTCGAGGATGCGGTAATAGAGAACCGCATTCACTTTCACCGACACATTGTCCCGGGAAATGACGTCCTGGCTGGGCACGTCCACCACGAAAGTGCGCAGGTCGGTGCGCACCATTTGCTGGACGACAGGGATCAGGATCATGAAGCCCGGCCCGGCAACACGGGAGTAGCGGCCGAGGGTGAAGACCACGCCGCGCTCATATTCGCGCAGGATGCGGATGGACGAGGCCAGAAAGACGACCAGCGCAAACAGGATGAAAACCAGGAAAGCGAGGTTCATGGGATGCTCCTATTGCATGGGAAGGGGCCGCCTTCAGGCGACGGCCCATGCCCCTTGCGTATTCGTTCTGCTTGCGGTTCACCGAGAATGAGCGTCAGCCCGTCGACATCGGTGATGACGACCTCATCTCCCGGCTGGAGATCATGCGGCCCGCGCGCATGCCAGCGCTCGCTCTGGGCGAATACATATCCCTCGCCCCCATGCCATTCGACGATGCGGGCCTTTGTGCCTTTCATGCCTTCGCGCCCGGTGGCGATATGCTTGCGCTGTTCGCGCCAGACATAGCCGAGCAGCAGGATGAGCAGGAGACCGGTTGCGAGCGTCGTGCCGATGATCACGCTCCAGGAGAGCTGGAATTCCGGCGCGTCGCTATCCACCAGCATGGTGGCGCCAATCACGAAGGCGACGAGCCCGCCAAGACCCAGCGCGCCGAATGTGGGCGTGACCGCTTCCGCCACCATGAGGCCGACGCCGAGCGCGATCAGGGCGAGCCCCGCATAATCGAGCGGCAGTTGGTTCAGCGCGTAAAAGCCCAGGACGAGGCAGATGGCGCCGATAATGCCGGGCCCGAAACTGCCCGGATTGGAGAATTCGAAAATGAGGCCGTAGATGCCGATCATCATCAGCACGAAGGCGACATTGGGATGGCTGATGAGGGCGAGAAGCTTGGTCAGCAAGCCGGGCTCGATCTTCTGCACGATCAGCCCCTTTGTGGCGAGCGTCACCTTGCCCGCGCCCGTCATGACTTCGCGCCCATCGGCCTTTTCCAGCAATTCGCCGACATTGCTCGCCAGCAATTCGATCACATTCAGCTTCAACGCGTCGCTCGCAGCGAGGCTGGCGCCCTCGCGCACGGCCTTTTCCGCCCATTCGGCATTGCGGCCGTGAAGCTGCGCCAGGCCGCGGATCAGCGCGACCGCATCATTGACGATCTTGTGTTCCATGGCCGAACCGCCCGCGGGCTGGCTGCCATCTTTCTTGCCGGTGTCCTTGCCATTCGTCTCAGATGGTTTTTCATCGCCTTCGCTGAGCCCGGGCAGGCCGCCACCGCCCATCTGTACCGGCGTCGCCGCGCCAAGATTGGTGCCCGGCGCCATGGCGGCGAGGCTTGTTGCGTACATAATGTATGTGCCGGCGCTCGCCGCATGTGCGCCTGCCGGCGCGACATAGCCGATGACCGGAATATCGGCGGAGGTGATGAGCGAGATGATGTCGCGCGTGGAATCGACAAGTCCGCCCGGCGTGTTGATGCGCAGGATCAGGACGTTTGCCCGTTCGGTTTCGGCCTTTTCCAGCGCTTCGCCGATCTGTTTCACCGTTGCCGGTCCGATGGCGCCGGTAATGTCGGACAGGGCGGCGACATCGCTTCGCTGCTGCGCAGCCAGTGAGGCGGCTGCCCAGAGGAAGAGGCCCGCCAGTATCAGGCAGGCGCCGAACAGATCGCGCCGCAATGAGGGAACAGATTTCACTTTATATCCTCCCTTTGCCATGAGTCTGCCAGAGGCAGCATGCAACAGCCAAGGTTTTTCGGTTCTGTGTGCGCCTATGACATGGTGATATGGCATCCGGAAGACGGTCGCGCCCCGCGACACTTTTCGGGGCGCAGCCTGCCTCTTTCTCGCGCGATAGCCGCGATAGCGTAGCGATCCCGGTTGATGGCAGTGTGTTCGTGAAGTGCGCGCGACCGGCCCGTTGCCGTGATCCGGGCTCCGCGCGGCGACGCGATCAACATAAAATTGTCACCAGCCTGGCGATACTGCCGTTCATGAGTGTTCGAAAGAAATCCGACCGAGCAAGGCAAGCGAACCGGCCGCCCTTTCCGGACCGGGTGCGGCTGCGGCATGGGAACGTGCCGGGACGAGCGCGTTTTTCCGTGAACAGTCTTTACCGTGCGCCGGTCATGCGAGCGCGGCTCGAGCACAAGCTGGCGGGCGATCCGCAGGTGGTGCGGGCGCGTGCCGATTCAAAACAGGCAATCTGCTGGTGGAGTTCGATCGCGTCCTCAGCCATGAGGAAATGGCCTGGCGTATCGACGCGCTGCAAGGAGCAACCGATCACGACGGGCATCCTGATTCAGGACGGCCGGATCGAGCA
>WOZM01000249.1 GCA_011620265.1 Paracoccaceae bacterium
GCTCCGGCTGCAGGAGACCGTCGAGGGGCTGTCGGTGGTGGCGATCAGCTACTATGCGGTGAGCCTTGCCACCTATCTCCTGCTGCCGCTGGCCGAAGCCGCGCACCTGTCGAAAGGCGTGCTGACGGCCGCGCTGGTGCCCGTCGTCATGCTGGGCGTGTGGCTGATGGTGCGGCGGATCCGCAAGCGGATGCATTGACGAGGCGGTCGGCGGCACGCGCGCCGGCGACGATGGCGAGAAGCCCGAGGATCGCGGCGAGCGACAGCGTCGGCACGCCGGAGAGGCCGACGCCGAGCGTGCAGCCGCCCGCCAGCACCCCGCCGATGCCCATCAGCGCGCCGCCCGCGGCGTAGCGCAAGGTCTCGCGCGGGCTGACGAAGCTCTGCCAGCGGAAGCGGCCGGAGAGGAGCGCGAGCGCCGCCGCCCCCGCGAGCGTCCCGCCGAGAAGCCCGGTGCCGAACCCGGCCGGGATCGCACTCGCGGCGATGGTCCAGAACAGCGTCTCGGCGGCGGGCGCGGTGAAGGACAGGCTTTCGAAGGCGATCGGATCGAATTCATCGTAAAGGACGAGGCCGGTGCCGACCCAGCCGATGGGCACCAGCGCGCCGATGAGCGCGGCACCGATCAGCGGGGCCGGGCGGTTGCCGGAGCGGAGCGCGAAGGCGCCGGCAAGGCCCGCGATGACGAGCGGCCCCGCGAGCGCGCCGCCGGGCAGGGCGGCGAGCGAGACGGCCTCGCCGAGCGGCAGCGTGACGCTGCCGAGCGCGGTCCGCAAGGGCGCCAGAACACCCTTCAGCGTCGCATGGGCGGCAATGGCGAAGACCACGAGGACGATCGCGGCGCGGAGGTTGCCCGACGCCGCGAGAACCGTCAGCCGCGAGGCGCAGCCGCGCGTCAGCACCATGCCCGCGCCGAACATCAGCCCGCCTGCGAGGATCGCGAGGACCGGCAGGTCGGGGGCCATGAAGCGATGCCCGGCAAAGCCGATCCAGCCGGCCGCGACCGCCGCCTGGGTGCCGAGGACCGCGACCGCGAGAGCCATCAGCCAGACCCCGAGCGCGGGGCGACGCTCGCCCGGATCGCCCACCAGCCCGCGCCGCAGGCAGAACCGCGTGACCTCGGCCAGCGCACCGAAGGCGGCGCCGAGGAGAAGACCGAAGATCACCGCCGCGACCGGCGGGGTAAGGGTGTCGAACCCGAGGCTCTCGAACATCCGAATATCTCCACAGTCCGGAATTTTCTTCCAGATAGCGCCGATGGATCCGGGATGGAACAGAAGGTCGTGCCGATCAGTCATTGGGGGGCAGGAAAATGTTCCAAACCGGCCCCCGACAGGGAACGCTGCCCCTGCGCGACCAACCCCCGCCGATCCCCCGGTCTCGCTCCGGCCCCGGACCCGCGACACCGTTCTTGTTTCTTCTGTTTCGAAATACCTCGCGGGTCCGGGGGCAGCGCCCCCGGCGGGTCGCCCCGGACTTGATCCGGGGCGAAACCCGGGCGCTCAGCGTCCGCGTATGCGCGGATCGAGCGCGTCGCGAAGCCCGTCGCCGATATAGTTGACCGAAAGCACCGTGAGCGAGATCGCCACTCCCGGCAGGATCACCCGGATCGGGTAGAGCTGCATCTGGTCCACCGCGTCGAAGAGGATCCGCCCCCAGGTCGGGAAGTCCGGCGGAAAGCCGAGGCCGAGGAACGAGAGCGCCGATTCCGTGATGATCGCATTGGCGATGCCGAGCGTCGCCGAGACCATGATCGGGCTCATCACGTTGGGCAGGATGTGCCGGAGCACCATCCGCCGCGACGGCGTGCCGATGGAGCGCGCGGCCAGCACGTATTCGCGTTCCTTCAGCGCCAGAACCTCGCCCCGCACGATCCGCGCCGTCTGCATCCAGCTTGTGACCCCGATGGCGAAGACGATGAGGAAGAAGATCCCCGTCTCGGGCCCGAAACGCTGCGACAAAGGCTCGCGGAAGAGCGTGACCATCAGCAGAAGAAGCGGCAGCAAGGGCAGCGACAGGAAGAGGTCGGTCAACCCCATCAGGAGCCCCTCGGCGCGCTTGAAGAACCCCGCGACCACTCCGATCAGCGTCCCGAGGAACAGCGACAGGAGCATCGCCGTCATGCCGACCGCGATGGAGACCTTGCCGCCGGCCATGAGCCGCGCCAGAAGGTCGCGGCCGAGCTGGTCGGTGCCGAAGGGATGGGCGCCGCCCGGCCCCTGATTGCGGGCGCGGATATCGACATAGGTCGCGTCGATCGACCAGATCCACGGGCCGACAGTGACCGCCAGCAGGATCGTGGTGAAGATGAAGAGCCCGACGAGCGCGCCCTTGTGGGTCTTGAACTGGTCCCAGACGTCCCACCACTGGTTGCGGGGCGGCTTCAGCGCCTGATCCACCTTCCGTGCGGCAAGATCAGTCATAGCGGATCCTCGGATCGAGAACGCCGTAGAGGATGTCGGCGATCAGGTTGAACAGGACCGTCAGCGCGGCGAACATGAAGGTCAGGGTCTGGACCATCGGCAGGTCGTTGGCATAGATCGCCACGATCAGAAGCTGGCCGAGGCCGTTCACCTTGAAGACCTGCTCGGTGATGATCGCGCCGCCGAAGATCGTCGGGATGCCGAGCGCGATGACGGTGATCACCGGGATGAGCGAATTCCTCAATACGTGCTTCAGCACCACGACCTTCTCGCTCATGCCCTTCGCCCGCGCGGTGCGCACGTAGTCCTGGCCGAGATTGTCGAGCATCGAGGCGCGCATGAAACGGCTGATCTGGCTCGCGTTGAAAAGCGCCAGAACCGTCACCGGCATGATCATCTGCTTGACCTGTTTCCAGAAGCTCGCCGCATCCGTCACCTTCAGCGTGGTGTCGTAGATCGACGGGAACCATTGCAGCTTGACCGCGAAGACGATGATCAGCACGACGCCGGTGAAGAAGGTCGGCACCGAGAAGCCGACCATCGAGACGAAGGTGCCGATCTGGTCGAACCAGGAATACTGCTTGTAGGCCGAGACGATGCCGATCGGGATCGCGATGATCACGCCCACGAGATAGGCGAGGCCGACGACCCAGAGCGTCTGCGGCAGGCGCTGCCAGATCACGTCCATCGCCGGCGAGCGGAACTGCCAGGAGATGATCCTCTGGCCGCCCTCGCTGAACGAGGTGCCGAGCCAGCCGTCAAGCACATGCGTGGGCTCGGTCCAGAAGAACTGCTTCAGCCACAGGAGGTAGCGGATGTAAGCCGGCTGGTCGAGGCCGAGGGCAATGCGCATCTTCTCGCGCACTTCCGGCGGCACGGTCAGCGGCTGATCGGCGAGCGGGTCGCCGGGCGCCATTTCCAGAAGGATGAAGATGACGAGACTGATGAACAGAAGCGTCGGGATCGCGATCAGCAGCCGTCTGAAAGTGTAGGTGAGCATCGGCGTCTCGGTTCATCGGTCTGTTTGGAAAAAGCCGCCCCGGCTGAAGGCCGGGGCGGCGGAGCGGCCCGTCAGCGACGGATCACTTGATGCGGTACCAGTCGGCCGCGTTCCAGAGTTCGGAATCCCAGGTGTTCAGGATCACGCCGCCGAGCGTGTTCGAGCGCGCCGAAACCCGGCCACGGTCGACAAGGCCGACGATCGTGTAGCTTTCCTTGGTGAGCATGTCGTTGAGTTTCTTGGCGATCTCGCCGCGCTTCGCGAGGTCGCCGGTGCGGCTCAGTTCCTTGATCAGCTCGTCATAGGCAGGATCGCAGTAGCGGTTGATGTTCTCGCCCTGCCACTGGGTTTCGGGGCGCGGAGCCTTGTCGCAGGTATGCTCGGAAAGGTAGGGTTCCGGGTCGGTTCCGTCGAAGTTGTTGGCGTACATCTCGACGTCCGCATAGAACTTCTGGAACGTGTCGGGCGAGCCGGGATCGCCGCCGAAAAAGACCGAGGCGTCGACGTTCTTCAACTCGGTCTCGACCCCGATTTCCGACCACCACTGCTTGATCAGCGCCTGGAAGTCCTGACGAACGGCGTTGGTGGAGCTCTGGAAGAGCACCTTCAGGCGCACACCGTCGGCGTTGACGCGCACACCGTCCGGCCCGGGCGTGAAGCCGGCCTCTTCGAGAAGCGCCTTGGCGCCTTCGATGTCCTGCTTGAGGCAGTCGGTGTTGTCGGAGGCATAGAGCTCCGGCGCCGGGACGAGGTTGCAGGTCGGACGGCCGGCCTGACCATAGCCCACCTCGACCAGGAGGTCGCGGTCGATGGCCATGGAAAACACAGCGTAGTCGGGGATTGGCTTTTCAAAGTAGTCATAGACCCCTTCCTTTATCGCTAGAATCGAATCGGCTCTTGTCCCCATTCCCGTCAGGATAATGGCGACCATTTCGGGCCGGATGTCTTTGGCGCGGCGAATTAACTCGATGCCGCTGACCACGGGCATGTAGAGG
>WOZM01000254.1:0-12863 GCA_011620265.1 Paracoccaceae bacterium
CCATTGCTCCTGCCCCGCCGGTCGCTCCACCGGCGGGGCAATCCGTTCAGCCGCGCAGGACCGCGCCGGGATTGAGGATGCCCGCGGGGTCGAGCGCCGCCTTCACCGCCCGCATCGCCGCCAGTTTCGCCGGATCGCCATAGCGTTCGAGGTCGCCGACATTGGCCCGGCCGATCCCGTGCTCGGCGCTGACCGAGCCGCCGAATTCGTGCACGAGGTCGTGGACGATCCGATTGATTTCGCCGGCTTTTCCGGCGTGATCGGCGGCCCGGCCGGCCTCGGGCGGAAAGACATTGTAGTGCAGGTTGCCGTCGCCGAGATGGCCGAAGCAGTTGACGCGGAACGGCCCGAGCGCCGCGATCGCCGGCCCGGCGCGGTCGAGGAAGCCCGCGATCTCGGTCAAGGGCAGCGAGATGTCGTGCGAGACCACCGCGCCGATGCGCCGGTTGCCCTCGGGCAGGGCCTCGCGCAGATCCCAGAACGCCCGCCGCTGCCCCTCGCCCGAGGCGATCACCGCGTCGCCGACCAGCGCCTCCGCCTCCGCCGCCTCGTAGATATCGGCCAGCACCGTCCCGGGGTCGAGGCCGGGCGGCAGGCCGATCTCGGCCAGCACCGACCATTCGGGACGCTCCGCGAAGGGCTGGCGCTGTTCGGGCATCACCTCGTCGAGGAAGAGGAGCCCCTGGCGGTGGATCAGCTCGAAGCTCGTGACCCCGCCACCGGTGCGGTCCTGCGCCAGGGTGAGGAGCCGCAAGGCCGCAGCGGGGCCGGCGACGGCGAGCATCGCGGTCCCCACCCCGGCGGGGCGTGGGAAGAGCCGCAAGGTCGCGGCGGTGATCACGCCGAGCGTGCCTTCGGAGCCGATCAGCAGGTCCTTGAGATCATAGCCGGTATTGTCCTTCCTGAGCCGCTTCAGCCCGTGAAGGACCGACCCGTCGGCCAGCACCGCCTCCACCCCGAGGCAGAGGTCGCGGGCATTGCCGTAACGCAGGACCGCGACGCCGCCGGCATTGGTGGCCAGATTGCCGCCGATCCGCGCCGTTCCTTCCGAGGCGAGCGACAGCGGGAAGAGCCGCCCCGCCGCCTCCGCCGCCGCCCGCACCCCGGCGAGCGTCATGCCCGCCTCGGCGATCATCAGCCCCTCCTCGGGCCAGATCCCGCGCAAGGCATTCATGCGTTCCAGCGACAGGATGAGCGGCACGGGGCCGTCGGGCATCACCTGCCCCAGCACCAGCCCGGTGCCGCCGCCCCAGGGCACGATCCCGACCCGCGCCGCCGCGCAGGCGCGGACGATCTCCGCCACCTCGCCGGTCGAGCGCGGGCGCGCGAGCAGGGCCGCGGGCGTTC
The DNA here is from genome assembly GCA_011620265.1 of Paracoccaceae bacterium. Lineage (GTDB taxonomy): Bacteria > Pseudomonadota > Alphaproteobacteria > Rhodobacterales > Rhodobacteraceae > Albidovulum. The sequence goes on from WOZM01000254.1 coordinate 1,348, forward strand.
CCGTCCTGCGGCGCGGCTCCTCGCGGTATCGCGGTTCGGCGGGGGCGACGGTGCCCGGCGGAAGGCGGGCGGCGAGGGTCTTGGCGAAAGCGGCGTCGGCGGGGTTCAGCATGGCCCGATGAAGCACGGGCTCCGCGCCGCCCGCAAGGGGTCAATCGAGCGGCCGGGGCGCGAGCGCGATCACCGTGGGCCGGGGCGGAAGCGTGCGGAGCGAGATCTCGATCCCGCTCTCGCGCCGGATGTCGATGACGAATTCCTCCTCCATCCCGCGCAGGAACCGCGCGAGGCCCTCGGGCCCGAACCAGTGCATCGGCAGCACGACCGAGGAGCGCAGGCGCTTCAGGACGCGGATCATCGTCGGCAGGTCGAGCGTCATGCCGCCATCGACCGGCGCCATGACCACATCGAGCCGGCCGAGGGCCGCGTATTGCTCGGACGTCGGTTCGTGGTGAAGATGGCCGAGATGGCCGATGCAGAGGCCCGCCACCTCGAAGACGAAGATCGAGTTGCCGCCCGCCTCCACCGTGCCGGCGAAACCGCGGATATCGGTCGGCACGTTGCGGATCAGCATCTCGCCGAGGTCGAGGTGATGGTCGGCCGGCTCGCCGGTATAGTCCCAGCCTTGCAGCACATGCGTGATGCGCGCGTCGGGTTCCGAGGTCCAGTGCGAGGAATGGGCGTGGTTCATCGTCACCACGTCCGGCACCACGTCGGCCGTGCCGAGGATGCCGGTATAGTCGGTCGCGACCGAAAGGCCGCCGGCCGTTTCGATATAATAGGTCGAATGGCCGACATAGGACAGGCGCACCGTCCCCTCCGGCACGGGATCGCCCCAGCCCGCCTGCCAGACGATCCCCGGCGCGGCCTCGGCGATGGCGATGCAATGGCTCGGTGTGCGGGTCTGTGCGCCGGCAGGCAGCGCGACGGCCAGGGCGGCGGCGAAGATCGTGGGACGGGCGAGCATCATGGGCGGCACCTCCGGCATGAGCCTATAGCGTTTCGGGTCTTCCTTGAACCAGGATTCGAACCTTTTTCGTTCGAATTCTGATACTTGCCATCTCAACATAAACCCGAAACGCTTTATCCCGGCCCCGCGCCGGGAACGAAACGGTATTCGGGACGCTCACGCCTCCATGTAGACGGGGTGGGACCGGCGACCGCGTATTGCGCCGCCCGGGCTCGTGGTCGCCGGAAAAGCAAGGCAGAGCGGGCATTCGCGCACCGCTCCACCCCCGGATGGCCCGGACGACCAACCCGGGCCGGGACGACCGGCCCGGCGCCTACCCTGCCCCGGTCCGGCCCCGCCGGTCGCCGCGAAGATTGGCGTAAAGCACGTGGTTGCGCCAGCGGCCGTTGATCTGCAGATAGCTCTGCGCCACGCCCTCGTACTTGTAGCCGCTCTTTTCCAGCACCCCGCGCGAGGCGGCGTTTTCCGGCAGGCAGGCGCTCTCGATGCGGCTGAGGTCGAGGACCGTGAAGCAGTGGTGGATGACCGCCCGCAGCGCCTCGGCCATGTAGCCCTGCCGGGCGAAGGGCGCGCCGATCCAGTAGCCGATCGTCGCCGCCTGGGCCGGGCCGCGACGGATATTGTCGACCGTCACCGCGCCGAGAAGGCTGTCATCCGACCTCCGGATCAGGAACAAGGGCAGCGCCGTCCCGCCGGAATGGGCCCGCGCCGCCCAGTAGACGCGGTTGGTGAAGGCCTTGCGGCTCAGATGGTCCGCCGTCCAGACCGGCTCCCACGGCTCGAGAAAGTCGCGGCTTTCGGCGCGCAGGGATGCCCAGGCGCGGAAATCGGAATGTTGCGGGAGGCGCAGCGTCATCCGCTCCGTCTCGATCCGGACCTTGCGCCGGCGGACGAGCATCAGGCCGCGAGCCTGTCGCGCAAGTGGCCAAGCGCCGGTGCCTTTCCGACCGGCCCGTAAAGCGCCAATGCCGTCGTGGTCCCGCCGACCAGCCGTTCGGCGAAGCCGAGAACCGCGCCGCGGCCGACGGCCTCGATCTCGGCGGTGGTTTCCTCGGCCGACTGCACCCGCCCCCATATCGCGATATGGCGCGCCATGCGTTCGGCCCGGCCCGACGGGCTTTCGAGCCCCATCAGGAGCCCCGCCTTCATCTGCGCCCGCGCTCGGCTGATCTCGGCCTCGCTCATGTCCTCGGCGGCGCGCTTCATCTCGTCGATGGTCAGCCCGCAGAGATCGCCGATCTCCTCGGCCGAGGTGCCGGCATAGATGGTGATCATGCCGGTATCGTCATAGCTGCCGGACTGGGCATAGATCGAATAGCAGAGCCCCCGCTCCTCGCGGATCTTCTGGAAGAGGCGCGAGGACATGCCGCCGCCGAGGGCGGTGGTGTAGACCTGCGCGGTGAAGAAATCCTCGTCGCGCACCCCCGGCCCCTGAAACCCGAGCGCGAAATGCACCTGTTCGAGGTCCTTCACCTCGCGCCGCTCGCCCCCGGCCCAGCGCGCCGGCTGAAGGGTCTGGCGTCCGACCGGCTTCAGATGGCCGAAGGCCGCCTCTGCCGCCTTGACGATGGCGCCGTGATCGACGGCGCCGGCGGCCGCGAGGATCATCTGGTCCGGCCCGTAATGCTCGCCCACGAACCGCGTCAGGTCGCCGCGGCCGAAGGCCGAGACCCGCTCGGCCGGCCCGAGGATGGTGCGGCCGAGGGCCTGATCCGGGAAGGCCGCTTCCTGCAGCCAGTCGAAGATGATGTCGTCGGGCGTGTCGAGCGCCTGGCCGATCTCCTGCAGGATCACGTGGCGCTCGGTCTCGATCTCCTTCGGATCGAAGGCCGGGTTGAGCACGATGTCCGAGATCACGTCGAGCGCGAGCGGCACGTCGGCCGCGAGCACCCGGGCGTAATAGGCAGTCATCTCGCGCGAGGTATAGGCGTTGATGTAGCCGCCGACATCCTCGATCTCCTCGGCGATCTGCAGGGCGCTGCGCCGTGCCGTGCCCTTGAACGCCATGTGTTCGAGGAAATGCGCGATGCCGTTCTGCTCGGCCCGCTCGTGCCGTCCGCCGGCGGTCAGCCAGACCCCGATCGAGGCCGATGAGAGGCCCTGCATCCATTCGGTCACGATCCGAAGACCGTTCGGCAGCGTCGTGAGTTCCACCGTCACCGTTTGCGCCTTTCCTGAACCAGCGCCTCAAGGGCGGCCAGGTCGTTTCGAACACGTGTAACACGTTCGGGGCGCGAGAAAAGATCGGCCATGCGCTCGGGCAGCGGCGGCCGGTGGCCGCTGGCCTTCTCGACCGCGTCGGGAAACTTCGCCGGATGCGCGGTGGCGAGCGTGATCATCGGCACCGCCGGATCGCGCTGCGCCTCGGCCACCGCGACGCCGACCGCCGAATGCGGGCAGAGAAGCTCCCCCGTCGTGGTCCGCATCCGCGCGATGGTGGCGAGCGTCTCTTCCTCCGAGACCCGGCCCGAGGCGTAGAGGTCGCGCAACGCCTCCAGCGCACCCTGGCTGACGCCGAACCCGCCTTCGGTCTTCATCTCGTCCATCAGCTGCGCGACCGCCTTGCCGTCGCGACCGTAAGCGTCGAAGAGCGCACGCTCGAAGTTGGACGACACCTGGATGTCCATCGAGGGCGAGATCGAGGGCACGACCCCCGTCGTCTCATAGCGGCCCGTCGTGAGGCAGCGGTGCAGGATGTCGTTCTGGTTGGTCGCGATCACCAGCTTCTCGACCGGCAGCCCCATGCGCTTGGCGATGGTGCCGGCGAAGATGTCGCCGAAATTGCCGGTGGGCACGGTGAAGCTCACCGCCCGCTGCGGCGCGCCGAGCGAGACGGCCGAGGTGAAGAAATAGACCACCTGCGCCAGAACCCGCGCCCAGTTGATGGAGTTGACGCCGGCAAGGCCGACCGCGTCGCGGAATTCGAAATGGTTGAACATGTCCTTCAGCCGCGCCTGGCAATCGTCGAAATCGCCGTCGAGGGCGAGCGCGTGGACATTGTCCTCCGCCGGCGTCGTCATCTGCCGGCGCTGGACGTCGGAGACGCGGCCATGCGGGAAAAGGATGAAGACATCGACATTGGCGAGCCCCCGGAACGCCTCGATCGCCGCCGAGCCGGTATCGCCCGAGGTCGCGCCGACGATCGTCACCCGCTTTCCGTCGCGCGCGAGCGCGATCTGGAAGAGCTGGCCGATGAGCTGCATCGCGAAGTCCTTGAAGGCAAGCGTCGGGCCGTGGAAAAGCTCCAGCAGGAAATGGTTCGGGGCAAGCTGCACCAGGGGCGCGCGGGCGGTGTGACCGAAGCCGGAATAGGCAGCCTCGATGGCGGCGCGGAACTCGGCATCGGTGAAGGCATCGCCGACGAAGGGGCGCATCACCCGGAAGGCCGCCTCCTCGTAGGACAGACCGCCAAGCGCCGCGATCTCGTCCTCAGCCAGCACCGGCACGGTCTCGGGCACATAAAGCCCGCCGTCGCGGGCCAGGCCGGTCAGCATCGCCTCGCCAAAGTTCAGAACCGGGGCCGCCCCCCGCGTGGATACATAGCGCATGTGGTTCCTCAGTTCGTCCGCTGCCTGATACGCCAGAGAAGAAATCCTGTCATCCCCGCCCAGACCGCCGCGAGGGAAAACCAGGTGATGGCGTATTGCCGGTGGTCGTTCGGGATCGAAGCGGTATCGACAGGCGTGGGGTCGATACCCTGCAGGTCGCCTTGCGCGTCCCGGAGAACGACAAGGACGGGGTCGGTTTTCAGCCTTTCAGCCATCCGCGACACGTCCCGGGCGAACCAGAGGCCGGATTTCGGGTCGGGCGGCGGGGTGAAGGCGTCGGCCTCATCCGGCCAGTGCAGGTTGCCGGTGACGGTCAGCGCCACCGGTCCGCGCGGCATCCCGCGCCCGGCCTCGCCGATGAATCCCCGGTCGAGCAGGATGCGGCGACCGTCCTCGGTCTGGAACCCCGCGATCACCTCGTAGCCGGCGCCCTCGCCCTTCCGGCCCGACAGGACCAGAAGCTCCTCGCCGGTGGTGCGGCCCGACACCGTCACGGGGCGGTAGAGATCGTCCGCAGCGTTGAGCTCCGGGATCGTCGACAACGGCACCGGGTCAGCGCCGATCTTCGCCTCTATCGCGGCGATGACGGCTTCCTTCCAGGCCAGCCGGCGCACCTGCCAGAACCCGAGCGACAGAAGGATGGCGATGCCCCCGGCACCGAGGATCAGGGCGGAAAGATAGCGTTTCATCGGCTCCACATCGAAAGGGCGCAGGATGACCCCGCGCCCCTCATTTCTTCTTGGCAAAAATACTCAAACGCGACCGGCAGGATCAGGCGCTGCCCCAGATATAGATCGAGGCGAAGAGGAAGAGCCAGACCACATCGACGAAGTGCCAGTACCAGGCGGCGGCCTCGAAGCCGACATGCTGCTCGGGCGTGAAGTCGCCCTTGATCGCGCGGATCATGCAGACGAGAAGGAAGATCGTCCCGATGATGACATGCGCGCCGTGGAAGCCCGTCGCCATGAAGAACGAAGCGCCGTAGATGTTGCCGGCGAAGCCGAAGGCGGCATGGCTGTATTCGTAAGCCTGCAGGATGGTGAAGCAGACCCCGAGGAACACCGCGAGTGCCAGGCCATTGATCATGTCCTTGCGGTTGTTCTCATGCGCGATCGCATGGTGCGCCCAAGTCGCGGCGGCACCGGAGCAGAGCAGGATCAGCGTGTTGATCAGCGGCAGGTGCCAGGGGTCGAAGGTCTCGATCCCCGCCGGCGGCCAGACGCCATCGACGATAGGGCTTTCCGGCCCCATCGGGTAGAGCGCGTGCTTGAAGAAGGTCCAGAACCAGGCCGAGAAGAACATCACCTCGGACATGATGAAGAGGATGAAGCCGTAGCGCAGGCCGATGCGGACCACCGGGGTGTGATCGCCGGTATTGCCCTCGCGCACCACATCCGACCACCACCCGTACATGACGTAAAGCACCAGCGCGACGCCGATGAGAAAGATGAAGGGCGTGATCGACTTCATCCACAGGACCGCACCGAAGAGCATGACGAACCCGCCGAGGGCGCCGAGGAACGGCCAGATCGAGGGCGGGAGGATGTGGTAGTCGTGGTTCTTTGCGTGCGCCATGTCGGTTTCCCTGCTTTGGCCTCAGTTATAGTCGGCCGTTTTCGCCGGCGAAAGGCTCGCCTGCTCTTTCGGCAGTTCGGTCTCGTAGAATGTGTAGGAAAGCGTGATATTGCGGATACGCCCCGCATCGCGGTCCTTCACAAGCTCCGGGTCGACATAGAAGACGACCGGCATCTCGACCCGCTCACCGGGTTTCAGCACCTGCTCGGTGAAACAGAAGCACTGGATCTTGGTGAAATAATAGCCGGCGAGGTCGGGCGCGACGTTGTAGCTCGCCGTGCCCGCGACGGCGCGGTCGGTCGGGTTGTAGGCCTCGTAGAAGGCCATGCCGGTCTCGCCGATCTTCAGCGTCATCTCGCGCTGCACCGGGCGGAATTCCCACGGCATTCCGGGTTCGGTGTTGGCGTCGAAGCGCACGGTGACCAGCTCGTCCAGCACTTCCGCGGCACCTTCCGCGCGAACGCTCGGCGTGCCGCCATAGCCGGTGACCTGGCAGAACCAGGAATAGAACGGCACCGCCGCCCAGGCGAGCGCCCCCATCGTGACGACGACACCGACCAGCATCGCTGCGATACGGTTATTGCCCTGGGGTCGGTTCATTGCGTTGCCTCCGCCTGGGGAAGCTTGCCTTCCTTCAGATGCGAGATCTTGACGACCGTCAGCCCGAAGATCAGCGCGACGAACGCGCCGAGGACGAGGCCGAGGCCAAGATTGCGCCCGAAGCGGCGGCCGTGGAGTTCGTGGTCGCGGTGGATCGCCATCACCAGCCTCCAAGTCCGAAAGGCACAAGGCTCGCCTCGACCAGAAGCGCGCCGAAATGCAGGAAGAGATAGGCGAGCGAGAAGCGGAAGAATGCCTTTTCCGCCTTGTAGCCGTCCATCTCGGCCTGATCCTCGTCGCGCCGGGCGATGCGGATGGCGCCACGTATGAACATCAGGTTGAGGACCAAAGCCGCCACCAGCGTCACCGGCCCGCCGACCGAGGTCAGGGCGAGGGCAAGCGCGAAGGGCGCGAGGAGAAGCGTGTAGACGAGGATATGCCTGCGCGTCGCCTTGCGGCCATGCGTGACCGTCAGCATCGGCACGCCCGCCTTGGAATAGTCGTCCTTCATGAAGAGCGCGAGCGCCCAGAAATGCGGCGGCGTCCACATGAAGATCAGCGCGAACATCAGGAGCGATTCGACCGAAACACCGCCCGTCGCCACCGCCCAGCCGATCATCGGCGGGAAAGCCCCCGCGGCCCCGCCGATGACGATGTTCTGCGGCGTCGAACGCTTCAGCCACATCGTGTAGACGACGACGTAGAAGAAGATCGTGAAGCCGAGGAACGCGCCGGCGAACCAGTTGGACGCGAGCCCGAGCATCAGGCAGGAAAGCCCCGACAGCGCGAGGCCAAGACCGAGCGCCTCGCCTTCGCTGACCTTGCCGGACGGGATGGGCCGCGACGCGGTCCGCCGCATCACCCGGTCGATGTCGGCGTCGTACCACATGTTGAGCGCACCCGAGGCGCCGCCGCCGAGCGCGATGAAGAGGATCGCGGTGAAGGCGACGAAGGGGTGGACGTGGACCGGCGCGACGATCAGCCCGACCATCGCCGTGAAGACCACCAGCGACATGACACGCGGCTTCAGGAGCTGGACGAAATCGCCGAAGCCCGCCTCCTGCCCGTGGTCAATGGCGCTCAGATCACTCATCGGTTCCCCTCCCTGCCCGGGACGCGAGGTATCTCGCGCCGCCGGTCCGGCCTCAGTCGGCCGATGCCACCTTGACCGACGCCGACGTGCCAAGACCGGCCGTCCTGGTGCGCGCGACCCAGTCGTCGTAGACCTCCTGGCTGACCACCTTCACGGTGATCGGCATGTAGGCATGGTCCTTGCCGCACAGCGTGGTGCACTGGCCGAAATAGATGCCTTCCTTCTCCGGCTTGAACCACAACTCGCCGATGCGGCCCGGCACCGCGGAGTGCTGCACCGCGAAGGCCGGCACGAACCAGGCATGGATCACGTCCGCCGCCGTCACCTGCACCACGACGGTCTTGTTCACCGGCAGAACAACGGCATTGTCCGCCGCGAGCAGATATTCGTCCTGGGTGTAGCCGGCAGGCTCGAGACCCTCGCGGCCGAGCATGAAGGCGTCGAACGAGATCCCTTCATCGGGATATTCGTAGGACCAGAACCACTGGTTGCCGGTGACCTTCAACACCACGTCGGCGGCCGGGATTTCCTGCTGCTTGAAGAGAACCGGAAGCGAGAAGGAACCGAGCACCACGAGGATGAGGACGGGCACCAGCGTCCAGGCGATCTCCAGCGGCGTGTTGTGGGTGAACTTCGCCGGCGCCGGGTTGGACCGGCTGTTGAAGCGCAGGATCACGATCCCGAGAAGGACGACCACCAGCGCGACGACGCCGATGCAGAGGTAGAGCAGCATGTGGTCGAGCCATTGCTGCTCGTGCGCCAGTTCCGTCACCGCGGGCTGAAATCCGGTGCCCCGAGGATGCGGCTTGCCGACGATCTCGAGCCCGCTGATTCCGTCCTGCGCCAGAGCGGCGCCGGCGATGAGGCCGGAGGTGATGGCGGCCCCGAGGCCGGAAAGAATGGTCGCAAAGCGCATATCGTGTTCCCGTTCCTGCCGCGGCTTCTTCCCGCCGCTTTCAGTCTCGTCCGTCCCTGAAAACTCCCTCGGGCCGGCCGGTTGTATCCGCGCACTCTAAAATCATATTAGAGGGAATGCGACAAGCGAAACCATCGCGGCAAAAGGCCGCTTTTCGATCCATATCAAGGACCCTGGGGGCGATGACCATGACAGACGGCCGGTTTTCTCCGTTCGAGACCCATCTCGACCCCGAAGGCGCCCTCGCGATTCTGCGCGAGGCGGTGTCGGGCGCCGATGACGGCGAGCTTTTCCTCGAACGCCGCCGCTCCGAGGCGCTGGTCTTCGACGACGGCCGCTTGCGCAACGCAAGCTACGACGCCTCCGAGGGGTTCGGACTGCGGGCAATCCGGGGCGAGGTCGCAGGCTATGCGCATTCGACGGAGATTTCCGAAGCGGCCCTCAGGCGCGCGGCCGAGACCGCGCGGCTCGCCGTCGGCGCAGGCGGCGGCACGATGGCCCCGCCCCCGCCCGGCACCAACGTGAAGCTCTATACCGACGCCGACCCGATGGCCGACGCCGCCTTCGGCGTGAAGGTGGAGACCCTGCGCGAGATCGACGCCTTCGCCCGCGCCCTCGACACCCGCGTCGTGCAGGTCTCGGCGACCATCGCCGCCTCGCTTCAGGAAGTGTTCATCCTGCGCCCCGAAGGCGGCCTCGTCTCCGACATCCGTCCCATGACTCGTCTTGGCGTCTCGGTCATCGTGGAAGAGAACGGCCGACGCGAGTCGGGCGGCCATGGCGGCGGCGGCCGTGCCGGACTCGCGAAGCTGATGACCGCCGAACACTGGCAGGCGACAACGCGCGAGGCGCTGAGAATCGCACTCGTCAACCTGCGCGCCGTGCCCGCGCCGGCAGGCGTGATGGACGTGGCCCTCGGCGCCGGCTGGCCGGGGATCCTCTTGCACGAGGCCGTAGGCCACGGACTTGAGGGCGATTTCAACCGCAAGAAGACCTCCGCCTTCGCCGGGCTGATGGGGCAACAGGTGGCGGCGAAGGGCGTGACCGTCCTCGACGACGGCACCATCCCCGACCGGCGCGGCTCGATCAGCGTCGACGACGAGGGCACGCCCTCGGGCAAGAACGTGCTGATCGAGGACGGTGTGCTCGTCGGCTTCATGCAGGACCGGCAGAACGCGCGGCTGATGGGCGTGAAACCCACCGGCAACGGCCGCCGCGAAAGCTTCGCCCATATCCCGATGCCGCGCATGACCAACACCTACATGCTGTCGGGCGACGCCCGGCCCGGCGACATCGTGGCCGATCTGAAGGACGGGATCTACGCCGTGGGCTTCGGCGGCGGCCAGGTCGACATCACCAACGGCAAGTTCGTGTTCTCCTGCACCGAGGCCTACCGGGTCAGGAACGGCATCGTCGGCGATCCGGTGAAGGGTGCCACGCTCATCGGCGACGGGGCGACGGCGCTTCGCAACATCCGCGCCATCGGCAACGACATGACGCTCGATCCCGGCATCGGCAATTGCGGCAAGGCCGGGCAATGGGTGCCGGTCGGCGTCGGCCAGCCGACGCTGCTGATCGGCGGGCTCACCGTGGGCGGCTCGGCGACGTGAGGACTGCCGCCGCGCCCCGACACGCCCCGACACGCGACGGTGTGCGGGGGGGGGGGCAGGACATGACCGGCCCCGCGCCCGGTGGCGCGCAGGAACCGGCACCGGTCGAGGCGCTGGCGCAGTTGGGTCCCGCCGCGGATCGAGACCGCTTTGATCGGAGGCGGCCCGGCCGAAAAGAATTCTTCGTCGCCCCGAAAATCGCGCGAATCGTAACCACTCGTTAACCTTAAGGTTGCAATCTGCCCTTGCGAATGAGGCGAAGGCACGAGGGACCAAGGTTTGTTTTCTTACCCCACCCCCTTCACCCCACCCACCACGGAAGACGACAGACTGTCGTGGCTCCGCCTCATTCGCTCCCGCCGCGTCGGCGTGGCGACCTTTTCCCGGCTCCTCGAGGAATACGGCTCCGCCCGGGCGGCGCTCCTGGCGCTCCCCGAAATCGCGAAGGCCGCCGGTGTGCACTCCTATGAGCCCTGCCCCGAAGGGGTCGCGGTCGCGGAACTCAGGGCGGGCAAAGCCGCCGGGGCGCGGCTTCTCTGCCGGGGCGAGCCCGCCTATCCACAAGCGCTCGCCGAGCTTTCCGACGCGCCGCCGGTACTCTGGGCGCTTGGCGACACGTCGCATCTCGCAAGACCGATGGTGGCGCTGGTCGGCGCCCGCAGCGCCTCCTCGCTCGGCACCCGGATGGCGCGGAAACTGGCCGAAGGCCTCGGCGCCGCCGGCATCACCGTCGTCTCGGGCCTCGCGCGCGGCATCGACGCGGCCGCCCATGCCGCGGCACTTCCGACCGGTACCGTCGCGGTGATGGCGGGCGGCGTCGACGTGATCTATCCGGCCGAGAACGCCGCCCTCGCCGGCGAGATCGCCGCGAAGGGGCTTCTCCTGTCCGAGCAGCCGATGGGCCTCGCCCCTCTCGCCCGGCACTTTCCCTTGCGCAACCGCATCATCTCCGGCCTCGCCCGCGCCGTCGTGGTGGTGGAGGCGGCGGCCCGCTCGGGCAGCCTCATCACCGCGCGGACCGCCCTCGATCAGGGCCGCGACGTGCTCGCGGTGCCCGGCCATCCCTTCGACGGCCGCGCCTCGGGCTGCAACATGCTGATCCGGGACGGCGCGACGCTGGTACGCGGCGTCGACGACGTGCTCGCCGCCCTCGCCCTGGCCGTCCCCGCCGAACGCCGCGCCGCCGACCCCGCCGACCCGACCGCCG
>WOZM01000254.1:12963-15985 GCA_011620265.1 Paracoccaceae bacterium
CCGCCGACCCGACCGCCGCCCCGACCGACTCGACGCCCGGCACCCCACCCTCCGCGCCCGAGCGCGGCTGGCGCGACATGGCGGCCCTCCACCGCCGGATCCTCGACCGGCTCGGCCCGAGCCCGGTGGCCGAGGATCAGCTCATCCGCGACCTCGCCTTGCCCGCCGCCGCCATCGCCCCCGAACTCGTCGCCCTCGAACTCGACGGCCGGATCGAGCGGCAGGCGGGCGGCCTCCTGACCCGCACCGGCTGACCCCTTCCCGCTTCATCTTGCCGAAAATATCCCGGGGGACGCGTCCGGCACGGACGCGGGGGGCAGCGCCCCCCTGATCCGCAAGCACCGCGCCGACCACGCTCTCGGGTCCGGTCATTGACATTCACCGCCCTTGCCCCACATGGTCCGCGCCCAGAGCAAAAGACCCGTTTTCAAGAGGAAGTCATGGCCGTTGTCGTCGTAGAATCTCCCGCCAAGGCCAAGACAATCAACAAGTATCTCGGCTCCGACTACACCGTCCTCGCCTCCTACGGCCATGTCCGCGACCTTCCGCCGAGGGATGGATCGGTCGATCCCGAGCACGGATTCGACATGAAATGGGAAGTCGCCGCGGACAGCAAAAAGCACATCCGCGCGATCACCGAGGCGCTGAAGACCGACGACACGCTCATTCTCGCCACCGACCCCGACCGCGAGGGCGAGGCGATTTCCTGGCACCTCCAGGAAGCGCTCGCCTCGAGCCTGAAGAAGGGCAAGACAGTCCGCCGCGTCACCTTCAACGCGATCACCAAATCCGCCGTGACCGAGGCGATGGCCCATCCCCGCGACGTCGACACCGCGCTGGTCGAGGCCTACCTCGCCCGCCGCGCGCTCGACTACCTCGTCGGCTTCAACCTCTCGCCCGTCCTCTGGCGCAAGCTCCCCGGCGCGAAATCCGCCGGCCGGGTCCAGTCGGTCTGCCTCCGCCTCATCGTCGAGCGCGAGATGGAGATCGAGGCGTTCCGGGCGCGCGAATACTGGACCGTCACCGCCGCGCTGACGACGCCGCGCGGGCAGGACTACCAGGCCCGCCTCACCGTCCTCGGCGGCAAGAGGCTCGACAAGTTCGACATCGCCAACGAGACCGCGGCGGAACTGGCCGTCCAGGCGGTCACCTCGCGCGATCTCGCGGTCAGGTCCGTCGATGCCAAGCCGGCGAGCCGCAACCCCTACCCGCCCTTCATGACCTCGACCCTGCAGCAGGAGGCCAGCCGCAAGTTCGGCATGGGTGCCAAGGCCTGCATGTCGGCCGCCCAGCGCCTCTACGAGGCCGGCCACATCACCTACATGCGGACCGACGGCATCGACATGGCGCCCGAGGCGGTGACGGCCGCGCGCGCCGAGATCAAGCGCCGCTTCGGCGCCGACTATGTCCCCGCCGCGCCGCGGATCTACAAGAACAAGGCCAAGAACGCGCAGGAAGCGCATGAATGCATCCGCCCGACCGACATGAGCCTCTCGTCCGACGCGATCCGCGCCGAGGGCGAGCAGAAGAAGCTCTACGACCTGATCTGGAAGCGCACCCTCGCCAGCCAGATGGAGGCCGCCCGGCTCGAACGCACGACCGTCGACATCGGCAGCGCCGACGGCCAGGTCGAGTTGCGCGCCACCGGCCAGGTCATGCTCTTCGACGGGTTCCTCAAGGTCTACGACGAGGGCCGCGACGACGATGCCGACGAGGACAGCGCGCGGCTTCCGCAGATCGTGCCGGGCGAAAGGGCGGCCCTGTCGCCGGGCGGACAGGACGCGGCCTTCGCGAAGGCCGCTTCGGGCGACGACAGCGTGATCGAGGAGGAAAGCCGCGGCGCGCTCCGCCGCGCGCAGGGCGCGCTCCTCGACCGGACCGGGGCCGTTCTCGGCGCCCAGCATTTCACGCAAGCACCGCCGCGCTATACCGAGGCGACGCTCGTGAAGCGGATGGAGGAGCTCGGCATCGGCCGGCCCTCCACCTATGCCTCGATCGTCACCACGATCCAGGACCGCGACTATGTGCGGAAGGACAAGAACCGCCTGATCCCGGAGGACAAGGGCCGGCTCGTCACGGCATTCCTCACCAACTTCTTCCGCCGCTATGTCGAATACGACTTCACCGCCGATCTCGAGAACGAGCTCGACGAGATCTCGGCGGGCGACCGCGACTACAAGGACGTGCTTGCGCGCTTCTGGCGCGACTTCACCGCCGCCATCGCCGAGACCGCCGATCTGCGGATCGGCGAGGTGCTGGAGAAGATCGACGACTTCCTCGCGCCCCATCTCTATCCGCAGCGCGCGGACGGATCGGATCCGCGCCTCTGCCCGACCTGCGGCGAGGGGCGGCTCGGCCTCAAGACGGCGCGATCGGGCGGGGCCTTCATCGGCTGCTCGAACTATCCCAATTGCCGCTACACCCGCGCCCTCTCGGCCCTGAACGGCGACGACAACGGCCCGGCGGACCGGGTTCTCGGCGAGGATGGCGGCGCGGAGATCTCGTTGAAATCCGGCCGCTTCGGGCCTTATGTCCAGCGCGGCGACGCGACGGAGGAGACGCCGAAGCCGCCGCGCGCAAGTCTTCCGAAAGGCTGGGCGCCTGACGCCATGGACCTCGAAAAGGCGCTCATGCTCCTGAACCTCCCGCGCGAGATCGGCCCTCATCCCGAGGACGGCGAAACCGTCGAGGCCGGCATCGGCCGCTATGGCCCCTTCGTCAGGCACGGCAAGGTCTATGCCAACCTGCCCGATGTCGACGAGGTCTTCACCATCGGCATGAATCGCGCGGTCGAGGTGCTGGCGGCGAAGGCGCAGCGCGGCCGCCCCGCCGCCGCGGCCCCGCTGCGAGAGCTTGGCGCCCATCCCGATGGCGGACCGGTCCAGGTCATGGCGGGCCGCTACGGGCCTTACGTCAAGTGGGAAAAGGTGAACGCGACCCTGCCGAAGGAGCTGACGCCGGAGGCCGTGACACTCGACGAGGCGCTGGCGCTGATCGCCGAGAAGGCCGCGAAAAAGGGTGG
>WOZM01000254.1:16085-22072 GCA_011620265.1 Paracoccaceae bacterium
AAGCCTGCCGCGAAGAAGCCTGCCGCAAAGAAGTCCCCGGCGAAGAAGACGGCGGCGAAGTCCGGCTGACGCCCGTCCGCTGGGGGATCCGGTCGGTGCCGTCGCCAATCACATGCGGCTTCAAGAATATGTGACTGGCAATCGCCGCCGGAACCCTGCACCTTGGCCCCTGACACAGGCAGGAATGAGGGGCAAACCCATGGACAGAAATACATTCTCCCGGCGCCGGCTGCTCGGCGCCGCCGCCGCCGCCATGGCGCTGCCGGCCACCTCTCGGGCGCAGATGGCGCTGCAGCCGGCCGAGGTGGTGGACGACTTCACCCGCCGCAACGTGTCGAGCTTTGCCGCGCAGGACTGGCGCGACCATTTCAGCGATCTCGGCAAGGCCGCGATCCTCTCCGACACCGTGTCGCGCGCCCTGCACTACTGGAGCGGAGACGGCACCGAGTACCGGATCTATCCGACCTCGGTCCCGAAAACCGACGAGCTGACCAGGCGCGGCTATACCGAAATCGTCCGCAAGAAGGTCGGACCCGACTGGACCCCCACGGCGTCGCAGCTCGAACGCTTTCCCGACTGGCACTACATGCCGCCGGGGCCGGACAATCCTCTCGGCACCCATGCGATGTATCTCGGCTGGCCGGCCTATCTCATCCACGGCACCCACGACACCCGCAAGATCGGCCGGCGTTCCTCTGACGGCTGCATCGGGCTTTTCAACGCCAGCATCGCCGAACTCTTCGAGATCGCGCCCATCGGAACGCAGGTCCGGCTGATCTGAACGCCGCCGCACTGCGGCGATTGACTTGAACAGCCCCCCGCGCCACAAATCGCACGAAGATTTTGCGGGGAGAGACCATGAAGAAGGTATTCGGCTCGGCGAAGGAGGCCCTCGACGGCCTCGTTCACGACGGCATGTTGATCGCGGCCGGGGGCTTCGGCCTTTGCGGCATCCCGGAACTTCTGATCGACGCGCTGGTCGAGAGCGGGGTGAAGGACATCACCGTCGCCTCGAACAATTGCGGCGTCGACGGGTTCGGCCTCGGCAAGCTCCTCGACACCCGGCAGATCAGGAAGATGATGTCGTCCTATGTCGGCGAGAACGCCGAATTCATGCGCCAGTACCTGAGCGGAGAGCTGGAGCTGGAATTCAACCCGCAAGGCACGCTCGCCGAGCGGATGCGCGCCGGCGGCTGCGGCATCCCGGGCTTCTACACCAAGACCGGCGTCGGCACGGTGATCGCCGAGGGCAAGGAGCACAAGGACTTCGACGGCGAGACCTACATTCTCGAGCGCGGAATCTTCGCCGACCTCTCGATCGTCAAGGCATGGAAGGCGGACGAGACCGGCAACCTCGTCTTCCGCAAGACCGCGCGCAACTTCAACCCGCCGGCGGCGATGTGCGGGCGCACCTGCGTCGTGGAGGTCGAGGAGATCGTGCCGACCGGCAGCATCGACCCAGACCACGTTCACCTGCCCGGGATCTATGTGCACCGGATCGTCCAGGGCGCGCACGAAAAACGCATCGAACACCGCACCGTGCGCAAGCGGGAGGCCGTCTAATGCCTTGGGATCGCAATCAGATGGCCGCGCGCGCGGCGCAGGAACTGAAGGACGGGATGTATGTCAACCTCGGCATCGGCATCCCGACGCTGGTCTCGAACTACATCCCCGAAGGCGTCGAGGTGACGCTGCAATCGGAAAACGGAATGCTCGGCATGGGCCCCTTCCCTTACGAGGGCGAGGAGGACCCCGACCTCATCAACGCCGGCAAGCAGACCATCACCGAGCTGCCGCATTCAGCCTATTTCGATTCTGCGCTGAGCTTCGGCATGATCCGCGGCGGCAAGATCGCGATGGCGATCCTCGGCGCGATGGAGGTCTCGGAAAAGGGCGATCTCGCGAACTGGATGATCCCCGGCAAGCTCGTCAAGGGCATGGGCGGCGCGATGGACCTCGTCGCCGGCGTCGGAAGGGTCGTGGTGGTGATGGACCACACCTCCAAGCACGGCGAGTCGAAGGTGCTGCGCGAGTGCACGCTGCCCCTCACCGGCAAGGCGGTGGTGGACCGGATCATCACCAATCTCGGGGTGCTCGACGTGACCCACAAGGGGCTTCACATCGTCGAGCTGGCCGATGGCGTGACCGAGGACGAGCTGCGCGCCGCGACCGAGGCGACCGTCGTCTGAATCTCTCGCGAGGGCCGGAGGGAATGGCCCCTCCGGCACCATCGGACTGTCGACTTTTTCGAAACAAATCCATATTCCTGCCCCAATCCGTTGCTAGCGACCGGGGCAATGATGAGCGCAGACCTGCCCCTTGCGAAGAAGCCTTCCCCGACGCCTTCGCGGCGGTTGCGGGAAGTCGCGGTGGTCGGCGGGCTTCTCGCGCTCTTCGCCGCCGGGCTCGTCGGCCTTGCCGCCGCCACGGGGTGGGAAGAAACCCGCGCCCAGATCGCCCGCCTGACGCTTTTGCAGGGGGCAATCCTGCTGGCCCTGTCATTCGCCAACTACCTCTTGCGCGGCCTGCGCTGGCACTTCTTCGCCCACCGCCTCGGCCTGGCGACGACGCTCACGCAGAACCTGCGCCACTTCCTCGGCGGTTTCGCGATGATCGTGACCCCCGGAAGGGTGGGCGAGCTGGTCCGCATGCGCTGGCTGAGGCGCGAAACGGGGTGGAGTTTCGAACGCACGGCGCCGCTCGCCCTTGTCGACCGCGCCTCCGACCTTGCGGCGATGGCGCTGATCCTCGGGCTTTCCATCTCCCTGGCAACGACCGGGGTCGCGGGGGCCGTGCCGGTGACGCTGCTGGCGCTGGCCGCCGCCGTCGTCGCGACACGGCCGAAGCTTCTGACCGCCCTCGTCACCCTCACCCACCGGGCGACCGGGCGAATGCCGCGGCTATTCGGCCGGCTCCGCGCCGCCGCCCGCTCGCTCGACCGCTTCGCGGGGGCGGGGGCGATGGTCCCGGCGCTCGGCCTCGGCATTGCCGGCTGGCTCGCCGAAGGCTACGCGTTCCACCTCCTGCTCGGCTGGATGGGGGCCGATATCGGCCTCATGAAGGCCATCGCCATCTTCGTCTTCTCGACCCTCGCGGGCGGCCTGACCGGCGCGCCGGGCGGTGTCGGCGGGGCGGAGGCCGCGATGATCGCGCTTCTGTCGCTCGACGGCATTCCGATGGAGGTCTCGGTGCCCGCCACCGCGATCATCCGCGTCACCACACTCTGGTTCGCGCTCGGGATCGGCATGGCCGTCTTCCCCTTCGCCGAACGCCATTCCCTGAGGGGGGCAAATGCTCTGGAAGACCGCTGACTATGCCGGCTGGGGCCGCGCGCTGACCGCCACGGGCGAGATCGCCCGGCCGGAACGCCGCCGCGTCCTCGACGCGCTTTTGAAGGACGGGCTGGTGCCCGCGATCGGAATGCGCCGCAGCTACGGCGACGCCGCGCTGAACGATGGCGGCCGGGTGATCGACATGACCCGGCTCGACCGGATGCTCGGCTTCGACCCCACGACCGGCGTGCTCGACGTGGAGGCCGGCGCCCGCGTGGGCGAGATCGCCGCCGCCTTCGCGCCGAAAGGCTGGTTGCCGGCGGTGATGCCCGGCACCGGCTTCGCCACCGTCGGCGGCTGCATCGGCCAGGACGTGCACGGCAAGAACCACCACCATGCCGGCTCGTTCTGCGAACATGTCGTCTCGCTCACGCTCCTGACCGCGAACGGCCCTGTCGAGGTCTCGCGCGAGAAGACGCCGGACCTTTTCCGCGCCACGGCGGGCGGGCTCGGCCAGACCGGGGTCATCGTCTCGGCACGGCTCAGGCTTCTGCCCTGCAAGGGCGACGTGATGGTCGTCACCGAACGGCGGGTCGAGGGCTGGGACGAATTCCTTGCCCTCCTCGACGCCTCAGAGGCGACCTATACCGTCGGCTGGATCGACGCGACCGCGACCGGTGCAGCACTCGGCCGCGGCATCCTCGAGGAGGGCGAGACCGGCTCCGGCCTCGTCCCGAAGCGGGTGAACAACCGCAAGGTGCCGTTCGATGCGCCGAAATTTGCGCTGGCCGGGCCGGTGGTGCGCGCCTTCAACGCCGCCTATTACCGCCGGGTCCCCGCGACCGGGCGGACCGTGGTCAAGCCGATCTCGGATTTCTTCTTCCCGCTCGACAAGATCCACGACTGGAACCGGCTCTACGGCAAGCGCGGCTTCCACCAGTTCCAGTGCGTCGTGCCGCTCGCCTCCGCGCCCGCCCTGCGCGACATGCTGGAAGAGATCGCGGGGTCCGGCCTCGCCTCGCCGCTCGCGGTGCTCAAACGCATGGGACCGGGGCAAGCGGGGTTCCTGAGCTTCCCGATGGAGGGCTATACGCTCGCCGTCGATTTCCCCAACCGTGCCGAGGCGCGCGAGCTGATCCGGCGACTCGAGACGCTCTCGGTCGATGCCGGCGGGCGGCTCTATTTCGCCAAGGACAGTCTCGCGCGCGGCACCGATGTTCCGGCGATGTATCCCGACCTTGCCGCCTGGCAGGCGGAGGTCGCCAAGGCCGATCCGGACGGTGCGCTGATCACCGACCTCGTCCGACGCCTCAGCCTCAGGAGTGCCGCATGAATTCGACCTGGATCATTCTCGGCGCCACCTCGGCGATGGCCCGCGCCTTCGCCCGCGCGGTCTCGGCCAATGGCGCGGCGGTGCTGCTGGCCGGGCGCGACAAGGACGACCTCGCGGCGCTGGCCGCCGACTGCGCCTTGCGCGGCGCGCGGCTGGCCGAGGCGGTGGAGTTCGACGCCCGCAAGCCCAAGGGCTTCGCCGCGCTGATCGCGCGGATGGAAGCCGAGGAGGGCGAGCTGAACGCCGCCGTCTTCGTGGGGTCCATGCCCGAACAGGCGGCGATCGACGCCGATCCGTCGCTGATCGACGGCGTCGTGACCGACAGCTACACCGGCCCCGCCCGCTTCCTGCAGATGCTCGCCCCGGTGATGGAGGCGCGCGGCGGCGGGACGGTCGTCGGCGTCGGCTCGGTCGCCGGCGACCGGGGGCGGATCGGCAACTACGTCTACGGCTCGGCCAAGGCCGGCTTCGCGACCTATCTCTCCGGCCTCCGCAACCGTCTGACGCGGGCCGGCGGGCATGTGGTGACGGTCAAGCCCGGCTTCGTCGACACCGCGATGACCTGGGGCCTGCCCGGCATGTTCCTCGTGGCCGCGCCCGAAGCGGTGGCCGGCGACATCCTGAAGGCGGTCAGGAAGCGCCGCAACACGATCTACACGCCGTTCTTCTGGCGCTACATCATGCTGATCATCCGGCACATCCCGGAGCCGATCTTCAAGAAGATGAAGATCTGAGGCCCCGTAAGGTGGGTTTCAACCCACCCGTTCCTCAGGCGGGCACGGCAAGGTGGGTTCAAACCCACCTTACAACCCGACCTCACCCGTCGCCCAATGCCGCCAGAAGCTCCGCCGCGGCTTTCCCCGGCGCCTTCTGGCCGGCCTCGACCGCCGCGCCCAGGGCGTCCATCCGCGCCCGGATCGCCGGATCGGCGTTCAGCCGCGCCAGGAGCCCCTGCCGCACCTCTTCCTCGAACCAGTGCCGCGCCTGTTCGGCCCGCCTGGCGTCGAAATGCCCGCTCTCGCGCCGCCACTCCGCCAGCGCCCGCATCTCGGCCCAGGCGGTGTCGAGCCCCGTTCCTTCGGCCGCCGAGACGCACATCGCCTTCGGGAAGCCTTCAGGGTCCTGCTTGCGCTTCCGCAGGAGGCGGAGCGCCCCGGCATAATCGGCACAGGTCCGCATCGCGGTGGATTTCAGCTCGCCATCCGCCTTGTTGACGAGGATGAGGTCCGCCATCTCCATGATGCCGCGCTTGACGCCCTGCAACTCGTCGCCGCCCGCGGGCGCCAACAGCAGCACGAAAAGGTCGGTCATCTCGGCGACCAGCGTCTCCGACTGGCCGACGCCCACCGTCTCGATCAGCACCACGTCGAAGCCCGCCGCCT
>WOZM01000225.1 GCA_011620265.1 Paracoccaceae bacterium
TGACCGGGCCGACCTATGTCGACGCGACCGTCGCGGGCAAGCGGCTCCGGCGCGGCGCCCGGCTCTGGACCGTGGCCACATCGACCTTCAAGGCCGAGACCTATCGCTTCCTGCGGCAGGACCGGCCGACGAGGGAAGAACAGGCGGCGGGCGCTCTGTGCCCGCCCGGCACGATCCACCTGCCGGACTGGGCGGACGGCGAATGGCTGAAGCAGCTGACCGCCGAGCAGCTGGTGACGGTGAAGGGCAAGCGTGGCTTCACGCGGCTCGAATGGCAGAAGCTCCGCGAGCGCAACGAGGCGCTGGACACCCGGGTCTATGCCCGCGCGGCCGCGTGGATCCTCGGGCCAGCGATCCGCCCCGAGGCGCGGTGGGCCGATCTGGAAGCGCAGCTCGGTGTGGCGAAGCCGGAAGGATCCGAGGCCGGCGCGGCAGCGGCGCTGTCCGTCCCGACCCGAACGACGCCGCGCCGGCGCACGGTGCGGTCGAGCTACATGAGGTGACCCAATGGCCACGGCCGCAGAGATCCGCGCCCGCCGCGACGCGCTGGCCGCGCAGCGGTCCTCGGGCGTGGCGCGGGTCAGCTATGACGGCAAGACCGTGGACTATCGGAGCGTCGCCGAGATCGATCGGGCCATCGAAGCGCTGGACCGTGAGATCGCCGCAGCCGAAGGGCGTCGGATCGTCCGGCATGTGCGCGTGACGACGGCGAAGGGGCTCTGAACCCATGGGCATCTTCGACCGTTTCCGCCGCCGGAGTTCCACAGGCCCCGCGTCCTCCGGGCTTACGCGGCTCCCCCGGAGCCACGGTCCCTCCGGACTGCGCGCCCGTCTGGAAGGTGCGATGGCGAAGCGGCGGCTGCGCGGCTGGAACCCGCCGCTCGAGAACATCAACGCGCTGGTCGCCTCGGGCGGCCCGCGGCTTCTGGCGCGGTCCCGCGAACTGGTCGTGACCAATGGGTACGCCGCTAACGCCTGCGAAGCCTTCGCGGCGAACCTGGTCGGGGACGGGATCAAGCCCTCGTCGCTGATCGGGGACGCCGATCTGCGCGACCGGGTGCAGCAGCTCTGGCTCGCCTGGACCGACGAGGCCGACGCGGACGGGCTGACGGACTTCTACGGCCTGCAGGCCATGGTCGCCCGGGAGATGTTCGTCGCGGGCGAATGCTTCGTCCGGCTGCGCCCGCGCCGGGCGGAGGACGGACTGCTCGTCCCGCTCCAGCTGCAGCTTCTCCAGTCCGAGATGCTGCCCTTCGAGAAGACCGAGACCGCGGCGAACGGCAACCGCATCCGCTGCGGGATCGAGTTCGATGCGATCGGTCGGCGCGTGGCCTATCACTTCCGTCGTCGCCATCCGGGCGACAGCACCGATCAGGGGGCAGTCATTCCGGAGACGGTGAGCGTGCCGGCGGCGGACGTTCTGCATATCTACCGGCCCATCGACGCGGGCCAGATCCGGGGCTTGCCGCATATCGCACCCGCAATGGTGCGGCTGTTCCTGCTCGACCAGTACGACGACGCAGAGCTCGACCGGAAGAAGACCGCGGCGATGTTCGCGGGCTTCATCACCAAGACCGCGCCCGAAGAGCCCATGATGGGCGAGGCGGAGGCGGATCTCGACGGCGCGGCCATCGCGAGCCTCGAACCCGGCACGATGCAGGTGCTGCTGCCGGGCGAGGACGTGAAGTTTTCGTCCCCGGCGGATGTCGGCGGCGGCTACGAAGCGTTCCAGTATCGGACACTGCTGGCGGTCTCGGCCTCTCTGGGGCTGCCCTATCACCTCGTCACGGGCGATGTCCGGCAGGCGTATTACTCGAGCCTCAGGGCGGAGCTCGTCGAGTTACGCCGCCGCATTGGCCAGTTGCAGCACGGCGTGATCGCGCATCAGCTCTGCCGTCCCATCTGGGCGCGCTGGCTGGAAACCGCGCAACTGGCGGGCCGCCTCGACCTGCCCGACCCGGCGGCTGCGCGGATGGTGCAGTGGATCCCGCCGCGCTGGGACTGGGTCGATCCGCTGAAGGACATCCAGGCGCAGGTGCTGGCAATGGAGGCCGGCATCACCTCGCGGCGCAAGGTGGTCGAGGCCACCGGCTACGACATCGAGGAAGTCGACCGCGAGAACGCCGCCGACGCCGCGCGCGCGACGGGTCTCGGCCTGCGCTACCGCACGAGCCCCGGCGAGACGCGAGGCGCCCGCGCGACGCCTGCAACGCGGGCCGAGCCCGGCAATGGCGCCGGCAACGATACGGACGACGGCGCCGCGGCGACCGATCCGGCCACCGAACAGGAGTGACGACATGGCAAGCTGGTATGCGATCCGCGCCCGGGGCCCCAATACAGTGAAGGCTGGTGCGGAAGTGGCGATCTATGACGAGATCGGCGCCTGCGGGGTCTCGGCGAAGGGCTTCCTCGTGGAACTCGGCGCGCTGCCCGAGGGCACGCCCGTCGATCTCCGGCTCAACAGCCCCGGCGGATCGGTCTTCGATGCGGTCGCGATCCACAACGCGCTGAAACGGCACGAGGGCACGGTCACGGTCTGGATCGACGGCATTGCCGCCTCGGCGGCCTCCTATGTCGCCATGGCGGGCGACGAGATCGTCATGCCCGAGAACGCCTTCCTGATGATCCACGATCCGGCCGGCCTCGTGATGGGCACGGCCGAGGACATGCGCGCCATGGCCGAGGCGCTCGACAAGGTGAAGGGCAGCCTCGTCTCGGGCTATGCCGCGAAATCCGGCCGAACGACTGAGGAGGTGTCTGGGCTCATGTCCGCCGAGACCTGGTTCGATGCGTCTGACGCCGTGGCGCAGGGCTTCGCCGACCGGCTGATCGACCCCGTCCGGATCGTCTCGCGCTTCGACATCGGGCGCTTCCGGAACGCGCCGCCGGTGTTGGTAGAGCAGGTCGAAGCGGATCCGGACCCCGACGGCGCCGAAATCGAAGCGGACGAGGAGACCGACGGCGACGCTGAAGGCGATCAGCTGTCTGATGCCGACGACGAGCAGGCGGCCGCCCCCGGCGCGCCTCAGCCACCAGCCAATTCGCCGCCGCCGAGCGGCGCACCGCCGGACCCCGCCACGATCCGCGCAGAGGCCATCGGGCATGCCCGGGCCGTGGTCGATCTCTGCCGCCTTGCGGGCCAGCCGCAGATGGCCGGCCGCTTCCTCGAAGAGAACGCGAGCCTCGACGAGGTGCGCACCGCGCTCCTCGCCGCCAAGGCCGAGGCCGAACCCGAGATCGCGCCCCATCACCCGCAGCCCGGCCGCCAATCGGCCGCGCGCCCCTGGGGCGAGATCGTCGCCCGCACCTTCAAGCTGAAAGGATGACACCATGACCACGCTGAATGAGGCCACGCACCCCGGCGGCTTCCTCGTCTGGGAAGCCTTCCGCGACTACACCCGCGAGACGATCACCGTCGCCGCGGGCACGCATCAACCCGGCACGGTGCTGGGCCAAATCACCGCCTCTGGCAAGTACGCGGCCCACGACCCGGCCGCCGTCGACGGCACCGAGACCGCCGTGGCGGTGCTCTGGGGCAAGGCGGATGCGTCCGGTGGCGATGCGCCGGCCGTCGCCGTCGTCCGAGGACCCGCCATCGTCAACCGTCACGACCTCGTCTTTGCCGGCACGCCCAGCGAGGGCGAAATCGCGGCCGCCCATGCGGCGCTCCTCGCCGCGGGCATCCTCGTCCGCTGATCCAATTCCGACAGGAGGCATCCTCATGGCCACCATGGACATCTTCGAAGGCGATGCCTTCACCATCGTCGAGCTCACCCGCGCGCTCGAGAACATCCCCTACAAGCCCGCGCTGCTCTCTGGCTCGAACCTCTTCAGCCCGCGCGGCGTGCGCTCCCGCACCGTCGTGATCGAGAGCCGGGACGGCACGCTGTCGCTGATCCCGTTCTCCGAGCGCGGGTCGGCCTACGAGCAGCAGGTTCCCGACCGGCGCGAGATGCGCGCCTTCGTCTGCCGGCAGTTCAAGAAGCAGGACGTGCTCTGGGCCTCCGAGATCCAGTCCGTCCGCGACTTCGGCTCGGAGAGTGCTACCCAGCAGGTGCAGACCGAAGTGGCCTACCGGCTCAGGAAGCTCCGCCAGGACGCCGAGACGACCTTCGAGTACCACCTTCTGAACGGCATCCAGGGGCTGGTGAAGGACCCGAAGGACCACGCCACGGTGATCAACTACTTCACCGAGTTCGGCATCTCTCCGGCGGCCGAGATCGACTTCGACCTCGACAACGCAAGCCCGGCCTCGGGGGCGCTCCGCAAGCGCTGCCAGGCGCTCATCGAGAGCGTGGAGGACTCGATGGGCGGGCTTTCGGCCGGGGCCGTGCAGGTCCGCGCCGAATGCGGCTCGGCCTTCTTCGCCGATCTCGTCGCCCACAAGGA
>WOZM01000304.1 GCA_011620265.1 Paracoccaceae bacterium
GATGGCGCGCGCATCGCGACAGGCCGACATGAATTGCGCCCGGCTTTCCATATTGCGGCCATAGTGATCGGCATATTGACCCGCAAAGTGAAACAGTCCGGCCCCGACCCATGACCAGCACCACCCAACCCCAGACCCTGGCCAACCCCACGGCCTCGGCCCGCCCCGCAACGGCCGGGATCGTGCTTGCCATCGGGTTCCCGCTTCTGCTGCTGGTCTTCGAATGGGGGCGGACGATCAATCACGATACCGCCTGGTACCTGCTTGCGACCCGCGAATGGCTGGAGGGCGCGCGGCTCTACGTCGATATATTCGAGGTCAACCCGCCCTTGAATTTCTACCTGACGGTGCCGCCCCTGATCCTGTCCGACCTGACCGGGATGAGCGGGCCGAACGCGCAATATACCGTGATCTGCGCGGCGATGGGGATAAGCCTTCTGGCCTGCCTGCGCCTCTTGCCCGAAGACCTGGCCCATTCCGCGCCCCGCAGCGCGGTGGCGCTGCTGGGGCTTGCGGTCGGCATGGTGATGCCGGCGATGAACGACATCGCGCAGCGCGAACAGGTCATGCTGATCCTCGTCGCGCCCTGGCTCGTGGCGCAACTGCCCCGCCGCGACCCGCTCCCCCGCCGGACCCTCATCGCGCTCTCCGCCGTGGCCGGCATCGGCATCTGCCTCAAGCCCTTCTTCCTCCTGATCCCGGCGGCTGTCACGCTGTGGCAGGTCGCGGCGGCGCGCAGCCTGCGGCCGGTCCTGTCGGCGGAGAACCTGACCATGGGCGCGGTCGGCCTCGCCTATGTCGGTGCCGCCTGGGCGCTGCATCCCGAGTATTTCCGCGAGGTGGTCCCGCTGGCGCGCGACGTCTACGGGGCCATCGCCCTGCCAGAGGACCGCACCCTCGGCTTCCTCCTCGTGACCGCCGCGCCCTTCTCGCTTTTCGCGCTGGTCTTCCTCAGCGGGCGCAACGTGCCGCCGGGAACCGGGCTTTTCGTCGCCGCGTCACTCGGCGGGCTCGCCGCCTACATCATCCAGTGGAACGGGTTTCGGTATCACGCGATCCCGTTCGAGGGTTTCGCGCTCATGGCCTGCTTCCGGGTCCTGGCAAATGCCTCCCGCGTCACGCCGATTGCCGTTCTGGCCGGCCTTGCCATCCTGGTCTCGGGTTGGTTCAGCGCCCTTCAGGGCCCCTACCAGAACCCGTTGCTCACCGAACTCGTTGCAGACATCGACCCCGCCTGGCAGGTCGACGGTGTCATGGTGCTGTCGACCCATGTGACGTCCGGCCCCCCCCTCGCGCTGACCCTCGGCACGGATTGGAGCGGACGCTATCCCCATCTCTGGCCGGTCCCGGGCGCACTTGGCGCTCTTGCGACCACCGATTGCGCGACCGCCCCCGAAAGATGCGCGCGGTTCGAGGATATCCTGACCCGCGTCCGGCAGGATATCATGGCAGACCTCACGACCCGCCACCCCGACCTGCTGATCGTTGAACGCAAAGCCTACTATATCGACGATGACAGCTTCACCTGGGAGGGCTACATGGCCCCCGAACCGGACTGGCCCGCGATCCTTGACGATTACCGCCCGGCGGGGTCCTCGCGCGGTTTCGACATCTGGCTGCGCTGCGCCGGCGCCACCGGCGCCATCGCGCAAACCTGCGCCCGTCTGCCCGGCTGACCCGGCCCCGCTTCTTCGTAGCGAAAATACCCCGGGGGTGTGGGGGCAGCGCCCCCACACGGGTCGCCCGCGCCAGCGGGCGACACCTCTGTCAGGAAAAGACCTTCGTCAGCGCCTTGTCGATCGCGCCCGTGATCTCGTCGATATCGTCCGCCGTCGCGATCAGCGCCGGAGAGAGGCAGAGCGTGTTGTTCATCCCCGGCAGCGAGCGGTTGGTGGCGCCGATGATCACCCCTTGCGCCATGCAATCCGCAACCACCGCCTGCACTTTCTTCTCGTCCACCGGCTCCTTGGTCTGGCGGTCGGCCACCAGCTCGGCACCGCAGAACAGCCCCTTGCCGCGCACATCGCCGATCACCCGGTGCTTGTCCATCAGCGCGCGGAGATTGTTCATCACCCGCTCGCCCATCTTCACGGTGTTTTCCAGAAGACCCTCATCCTCGATGATCCGCATGTTCTCGACCGCCGCCGCCGGGCCGGCGGTGCAGCCGCCGAAGGTGGAGATGTCGCGGAAATAGTTCATCGGGTCCGAGGCGTCGTCCTTGAACATCTCGAACACCGCCTCGGTGGTGACGCAACAGGCGATCGCGGCGTAGCCCGAGGCCACGCCCTTCGCCATCGTGACGAAATCGGGCTTCACCCCGTAATGCTGGTAGCCGAACCAGGTGCCGGTGCGGCCGACGCCGCAGACGACCTCGTCGATATGCAGCAGGATCTCGTACTTGCGGCAGATCTCGCCCACCCGTTCCCAGTAGCCCTCGGGCGGCACGATGACGCCGCCGCCCGCCGTCACCGGCTCGAGGCAGAGCGCGCCGACGGTATCGGGGCCTTCGCGCAGGATCACCTCCTCGATCGCATTGGCGGCCATTTCGCCGTAATTCTCGCCTTCCCATTGGCGACGGTATTCGAGGCAATGCGGAACCTTGACGAAGCCCGGAACGAAGGGCCCGTATTGCGCGTTGCGCTCCTCCTGCCCGCCCGCCGACATCGCGGCGATGGTGGCGCCGTGATAGTCGCGGTCGCGGTAGAGGATCTTGTGCTTCCGGCCGCCATTGCGCTTGTGGGCGATCTGGCGGATCATCTTGAAGGCCTTCTCGTTCGCCTCCGAGCCCGAGTTGGTGTAGTAGACCCGGGCCATGCCCGGCATCTTCTCGATCAGCATCCTGGCGAAGATCGAGCCGGGGATGGAGCCGGCCGAGTTGGCGAAATAGTTCATCTTCACCAGCTGGTCGTAGACCGCCTTGGCGATCGACTCGCGGCCATAGCCCACATTCACCGTCCAGACCCCGCCCGACACCGCGTCGAGGTGCTCCTTGCCTCGCGCGTCCCAGACCCGCATGCCCTTGCCCTCGACGATGATCCGGGGATCGTTGGTCTCGAAGGGCTTGTGCTGGATCAGGTGATGCCAGAGATGCGCGCGGTCGGCTTCGACAACTTCGGAAATATCGTTGGAATACACAGGGTTGTTCATCTGCCTTGCCTTTTGCTGGTGGGCTGCCGCCTTGCCGGATCATGCCGTATTTCCCGCGCGGAGGGAATGCGGGGGGAATGCGGGGCTCACGCCGAGATCATCACGAAAGCGTCCGCGACCGTAGGGCCAGAACGCACCCTCCGTTAAGGCCAGATTGCCGAAGACCTTTGACTTTCCGAAATCGACCCCGACCCGCCCCGATCCGCCCCGACCCGACGGAGCGGCTCAGTATCCGGGCGAACCGAAGCTTGGCACCGGCCCGTTCACCGCCGCCAGCCTTTCGAGGTTGACGATGGTGGAGAGCATGATGCGGTCCTGGCTCCAGTCGCCGGGCTTGCGGATCGCGACCGAGGCGGTCAGCGTAAGCACCAGCACCGGCCCCGCCAGCAGCGCGAAGGCCAGACCCGGATGCCGCTCCGCCCTTCCCTCGATAACCGACATCATCCGGCGCTTCAGAAGCGCCGCGGACCGGCCGCCGAAGATCCGGTTGTCGGTTCGCAGCAACGCCACGACCGGGGCCTCGACCGCCAGCAGGCGGCGCGGGCGCAACCCGTCGTGACAGACGCGCAGCAGGCAGTCGCAATAGGCCGCGACATCGTAGCCCCGCCGCGACAGAACCTGCCGGTCGCACGAAAGCTCACGCAACTCCTCCACCTGGTGCTTCCAGATGTAGAAGGCCGGGTTCCAGAACAGGAACGGCCGGATCAGGCCCATCACGATCTCCCATTCCACATCGCCCTGGCGCAGATGCTGCAATTCGTGGCCGAGCGCGATCCTCAGATCGCTCTCCCGCGCCAGCATCGCCGAGGGCAGGACCACGATCCGCGACCGGATCCCGCGGGTGGAAAACGGCACGCTCGCGGTGTCCGACACCCGAAGCTCGACCCGCCCGAAACGGCGCCAGACATAGCTGTCGGCGATCAGCCGGCGCAGCGTCAGAATGCTCCAGCCGAGCCGCGCGAGACAGGTCAGGATGCCGGCCGCCAGCGCCCATTCCAACGCCTGCCCGGCGGGCGAGGCCATCGCCTCGCCGATCCGGCTGCGCAGGTTCAGCATCTCCTCGAGCGCCGAGGGGTTCATATCGAACCGGCCCTGAAGGTATTGCGCGACGATGAAATCGGCGAGGTTGACCGAATGCTCGGGCGGCGCATAGCCGGCCCGGCTGACCAGCACGAAGAGCGCCACGAAGACCGGGCTGACGATGACCGCGAGGAATACCGCCCGCAGCATCCTCAGCCGCGCCGTGACGGCATGGGACAGCCCCGCCATGTCGAGCAATCGGGCAAGGACGAACCAGAGGCCGCAGACGAAGGCCAGAAGCAGGTTCACATCGAGATAGGCGTCGAAAAGGGTGTCAGCGTTTATCATCCCTGAGCCTCTTATCTATCAGCGCCCGGATCTCGTCGAGCGCCTCCTGAGACAGATCGTCGTCATCGACGAGCCGTGCGACGAGGGTCGCCGGCGCGTTGTCGAACAGCTTTTCGGAGAGGTTCTTCAGCGATCGCGACTGATAGGCATCCTTGCTCAGCGTCGCCTTGTAGATAAAGGTCTTGCCCTGTTTCGTGCTTGTCACGAATTGCTTTTGTTCGAGGATCCGCAGGATCGTCGCCGCCGAGGTGTAGGCGAGCTTGCGCGCGGGCGCGAGCGCGTCCTGCACCTCGCGCACCGTGGCCGCGCCCCGATCCCAGAGCTTCGACATGAATTCCAGCTCCACTTCGGTCAGGAATTTCGTCTTTTTCTTTGCGCTCATCTCGGCTTCGGTCCTGATACTGCACGATCCTCATGCATTCTTTCTACCCGGCTTTCCGTCTTTCTCCAAATGCTATGGCATTCAGACCTTCCAGAAGCAGAAGACGCCCCATGCGACGGACAGCGCCAGCGGCCACCAGAGCGGCATTCCGATGAGGCCGAGCCAGGCCATGAAGATGTAGCTGGTGCCGAGCAGGGTGATGAAGAGCCGGTCGCCCCGCGTGGTGGTCAGGCCGAGCGCACCGCGCCGCTCATCGCCGCCGGGGTGGCGGATTTCGAGGACTGTCAGCACCGCCATCGCCGCGAAGATGCCGATGAAGACCAGAAGCGTCGCCGGCGTCCAGGCCATCCAGAACGACGGCCAGAGCGGATCGGTCCAGGAAAACGCCTTTTCCACCGGCTTGCCGAGATTGCCCCAGCCCGCCTGCTGGGCACCCGCCAGCGTCGGCACGAGGGCGGGAAGGATCGCGAGACAGCGCATCACACCCTCCCCAGGGCGAAGCCCTTGGCGATGTAGTTGCGGACGAACCAGATGACGATGGCGCCGGGAATGATCGTCAGCGTCCCGGCGGCGGCGAGCAGGCCAAGTTCGTATCCCGCCGAGGAGGCGGTCTTGGTCATCGTCGCGGCGATGGGCTTGGCGTAGACCGCCGTCAGGGTCTTGGCCAGCAGAAGCTCCACCCAGGAGAACATGAAGCAGAAGAACGCGGCGACGCCCACCCCGGCCTTGATCGTCGGCAGGAAGACGGTCGCGAAGAAGCGCGGGAAGGAATAGCCGTCGACGAAGGCGGTCTCGTCCAGTTCCTTCGGCACGCCGCCCATGAAGCCTTCGAGGATCCAGACCGAGAGCGGGATGTTGAACAGGCAATGCGCCAGCGCCACCGCCCAGTAGGTGTCGAAAAGCCCGACCGCCGAATAAAGCTGGAAGAACGGCAGCGCAAAGACCGCCGCCGGCGCCATCCGGTTGGTCAGGAGCCAGAAGAAGAGTTGCTTGTCGCCGAGGAACCGGTAGCGCGAGAACGCATAGGCCGCCGGAAGCGCCACGGTGACGGAAATCACCATATTGATCGACACATAGGCGATGGAGTTGATGTATCCCCAGTACCAGGTCGGATCGGTGAAGATGGTCCGGTAGCTCGCCAGCGTCCAGACTTTCGGAAACAGCGAGAAGCCGCCGAGGATCTCCTGCGTGGTCTTGAAGCTCATCGCCACGAGCCAGTAGATCGGCAACATCAGGAACAGGATGTAGAGGATCGGGATAATTGATCTTTTTCGCATCTTGATCCCCTATTTCGCGTCGTTGCGCGTCATCAGCGTGTAAAAGAGCCACGACACGAAGAGCGTGATCGCGAAGTAGATCAGGCTCATCGCCGCCGCCGGGCCGAGGTCGAACTGGCCAAGCGCGATCTTCACGAGGTCGATCGACAGCAGCGTCGTGGAATTGCCCGGCCCGCCGCCGGTCAGCACGAAGGGCTCGGTATAGATGTTGAAGCTGTCCATGAAGCGCAGGAGGACCGCGATGGTCAGCACCTGCTTCATCTTCGGCAACTGGATGTAGCGGAAGACCGACCAGTTCGACGCCCCGTCGATCTTCGCCGCCTGGTAATAGGCATCGGGGATGGAGACGAGCCCGGCATAGCACAAGAGCACGACGAGCGAGGTCCAGTGCCAGACATCCATCAAGATGACGGTGATCCAGGCCGCGACCGGGTCCTGCGTCATGTTGTAATTGATGCCGAGCGTGTGGTTCATCAGGTAGCCCAGAAGGCCGATATCGGGCAGGGTGAAGATGTTCCACATCGCCCCCACGACGTTCCACGGGATCAGCATCGGCAGCGCCATCGTGACGAGGCAGACCGGAACCCAGAAACCCTTGCGCGGCATCGACAGCGCGATGATCACGCCGAGCGGCACCTCGATCGCGAGGATCATGCCGGTGAACAGGAACTGCCGCCCGAGGGCGGCGTGGAAGCGGTCCGAGCGCAGGATCTGCTGGAACCAGTCGAGCCCCTGCCAGAAGAAGACATTGTCGCCAAACGTCTCCTGCACCGAGTAGTTGACCACCGTCATCATCGGCACGAGCGCGTTGAAGGCGACGAGGATCAGCACCGGCAGGACGAAGAACCAGCCTTTCTGGTTGACCTTGCGCATCAGGCGGCCCTCCCTTTTTCCGTGGCGATCCAGCCGTCGCGGTATAGCCGGGTCTGGTCGGGCCGGAAGGCGAGGTGAACAGCCTCGCCCTGCCCCGGCACATCGCCCTCGACGATGGCGCTGATCCGGGTGTCGCCCGCCACCACGTCGATCACCGAATGGCGGCCGAGGTCCATGACCTTGCGCACCGTCGCCCTGAGGCCGCGCTCGGCGAGCGAGACGAATTCCGGCCGGACCCCGATCTCGTGCCGCCCGTCGCCGGGCGCGACGGCGCCTTCCAGCGCCACCGCCTCGCCCATGAAGAAGGCGCGCCCGTCGCGCAGTTCGGCCGGCAGGACGTTCATCCCCGGCGAGCCGATGAAATGGCCGACGAAGGTATGGGCCGGGCGGTCGAAGAGATCGACGGGCGTGCCGATCTGCACGACCTCGCCGTCCTGCATCACCACGACCTGATCGGCGAAGGTCAGCGCTTCGGTCTGGTCATGGGTGACATAGATCATCGTCACCTTCACCCTCTGGTGCAACTCCTTGAGTTTGGATCGTAATTTCCACTTCAGATGCGGGTCGATCACGGTCAGCGGCTCATCGAACATCACCACGTTCACGTCGTCGCGGACAAGGCCGCGCCCCATCGAGATCTTCTGCTTGTTGTCGGGTGAAAGGTTCGACGCCCGGGTCCGCAGCATCTCGGTCACTTCGAGCATCGCCGCGATCTCCTCGACCCGGGCCTTCACGCGGGCCTCGTCGACGCCGCGATTGCGCAGCGGGAAGGCGAGGTTGTCGTAGACCGTCATCGTGTCGTAGATCACCGGGAACTGGAACACCTGGGCGATGTTGCGCTGATCCGGCGGCAGGCCGGTCACGTCCTTTCCGTCGAACAATATGCGCCCCTCCGATGGTTGAAGAAGTCCGGATATGATATTGAGAAGCGTCGATTTTCCGCAACCGGACGGCCCGAGGAGCGCATAGGCGCCGCCGTCCTGCCAGTCGATGTTGATCTCCTTCAGCGCATAGTCCTCCGGCCCCTTCGGGTCGCCCATGTAGCTGTGGCGAAGCTTGTCGAGGGTGATCTTGGCCATCTCGCCCTCCTCAGGCCACGAAGGCGCCGTCGGGCGCGAAATAGAAGCAATGGTCGGGGTCCATGAAGAACTCGTGATCCTCGCCGACGCGGTAGGGATGGACGCCGGGCGCGAGCGAGACCCAGGTCTCCGCCCCCATGCGGAAATGCGCGGTGGATTCGGACCCCGAAAGCTCGGTGATCTGCACCGTTCCGGTCATCGGCACATGCGCGCGGTCGGAGCGCAGGGGCGAGATGTAGTTGGGCCGGATCGCCACCGTGTAGGCGCCGTCGCGCAGGCCCGCCGCGGCCCCGCTCAGCGCCCAGCCGACACCGTGGCCAAGCTCCATCCGGTCGCCCTTCTTGGTCACCGGCGCGGAATTGATCGGCGGGTCGGAAAAGACCTTGGCCGAGGTCAGCGTGTTCGGGTGGCGGAAAATCTCCGCGGTCGGGCCGAACTGCGTCACCCGCCCGTCCTGCATCAGCGCCGTCCGGCCGCCGAGCATCAGCGCCTCGGCCGGCTCCGAGGTCGCATAGACGACGACCGCCCCGCGGCCGGCGAAGAGGTCGGGCAACTGATCGCGCAATTCCTCGCGCAGCTTGTAGTCGAGGTTGGCGAGCGGCTCGTCAAGAAAGACGGCCGTCGCTTCCTTGGCGATGGCACGGGCGAGCGCCGTCCTCTGCTGCTGGCCGCCCGACAGCTCATGCGGCCGCCGCTTCAGCATCGGCCTGAGTTGCAGCACATCCGCCGCCGCCTCCACCCGGCCCTGGATCTCCGACTTCGCCATGCCTGCGACCCGCAAGGGGGAGGCGATGTTGTCGAAGACCGTCATATGCGGATAGTTCACGAAGAACTGGTGGACGAGGCTGATATTGCGCTTCTGGGGCGACATTCCCGTCACGTCCTTGCCGTCCATCAGGATCCGGCCGGACGCCACCCGGTCGAGCCCGGCCATCAGCTTGATCAGCGAGGTCTTGCCCGATCCCGTCTCGCCCAGAAGGACGTTGAACCGTCCCGGCTCGAGCACGAGCGATGTTTCCTTGATATGCGTCACCTGGCCCACGCGCTTGGTGATCGCTTTCAGTTCAAGCGCCATGTCCCCTCCCCGGATCGTGTCCGCCGGCCAGAGCCCGCGGCTGGCGAAGGCCGGGGCGCGCGTGCTGCCCCGGCCCTGCCCGCCCGGCCATCGCCGGACGGGCCATTCGCGTCAGGACCTCAGTTCTCGGCCCACTGCTGGATCAGATCCTCATAGCGCACGGTCACGCCCTGCTCTTTCTCGTTCTCGAGCTTGGCCTTCGGCCCGTCGGGCTTGCCGAGCCACTCGGCCGGATCGACCTCGGGGTTCAGCCGCGGACCGCAGCCGCCATAGACATTGGCCTGCTCGTCCACCGCCTGCATGCGGGCCATGGTGTCGTCCATCTCCTTGGCGAGCCGGTCCATGGCTTCCTGCGCGGTGAAGGTGCCGGCGTTCACATCGCCGATCTGCTGCCACCAGATCTGGGTGAGTTTCGGGTAGTCCGGCACGTTGATGCCGGTCGGAGACCAGCGCACCCGGTCGGGCGAGCGGTAGAACTCGACCAGACCGCCCAGCTTCGGCGCCCGTTCGGTGAAGCTTTCATGCCGCACCGTGCTGTCGCGGATGAAGGTCAGGCCGATATGGGACTTCTTGGTGTCGACGGTCTTCGAGGTCACGAACTGCGCGTAGAGCCAGGCGGCCTTGGCGCGGTCGATCGGCGTCGACTTCAGGATCATCCACGAGCCGACGTCCTGGTAGCCGACCTTCTGGCCTTCCTTCCAGTAGGGGCCATGCGGGCTTGGCGCCATCCGCCACAGCAGGTTGCCCTCGTCATCGACGACGTTGTTGCCTTCGGACCTCGGGCGGACCAGGCCGGAGCCGAACGCGGAGTACCAGAAGATCTGCTGGGCGATGTTGCCCTGATCGAGCGCCGGCAGAGACTGGTAGAAATCGTAGGACGCCGCCCCCGGAGGCGCGTATTTCCGCAGCCACTCGTCCCACTTGGCGATGGCGTAGACCGCCGCCGGGCCGTTGGCCTCTCCGCCGCGCGACACCGAGGCGCCGACCGGGTTGCACGATCCCGCCTCCATGCGGATGCCCCACTCGTCGATCGGCACGCCGTTCGGCTCGCCCGGGGAACCCGCGCCGGCCATCGACAGCCAGGCGTCGGTCATCCGCCAGGCGAGGTC
Organism: Paracoccaceae bacterium; assembly: GCA_011620265.1. Lineage (GTDB taxonomy): Bacteria > Pseudomonadota > Alphaproteobacteria > Rhodobacterales > Rhodobacteraceae > Albidovulum. The sequence continues at coordinate 10,311 of WOZM01000304.1, forward strand.
GGGGGCACGCTTGCCATAGTCCATGTGGCCGTAAACCCGGACGCCGTCGATCTCCTTGACGTCGTTGGTGAAGAAGTCGGCGATATCCTCGTAGGCCGACCAGTTGACCGGCACACCGAGGTCGTAGCCGTACTTCGCCTTGAAGCGCGCCTGGAAATCGGGGTTGTCGAACCAGTCCTTGCGGAACCAGTAGAGGTTCACGAACTGCTGGTCGGGCAACTGGTAGAGGTCGCCATCAGGACCGGTGGTGAAGCTCGCGCCCATGAAGTCGTCCAGGTCGAGCGTCGGCGAGGTCACGTCCTTGCCTTCGCCGGCCATGAACTTGGTGAGGTTCACCGCCTGCTGCAGCCGCGAATGCGTGCCGATCAGGTCGCTGTCGTTGACATAGCCGTCATAGAGATTGCGGTTGGTCTGCATCTGGGTCTGGACCGCCTGCACGACCTCGCCTTCGCCGAGGATCTGGTGGTTGACCTTGATGCCGGTGATCTCTTCGAAGGCCTTGGTCAGCACCTCGGCTTCGTAGGTGTGCGTCGGAATCAGCTCCGACAGCACGTTGATTTCCATGCCCGCATAGGGCTCGGCAGCCTTGATGAACCATTCCATCTCCGCCATCTGCTCGTCTTTCGAGAGCACAGAAGGCTGGAATTCGTTGTCGATCCATTTCTGTGCGGCCGCGGCATCGGCCCAAGCCGAGCCTGCCCCCGCGATAACAGCACTCACTGCCACCGCGGAGAGAAGATACTTCCGCATCCTGTCTCCTCCCTGAGATATGAGAGCCAGTTTTCCTGGCTAAGCGATCATCCGCCGAGCCGTTAGCGTTTGTCAAACTAAAACTTTAGTAGAAAAGGGGAGCGCCAGAAAACAAGCGTAACACGCTGTTTCAGTTATACTTTATGGATCTTCCGCCCCTCGCGACCGGCCCGCCGCACCGCGTTCTGGCGCGAGCGGCCACGCCCCGGATCATCCCCGGGACAGGTTCCGGGAGCCCGCGCCGGGCGTCGTTTTTTTCCAATCTCGCCCGGCTCTCGGCACAGAATGGCCATTCCCGCATGGCGAAGTGGCCGGGCCCTCCAGCGCCCCGGAGACCCGGACCAGATGACCCGACCGACCGCACCGGCCGACGCCGCCGCCCTTCGGCGGCAGTCCCGCGTTGAAAATACCCAAGGGAAGTCTCGCACATCCGGCGGCAATCGTGACTGAAAAAAGGCAGGATTACGGTCAGAACATGGCAGATGTTGCGAAAATGCAGACAATGGCCCCAATATCGTGCGGATTGGCGCGCGGGATCAACCTCAGGCTACGCCCCGCCCCCGGCGATCGCCGCCCCGGCCCGGGCCGACAGGGCCATGATCGTCAGGCCGGGATTGTGGAAAGGATTGGTCGGGAAGGACGCGGAATCCGTGACATGGACGTTCGGCGCGTCGTGCAGCCGGTTCCGGGCGTCGGTCACATGCCGCCTCGGGTCGTCGCCCATGCAGGCGCCGCCGGTCTCGTGGATCGACGATCCGGGGATCAGGGCGCCTTCGGGCGTGTAGACCAGCGGCCCGGCGAGCCTGTAGGCGAGCTTCGAGATCAGGCTCTCGCGCCCCAGAAGGTCGTCGGGCAGGCCGAAGGTCTCCGACAGGTCCTTCAGGCTCGCGTTCATGTCGCGGATCATCGCGCGTTCGTTCTCCGAATGCCGGAGCGTGACCTTCGCCGCCGGAATTCCCCAGGCGTCGCGCTTCGCGGGGTCCAGTTCCACCCGGTTCTCCGCCCTCGGCAGCACTTCGCCGATCGCCATGAAGAACCAGCCCGGCTCCAGCCGCCCGACCGAGCCGAGCAGCGAATAGCCGCGCAGGAAGCCGCGCCCGTCATCCTTGCCGACATTGCGGAAGGAGGGGACGTAGATCCCCGATTGCTGGCCGAAATCGTAAGGGTCGTGGCCTTCGCCCATGCCCTCGATCCCGGGCAGGGTGCCGGCGCGGAAGACCATCAGGTGGTCCGAGAGGTAGCGCCCGAGATTGCCGGAGGAATTGCCGAGCCCGTCCGGGTGCCGGCCGCCCCGCGAATTGAGGAGGATCCGCACGCTCTCGATGGTCGAGGCGGCGACCGCGACGTGCCGGGCCGGCACCGTCACCCGTTCGCGCGTCGCGGCGTCGATATAGCTGACGCCGGTCGCGCGCCCGGTCTCGGGGTCGGTCTCGATCCGCTCCACCACCGCACCCGAGCGCAGCTCGAACCGTCCCGTCGCGGCGGCGGCTTTCAGGGGCGGCGGCACCCGGTCCGTCATGTGGTGGATGATCCGGCAGGTCGTCGCCGGCCGGTCGGGCCACTTGTCGGCCATCTCGGCCAGCAGCCGGCGTTCGGCCCCGGTCAGCGGGTGCGGGCCGGAATAGAAGCCGTCGGGCAGGTTCGCGATGCCCGCCGCCTCGCCCGTCACGCCGAGGAATTCCTCGACGCGGGCATACCAGGGCGCGAGATCGGCGTAGGAAAGCGGCCAGCTGTCGCCGAACCCGTCCGCCGCCGCCGCCTTGAAGTCGAGGTCGGAGATGCGGAGCGCGTTCCGCCCCCATAGATGCAGCCGCCCGCCCACCTGCCGCGACCGGTACCAGTTGAAGCGGGCGCCCGGCCCGGTCGTATAGGGGTTCTGCCGGTCGTTGAGAAAGAGATGCGCGGTCTGCGGCGTGAAGGACATGCAGCGCGCCTGCACCTGCTGGCCCTTCAGGATCGCCATGACCCGCGCCAGGATCGAGACCCGGCTGCCGCCCTCGTGATCCGGGGCGGGGAAGTCCTTCGCGGGATCGAGCCTGCGCCCCGCCTCCAGCATCAGGACGCGGGCGCCGCGCTCCGCCGCTTCCTTCGCGACCCAGCCGCCCGAAGCGCCCGATCCGATGACGATGAGGTCCAAAGGCTCGCTCATGGTTTCTTCGTCACATAGCCCCAGACCTCGCCCAGTATCCAGGACGTGGTCAGGATCATCGTGTAAGGAAGGGCGGCCAGGTATCTGAGACCCCGTCCTTTCTGCATCTGCGTGATGCCGTGGCGGACCCAGAGGAGCGGCGGGATCAGCGGGCTCATCAGGATCAGCTTCCAGCGCTCGCCCTCGCCCATCGTCATCGTGCGGATATGGCCGAAGAGCCGGCCCCAGTGGAACCTTTCCGGGATCAGATAGGAGAGCGTGCAGGGCGGACGGCCGTGGAAGATGATCATCTCGTTCGAGAGCCAGAGCTTCTCGCCCTTGTCCATCAGGTATTTGTGCAGGACCGGCTCATGATAGCGCTCCTTCCACAAGGGCCGCATCTCTTCAAGGGCCTGGCGGGAATAGCTCACGTTCACGTCCGACACCCATTCCGCCGGCCCGCTCTCGAACGGCAGACCGTAGCGGCCGAAATCGGTGAGGTAGAAGGCGAAGTTGAGAAGGCTCGCCGGTTCGCGGCATTCGATGCCGCCGCCGACGACATGGCAGCCGGTCTCCCTGTGCAGCCGCACGATCTGGCGCGCCCAGTCGGGGCGCGGATGGCCGCGATCTTCAAGGATGGCGATGATCCGGCCTTTCGAGGCCGCCAGCCCCCGCGCCCGCCGGCGGTCGTAAAGCTCGTGCAGCCCCGCCTCGGTGGTGATCGGGTGGATCGGCTCGATCCGGCCGATATCGAGGAAGGTCACGGTCGGGAATTCGGCGGCCATCGCCGGCACTTCGGGCCGGCTCGCGTCGTAAGGCAGGATCACCTCGTGGCTCGGCGGGTCGTCGAAGGAGGTGACCGCGCGCAGGAAATCCCGCAAGGAGTCGCCGCCGTCGATGATGGTGACGACGATGGAAAGCTCCGGCACCGCGCTCACGGCACCATCGCCCCGAGGTTTTCCAGCGTCACCGGCTTGCCCGTGCGAGAGCTTTCGGCGACGGCCGCCGCCACCTCGACCGCCCTGAGCGCCGCATGGCCGTCGGCGATGCGCAGGCCGGTGCGGCCTTCGGTCAGTGCGATGAATTCGTCCAGTTCCGCCTGGAACGAGGCGAGCGCGGTGGTCTTCCACGACCTCAGCTTCTCGCGGATCCGGATGTCGAGGTAGCGCTTCCTCACCGTCGTCGTGGCGCCGCCCGGTTTCTCCATCGTGATCAGCATGTTCTCCATCGGCGCATAGGCGCCCCGCACCATGCCGTGCGAGCCATAGACCTCGACCGCGCTCTTGTAGCCTTTCCAGTCGGTCCAGGTCGCCTGATAGATCGCGGGGATGCCCGAGGGCGACTTGAAGATCGCCAGAGCATTGTCTTCCGACCCCTTGACTTTCCAGACCTTTTCGGTGGCCACCCCGTAAACCTCGGTGATCTCGCCGAGAAGGTGGCGCGCCATGTCGGTCATGTGGATGCCGACGTCCCACAGGGCACCGCCGCCGGAAATCTCCGACTTGTATTCCCAGTCGAAGGCGAATTTCGGCAGGCCCTCATGGCCGCCATAGACGCGGATATGGTCGACCTCGCCGATCCTGCCGCTCTCCATCACGTCCTTCACACAGGCGAAGGCCGGGTAGTAGCGCATGTTGAACCCCGCGCCGAGATGGCGCTTGGCGGCTTTCGCGGCGGCGAGGATGCGGCGGCTGCCCGCGACCGTGTGGTGCAGCGGTTTTTCGGACAGGACATGCAATCCGCGTTCGAAGGCGGCGAGGCACAAGGGTTCGCGGACATGGGCGGGGGTGGAGATCACCACGGCCTCCATCGGCACCCCGAGGAAGGCGTCGAGATCGGTGAAGGCCGGCGCGCCGTGGGCGTGGGCGCGCGCCTTGTCCATCGACATGTCCATGACGGCGGCAAGCTCCGCCTTCGGCTCCGCCAGAATCGTCGCGACCCGCATCTGGCCGATCTTGCCCGCCGCCCCGATCACTCCGATCCGCATGTGCCGTCCTTCCCGTCCGCCGGCGCGGACGAAGCTCGAATCCCGAAAACCGATGCGAAGCGGCTAGCATGGCGGCCGGATTCGGGCCAGCCTGCAGGGGCCGCGCGGCTTTCAATGACGCCGGTCTGTGGCTATTCTGCGCTGCGGCAGCAAAGGGGTGAGGACATGGAAACAGCGCTGGCAGGCAAGCGGGTCTTGGTCACCGGGGCAACCGGGTTCATCGGCCGGCGGCTGGTCGCGGCACTGCTGGACGCGGGGGCCGAGGTGACGGTGCTGACCCGCAGCCGCTCCGGCCTCGCCGATCTGCCGACCGGCCTCCGCGCCGAGATCGGCGGGATGGCGGACGAGGCGGTGCTGGCCCGCGCGCTCGCCGGGCAGGACGTGCTCTTCAATCTCGCCTACGATGTCCGCGCCTCGGCGGCCGAGAACCTTGCCGCCTTCGACCGGCTGATGGCGGCGGCGCGGGCGGCGGGCGTCGGGCGGGTCGTCCACACCTCCTCCATCGTCGTCTACGACGCCTGGCCGGATCACGACTGTGACGAGGGCGGCAGCATGGACCGGCCCGGCGGCAGCCCCTACCGGCAGGCCAAGATCGCGATGGAGAAGCGGCTGCTCTCCGGGCCGCTTCCCGCTGCGGTGCTGCAGCCGACAATCGTCTACGGTCCGGGATCTTCGCTCTGGACCGACGGCTTTGCCGAGGCGCTTCTGGCCGGCGGCGTGGTCCTGCCGGAGCCCGAGGGCCTCTGCAACGGCGTCTTCGTGGGGGATGTGGTGCAGGCCTGTCTCAAGGCCGCCGCCCTGCCCGATCTCGGCCGCGAACGCTTCGTGATCTCGGGGCCCGAGCCCTTCGCCTGGTCGGCGCTCCTCGACGGCTATGCCGCGATCCTCGGGCGCGGCGCGGTCCGCCGCGTGCCCCTGGCCGAGATCGAGCACACCCTCGGCCCGAAGCCCGACGAAAGCGTGGATCACGGACCCTCGCTCGCCGCCCGGATCAGCGCCGTGGCCCGGCGGTTGATCGGGCACAAGCGGTTCGAGGCGCTGGTGCGGACGCTGAAGAAGCGGCTGTCGAAGGCGGGGGAGCTTTACCCGAACCACCACCTCCTCGAGGAATATTGCGGCAAGGGAATCTGCCGGACCGGCCACGCGCAGGCGCGGCTCGGCTATGCGCCAGCCTACGATCTGGAACGCGGGCTGGCGGCGACGGCAGAGCATCTGCGCGCGATGAAGGCCTGATCGCGACAGAGGGCCGCGCCCGCCCGTGGTGGGTGGGCGCAGCCCGGCCCGCAAGCGGACCGGGCAAGACGGATAGGCCCTACCCCCGCCCCGCCAGCGCGAAATAGGCCGTCTCGAACTGGCCGTGCACCCAGTCCGGATCGAACCGGTCGAGCGTGGATTTCGCCAATGCCGCGCTCGCCATCGCCGTCCGCAGGGCGTCGTCCGTCAGGATCCGCGTGACCGCCGCCGCGATCGCCTCGACATCGCCGATCGGCACCACCGCCCCGACCGCGTCGTCGATCAGCTCGACCACGCCCGAACAGGCCGTCGCCACGGCCGGAAGACCGGCCTGGAACGCCTCGACGATGGTGAAGGGCAAGGCCTCCCAGCGCGAGGTCAGGAGAAAGAGGTCCGAGGCGCGGAGATAGAGATGCGGCCGGTTCACCCGGCCGAGGAACCGCAGGTGGGTCTCCACCCCCCGCTCCCGCGCCAGCGCCTTCAGCGCGGCTTCGTCCACCCCGTCGCCGGCGACGACGAAGCGGAATCCGGGATGGTCGCGGACGATCCGCGCCACCGCCTCGATCAGGATGTCGATGCCCTTCTGGCGTTCGAGCCGCGCCACGGTGATGACCAGCTTCTCGCCGTCGCCGAGAAGCGCGCGCCGGAGCGCCGCGACCTCGTCCGCGCTGTCTTCGGGCGGCGGGGCGACGCCAAGGCCAAGCACCTTCAGCTTCGCTTCCGGCACGCCGCCGAGCTTCGCGAGGTCCGCGGCCGAGCGGTGCGACGGCGTGATCACCAGATCGGCCTTCGCCGCGATCCCGCCGAAGGCGGCGATGCGCGCGGGCTCGGAGCCGTGATAGGTGACGGCAAGCGGGATGCCAAGCCCGCGCCGGGCAAGGTTCGCGACCAGAGCGGGGGCGGATTCGTGGGCATGGATGAGGTCGACCGGATGGCGCTTCAGCCAGCGGCGCAGGAGCCAGGCCGACTTCGCCACGTTGAAGAGCCGCACCGGCAGCGCGCCGCCCTCGCCCGAGACGTATTTGGTCGGAAGATCGAGGAAATCCGGCTCCGTCTCCGGCCCCGCCCAGGCCGCGGGCGTGCCGCCGAGGGTGATCCGGTGGCCCTCGCCCCGCATCCAGTCGCGAAGCGCGAGGACATGGCGGGTGATGCCGCCGACCCCGAACTGGGTCTGCATTTCCAGAACGTGAAGCCGCCCGCGCGCGGAAGTGTCCTTCGCCATCGTGCCAAATTCGCTCTTGCCAACTCGCCTTCGTCCTTAGCTGAACCGCGCCCCGACTGCACCTGCAAGATGCGCCCTGCCGGCAATTCGCCCGGCAATCGGTGCCGGCGGGGAAACGAAGTGGCGGATTTGCCACCTTTGCCCATGGCCACACCGCCCGCGGGCCGCTGCCCTTGCGAAGCGGTTGGGCTTCGCGGCGATTTCGGCATAGGAAAGGGCGGGCGAAGCGGGAAAGGACGAGCCGAGCGATGCATGTCGGGATCGACGCCAGCGCCTGGGACAATGAACGTGGCTTCGGCCGCTTCACCCGCAGCCTGGTCGAGGCGCTCGCGGCCCGCGATACCGGCTTTCGCTACACGCTCCTCTTTGGCAGCGCGCCGGAACGCCCGGTGCCCGAAGGCGTCGCCACCGTCGTCGCCGGCGCGCGGAAGTCGATGTCCGAAGCCTCGTCCGGCGCCGGCGCGCGGGCCGGGGCCGACATGCTGACGCTGTCGCGCGCGGCGGCCGGGCTTCACGCCGACCTCTTCTTCTTCCCGGCCAGCTATTCGTTCTTCCCGGTCCTTTCCCGGGTGCCGAAGCTCGTCTGCATCCACGACACGATCCCGGAACGCTACCCCGACCTCATCTTCCCGACGAAGCGCAACTTCCGGCTCTGGCAGGCGAAATCCTGGCTCGCGCGGAGGCAGGCACGACGCATCCTCACCGTGTCCGAGACCTCGGCGCGCGATATCGCGACTATGCTCGGCGTGCCGCGCGGGCGGATCGACGTGACGACCGAGGGCGCGGACGCGACCTTCCGGCCGATCGCGGACAAGACCCGCCTCGCCGCCGCCCGCGCCCGGCACGGCATCGCGGCGGGCGACAGGGTCCTCGTCTATATCGGCGGCTTCAACCGCCACAAGAACGTGCTGCGGCTGATCGAGGCGATGCCGGCGATCCTCGCCGCCTGCCCCGAAGCGCGGCTCGTCATCGTCGGGCGCACAACCGGCGATCGCTTCTGGGACAATATCGACGAGCTGAAGGCGGGGGCGTCGGCCGATGCCCGCGCCTCCGACCGGATCGGCTTTGCCGGCGAGATCCCGGATGCGGACATGGCGGAACTGCTCAACCTGTCGGAGGCACTGGTCTTCCCCTCGCTCTGGGAAGGCTTCGGCCTGCCGGCGGTCGAGGCGATGCAATGCGGAACCCCGATCCTCGCCTCCGACCGCAGCAGCCTGCCGGAGGTCGTGGGCGAGGCCGGATTGCTCTTCGATCCGGAACGGACCGAGGACCTTGCCGGTGCCGCGATCCGTCTCTTGACCGAACCGGGCTTCCGCGACCGGCTTGCGGCCAGAGCACTGGCCCGGAGCCGCGATTTCACCTGGGAGAGGAGCGCGGAACTGACCGAAGCCGCATTCCGGAAGACCGCGGGCGAACCCTGATCCGCCCGCCCGCCCCGTAAGGTGGGTTTAAACCCACCTTACGCTCAGACATCACGCCCGCCCGAACTCGTCCTCGATCCGCTCGATATCGTCCTCTTCGAGGTAGGTGCCGGTCTGGACCTCGATGATCTCGACCGGGATCCTGCCGGGATTGGCGAGCCGGTGCACCTCGCCGATGGGGATATAGACGCTCTGGTTTTCATGGAGGACCGAGACCCTTTCGCCCAGCGTCACCTCGGCGGTGCCACGCACCACCACCCAGTGCTCGGCCCGGTGGTGGTGCTTTTGCAGGGAAAGCCGCGCCCCGGGCTTGACCACGATCCGCTTGACCCGGAACCGCTCCCCCAGATCCATCGTCTGGTACCAGCCCCAGGGCCGGTGGTTGCGGATATGCTCGACCGCCTCGGCCCGGCCCTGCCCCTTCAGGGCGCCGACCAGCGCCTTCACCTCCTGCGCCTTGTCGCGCGGGGCGACCATGATCGCGTCCGCCGTCTCGATGATGGCAAGGTTCTCGACGCCGAGCGCGCAGACCAGCCGGTTCTCCGAATGGATGAGGTTGCCGCGCGCGCCCATCGCCATCGCGTCGCCCCGGATCGCATTGTCGTCCGCGTCGCGCTCCGAGGCCGCCCAGACCGCGTTCCAGTCGCCGACATCGGACCAGCGGAACGTGGCCGGGACAACGACCGCCTCCTCCGTCTTCTCCATGAAGGCGTGGTCGAACGAGATCGCCTTGACGCCCGCGAATTCCGGCCCCGGCACCCACATGCCGAGATCGGGTTTCATCGCGGCGACGGCGGCGCCGACGGCGCGGACCGCCTCGGGTTCCAGCGCGCCCAGCGCCTCGATGAGCCAGCCGGCGCGGAAGCAGAACATGCCGGCATTCCAGAGGCAGCCCTCGAAGATCAGCCTATGCGCGCGCTCCTCGTCCGGCTTCTCGACGAAGCGGACGACCTTGAAGGCGCTTCCCGCCGCCGCCCCCGGCTTGATGTAGCCATAGGCGGTCGAGGGTTCGGTCGGCGTCACCCCGATCACCGCGATCCCGGCCGTCGCCACCGCCGTCGCCGCGGTCCGGATCGCGTCGCGGAACCCGTCCGCCTCGCGGATCAGGTGATCGGAGGGCATCACGGCGAGGATCGTGTCGGGATCGTCGGCGGCGGCGATGGTCGCGGCCAGCAAGACCGCCGCCATCGTGTCGCGGCGCGCGGGCTCGATCACCACGCGGGCCTTCGGCGCCACCGCCTCGACCTGGTCGCGGATGGTGAAGCGCACCGGATGCGAGCCGATCACCATCGGCTCGGCGAACTCCGGCCCCGTCGCCCGCCTGAGCGTCATCTGCAACAGCGTCTCGTCGCCGACGATCGGCAGGAGCTGCTTGGCCATCCCCTCGCGCGACACCGGCCAGAGCCTTGTGCCGGTTCCGCCGCAGAGGATCACCGGCAGGATCTTCCCGCTCATCGCCCGCCCTCCCGGATTATTTCGCGCATTGCGGCACCGTGGTCAGGTAGCCCGGTTCGAGATGCTCGGAATAGAGCACCAGCGTGTTGTAGCTGTCGTCGAGGATATTGTTGTATTCCCGCACGATGCGCCCCTCCGGCGTGACCTCCATCACCCGGCCCTGGATGGTCGCGGTGATCATCCAGTTGCCGTTCGAAAGATGCTGGTGCTTGCCCATGATGAAGCTGTCGAAGCCGAGCCCCGTGCCGCCGAAGAGGTCGCGCGCGCTCCCGGTCTTCGGATCGACCTGGATGATGGAGGAGCGGAAGCGGTCGGTATTGTTGGAAAACACCGTGATCGTGCCGTCGGGCTGGAAATCGGCGTCGTGCTGGTGCTGCCAGGGCCCGTACCGGGCCCATTTGACAGCACCCGTCTTGCGGTCGATCACGGCGAGCTGGTCGATATTGCGCATCGAGACCAGAAGATCGCCGGCCGCGAATTCAGGGAAGGCCGCCGCCATCTCGGGCATCAGCTCCTCGAGGTCGTTCGGGTGGAAGAGGTCCGCGCGCTCGCCGTATTTCGTGGTGCGGTCGAACTTGTAGTCCTCGGGGATCACCATCGCCAGCCGGTTGGCGGGGGACTTCGCGATCACGTCGTCGATGAGGTCGATCGATTCGAGGATCTCGCCGGTCTCGGGGTCGAAGCGGATCATGCGCTGGTCCTCGCCGCCGTTCCAGATCGCCGATTGCCAGGTCCAGTAGCCGTCCACCCCGCGCTCGATCGAATGGTGGTAGATCTGGTCGATCCTGGCCCAGACCGGATCGCCGCAGGCATCGAGCCGCGCCATCCCCGGCGCGTCGTCCCAGACCACGAGGGCCGAGCCGTCGGGCAGCATCGTCGCGATATGCGCGAACTCGCCGGGGCTGCCACCGTCCTTGATTCGCGAATAGTCGATGGGGCGGGAGTTCACGACCGTTCCCGCCTCGTCCAGCAGGTCGAGGTGATAGGTCTTGGTCGGACCGTCGAAGCGGTTGATCACCCAGTAGCCCGGCGCGATGGCGCCGGCATCGTGGACGACATGGCGCTCGTCCGGCACGTCCGGCTTGCGCCGCGCATAGGTGTCCTCCTGCAAGAAGAGCCCGGTCGCGCGGAACGACCGCCAGGCGGTCTGCACCTCGGCGACCTTCTGCCAGGGCCACCATTCCTTGTAGGTCGTCCACATCCCCGCAAGGAACGTGCCGACAAGGGCGAGAAAGACGGCGGCGAGGATCGAAAGGGTCTTGGCGCTCATGCGACATCCATGAATGAAACGGCGCGGTGCGCCGGGGGCACGGGGAGACAATAGACGGAGCGCCGCGGCTTAGCGACCCCGCGCCGCAATGCGCGGGCAATTGGCCGGCGGGCGGAAACAATTTTTCGCCTTGCGCGCATTTCACCCCGTTTCGCCGCCAACGCCCGGCCGGCGCGCGGCAGAATCCCTTGCCTCAAATCCTGGGCCGACAGCCAAATCCGTCCCGCCCCCCGCC
>WOZM01000256.1 GCA_011620265.1 Paracoccaceae bacterium
TCGAATTCATGATCGCCTGGCGCTACCTGCGCGCCCGCCGCGCCGAGGGCGGGGTCAGCGTGATGACCTGGATCAGCCTCGTCGGCATCGCCCTCGGCGTCATGGCGCTGGTGGCGACAATGGCGGTGCGGGCGGGGTTCCGGGCCGAATTCGTCGATACGATCCTCGGCGCCAATGCCCATGTCTCGGTCAGCCGCGCGACCTACATCGACGAGAACGGCGTCTCGACCCGGGCGATCGTGAACCCCGACGCGGTCGCCGCCCAGATCCGCGCCATTCCCGGCGTCACCCGTGCCGCGCCGATCGTCCGGGGCCAGGCGATGGTCACCGCCAACGACCGCTCGAACGTCGCCGAGGTCTACGGGATCGCGCTTGCCGATCTGAAGACCATCCCGCGCGTCGGCGGCTCCGACGAGGCATTGGGCGAGATCGACCGCTTCGAGGAGGGCATCGCCGTCGGCTCCGGCATCGCCCGCGATCTCGGGATCGGCATCGGCGACCGGGTGAAGCTTCTCCAGCCGAACGGGGTCCGCACCGCCTTCGGCACCAGCCCGCGCGTCAATGCCTACGAGGTGGTCTACATCTTCTCCGCCGGGCGCTGGGACATCGACCGCACCCGCATCTACATGCCCTATCCCGAGGCGCAGGCCTTCTTCAACCGCGAGGCGGGCGCCGACGAGATCGAGGTCTATGTCGCCGAACCCGAGGCTGTCGACGACTACACGGTGCCGCTTCTCGGCGCGGCCGGCGCGGGCACGCTTCTCTGGACCTGGCGGGACGCGTCGGGGTCGTTCCTGAGCGCGCTCTCCATCGAGGATGACGTGATGTTCGTGATCCTTTCGATCCTCGTCCTCATCGCCGCGATGAACATCACCAGCGGTCTGGTGATGCTGGTCAAGAACAAGGGCCGCGATATCGGCATCCTCAGGACGATGGGCCTTACCGAAGGCTCGATCCTGCGGGTCTTCTTCCTCTGCGGCGCCTTCACCGGGGTGATCGGGACCGTCGCAGGTGTGATTCTCGGCTGCCTCGTCGCCTGGAACATCGACGGGATCATGTCGGCGGTGAACTACCTTTCCGGCGGCGGCGCCTGGGATCCGTCGATCCGCGGCATCTACCGGCTGCCGGCGGAGCTGCGGCTTTGGGACGTGGGCCGCGCGGTCGGGCTCTCGCTCATCCTCTCCTTCGTCGTCACCATCTTCCCCGCCCGCCGGGCGGCGCGGATGAACCCGGTGGAGGCGCTTCGCTATGAGTGACGCCGTTCTCGCCCTCAAGGGCATCGCGAAATCCTACCTGAAGGGGATGCCGGGCGAGGTGCGGGTGCTCTCGGGCCTCGATCTCACGGTGAAGCGCGGCGAGGTCGTGGCGCTGGTCGCCCCTTCGGGCGCGGGCAAGTCCACGCTTCTGCATATCGCGGGGCTGCTCGACACCGCCGATGCCGGCACGGTGACGATTTCGGGCCGCGAGATGACCGGGCTGTCGGACCGCGCCCGGACGGAAGTGCGGCGGGGCGAGGTGGGCTTCGTCTACCAGTTCCATCACCTGCTGCCGGAGTTTTCGGCGCTGGAAAACATCGTCCTGCCGCAGCTCGCCAACGCGGTGCCGAAGGCCACGGCCGAGGCGCGGGCGCGCGAGCTTCTGACCCGCGTCGGCATTGCCGCGCGCGCGGACCATCGGCCGGCGGAGCTGTCGGGCGGCGAGCAGCAGCGCGTTGCCTTCTGCCGGGCGCTCGCCAACGGGCCGAAGCTTCTTCTGGCCGACGAGCCGACCGGCAATCTCGACCCCGCGACCGCCGATCAGGTCTTCGCGGCGCTGATGGAGCTGGTGCGCGACACCGGGCTTTCGGCGCTGATCGCCACCCACAACCTCGAGCTTGCCGCGCGGATGGACCGCGTGCTTCACCTCGACAACGGGGTGCTTGCCTAAAGCGATTCGGGTTTGCGTTGAATCGGAATTCGACCTTTTCCTGTTCGAATTCCGATACTTGATATTTCCACATGAACCCGGAACGCTTTAGAGCGAAGGGACGCCGATGCCGCGCATCGGCCTCGCCGAGATCGCGGAGCCTTCGACACAGGCGCTGATGCGCCATGGGGCCGCGGAGTGGATCGCGGCCGAGGCGCCCTGGCGGAGCGTGGGCACATTTGCCGGCGCCATCTGATCCTGATCAAGGCGCGCGGGTCCCGCCCCGGCGCAGGATAGGCCACGCGAACCGGAGATCCCGATGCTGAAATCCGCCCTTGTTCTCATCCTCGCCGCCAGCCCGGCCCTTGCCGCCGGCGACCAGATCCTTGGCCGCGAGACCTATCAGGGCGCCTGCGCCGCCTGCCACGGGGCGGAGGGGAAGGGCGACGGGCCGATGGTCGATCTCATCAGCGTGCCGGTGCCGGACCTGACCGGCATCGCGGCGCGCAACGGCGGGGAGTTCCCCTGGCTGAAGGTCGTCCACATCATCGACGGCCGCACCGGGCTGCGCGGCCACGGCGGGCCGATGCCGCTTTTCGGCGCACTCTTCGCCGGCGACACGACGGCCGCGGATGCGCCCGACGGCAGCCCGGTCATCACCTCGGCCCGGGTCCTGGCGGTCACCGACTACCTCGCCTCGATCCAGGCGGCGGAGTGATCCGGTTGCAGCCGCCGGCGCGCCGGGGCAAACTGGGCAAAACGGGCAGGAGGCCGAGATGATCCGGATTTTCGCAACGACCCTCGCGGCGGCGGCCCTGCTCGTGGCCTGCGCGCCGGAACGCCAGGTCTCGGGCCGGGCGCTTTATGGCGACTACTGCGCGTCCTGCCACGGCACGGGCGGCACCGGCGACGGGCCGGCGGCCGAGGGGCTCGGCAAGGCGCCGGCCGACCTCACCACGATCTCGGCCCGCAATGGCGGCAGCTTCCCGATGGTCGAGGTCATGTCGACGATCGACGGCTACACGCGGCGCGGCGACCGCGCATCGGTGATGCCGGAGCTTGGGGTGGCGTTGCAGGAAGGCCCGCTGGTGATGTTCGACACCGGCGACGGGATCGCCACGCCGACTCCGGCCAACCTCGTGGCGCTTGCGAATTACCTCAAGGGCATGCAGCGCTAGGCCGGTGCGGGAGGGTGGGGCGAAAGGGCGCGGGCCCGCGCCGGGGCGCGGACCCGTCCCGCGCGGCGCTACTTGACCCGCTTGCCGGCGATCACGGTGTCGGACTTGCCGAGGCCGGAATTCGCGGTGGCGAGCACCTTCGGCTTTTCCTTCTTCGGCTTCTTGGCTTCCTTGTTGCCGCGACTTTTTTCCTTGGACATGATCTTCCCTTCGGCGTGAGTGCCGCCCGGCCCATGCCGGACGGATCGGTGCTCAGGGGGGTGTCAGGGGAGCCTGTCCGCTGGGACAGGGCGATGATCCCGATGGGCAGCAAGGATTCGACTCCGGTTCCCCGGCGCGTCGTGCCTGCATCCTCGAATTTAAGCCCGGCACCGGAGGCCGACAAGGGGCGGCGGATGACGGACCCCATATCGCCGGGGGGCGAAGGTCTTTTTCACACCTGCCCCGGCTGGCTGCATCCGCTTTAGTCCTCGGCCCGGCCCTCGGCCTCGCGGTTGCGCGGGTAGTGGTGGCGGAGCGGGAAGGGCGGCAGCCAGGGCTCGCGGCGAATGGTCCAGAGCTCGTAGGTCGGCCGGAACCGGTCGGGGGCGTCGAGGGAGCCGAGGTTGACCTCGACCTCGTCGCCCGAACGGCCGAAGACCGGGGAGCCGCATTCGGGGCAGAAATGCCGGCCCCTGTAGCTGCGGGTCTCGCCGGTGACGGTCACGGCGGGTTCGGGGAAGATCGCCGAGGCATGGAAGAGCGCGCCGTGATGCTTGCGGCAGTCGAGGCAATGGCAGAGGCCGGTGCGGTAGGGCGCGCCGGTCGCGGTCAGGCGCACCGCGCCGCAAAGGCATCCGCCGGTGACTGTGGGCATGCTGGGCCTCGCCAAAGTCTGTGCGTTCGGGCGCGAGTGTCGGGGAAGGGGGCGGAACTTTCAACCTTGTGCCCGAGGACCGGAAGGGAAAGGTCCGGTGGACCTTTCCCCGGTCCGATTGGCCGAAGGCGCAAGCCGCAGGCCAAGGGGCGTGAGGCCGTCGCCGGGCGTAGAACAATCGGGGCGCGGCTGCCTGGGGTGAGACGGGATCAGAATTCGTCCAGTGGACGAATTCCCCGTCGAACGCCCGCCCGCGCCGGGCGGGCAGGGAGTGCCCGGAACGCGCCTGCCGGGGCCGCAACTTATGTGAGAGCCGAACGGCGCTTGGATTCGTCGCGAAGCCAGTTTATGTTGAATGGACAATCGGAGGGATGCATTAGATGGCGACAAAGGGTCAGCATGTAGTGCCAAATGG
>WOZM01000142.1 GCA_011620265.1 Paracoccaceae bacterium
CATCTGAGCAGCCTCACTCGCTGTAAGATAAAGACCCCATGGTGTCTGCTTCGCCGGGTCAGTCGGCGGTTCCGCCGCATAGGCCGTAACCGACATGAATGCCAAGAGTGCTGCGGCGCAAATTCGTTTAAAAAATCGCATTTCGATCTCCTCAGAACGACCAGATGATGGTATCGTCGGCGAGCATGGCCCCGGCCATTTCCGGCGGCTTGGCCACGCCCACGCCGTCAAGCAGCGCCTCGGGGCCGACACCCTTGCCGGGCAGGTAGATCGCGCAGACCTCGACGGTGGCCCCGGCCTCCATGATCTTGCTCATCAGGCCCTGCGGGCTCATTCCCTTGGGCGGCTGCGGCGCGGTGACACTGGCAGGCGCATCCTTGAGCGCAATGTCGCCACCGGGGCCGCAAAGCAGAACCCGCGTTGTCGCGCCTTGTTGCACCGCCTGCATGGTCAGCACCATCGACATGAGCTGTGTCTGCGGCTCGGGCGAGGTGACAATAGTGACGAGGTTTTTTTCTTCCGCATGCGCGCCGGTGGCGAGGCCTGCGACAGTGGCCGCTGCGATAAGGGTCTTTTTCATGGGGGTCTCCATTTCTGAGGTTACAGGAAAAGTTTGATGAGTGCGGCGACGGCGGCAAGCGCGCCGACCCCAAGCGCCCAGAGGGCGATGAACCACAGGATGTGCCGCAGGCCGGGCCGCATCAGTGGTATCCTTCGCCATGCCGCACCTTGCCGCGGAACACCCAATAGGCATAGGCGGTATAGGCAAGGACGAGCGGCACGAGGATCACCGCGCCGACCAGCGCGAAGCCGAGGCTCTCATCGGGGGCGGCGGCCTGCCAGATGGTCAGCGAGGGCGGCACCATCATCGGGTAGAAACTGATGCCGATGCCGATGAAACCCAGCACGAAGAGCGACAACGCGGCCAGGAACGGTCGGCTGTCGCGCCCCTCGCTGAGGCCGGTGAACAGCGCCCATGCGGCCCCCAGCACGAGGACCGGCATGACCACGCTGAACAGGCTGCCGGGCAGGTTGAACCAGCGGGCGAAATAGACCGGCTCGAGGAACGGCGTGATTGCGCTCACCAGCCCCATGAAGGCCAGCGTGGCAAGGCCGAGCGGCCAGGCCAGCCGGCGCATCCGGTGTTGCAACGAACCTTCGGTCTTCATCACCAGCCAGGTCGCCCCCAGCAGGGCATAGCCCGTTGCCACCGCCAGCCCGGTCAGCACCGAGAACGGCGTCAGCCAGTCCCACCAGCCCCCGGCATAGGCGCGCCCCTCGACCTCGATCCCCTGCACCAGCGCGCCAAGCGCAATGCCCTGACACAGCGCCGCCACCAGCGAGCCGCCGAAAAAGGCCACGTCCCAGACCGGTTTCCAGCGCCGTGTTTTCCAGCGGTATTCAAACGCCACGCCGCGAAAGACAAGCCCCAGCAGCATCAGCGTGATCGGCATGTAGAGCGCGGGCATGACCACCGCATAGGCCAGCGGAAAGACCGCGAAAAGGCCGCCACCGCCCAGGATGAGCCAGGTCTCGTTCCCGTCCCAGACGGGTGCCACCGAATTCATCGCGGTGTCGCGCTCAGACTCGGACCCGGCCCAGGGGAAAAGGATACCGACGCCGAGATCGAAGCCGTCGAGGATCACATAGGTGAGCACGGCAAAGGCGATGAGGCCGGCCCAGATGAATGCGAGATCGAATTCCATGGTGTCAGCTCCTTATTCGCCGGGGACATAGGCATCGGGATCGAGTTGCGAGGCCGGGGTGATCCCGGCCGCGCGTGTCGGGCCGCCCTCGTCGTCGCCCATGGTGCCCGGCAGCCGGTTCATCAGCCGCAGGATATAGAACGTGCCCGCCCCGAAGACGAAGGCATAGACCGCGACGAAGGCCAGAAGCGACGCCCCGACCGCGGGCGCCGCGACCGGCGCGAGGCTGTCGCCGGTGCGCAAGAGGCCGTAAACCGTATAGGGCTGACGGCCCACCTCGGTCGTCACCCAGCCCGCCAGTACCGCGACAAAGCCCGCTGGCCCCATGACCAGTGCCGCGCGGTGCTGCAGGGGGCTGTCGTAAAGCCGCCCCTGCACCCGGCGGACAAGCGCCCAGAGACCCAGCCCCAACATGGCAAAGCCAAGCGCGACCATGATGCGGAAGGCCCAGAACACGATCGCCACCGGCGGCTGATCCGCGCGCGGCACGGTATCGAGCCCGTCAAGCGGTGCGTTCAGGTCATGCTTGAGGATCAGCGAGGAGAGTTTCGGAATGCCGACCGCGTAATCGAGCCGCTGAGTCTCCTGATCGGGAATACCGAAAAGGTAGAGCGGCGCGCCCTCGGGGTGGCTCTCGAAATGGCCCTCCATCGCCATGACCTTGGCGGGCTGATGCTCCAGCGTGTTCAGCCCGTGCAGATCGCCCGCAAGGATTTGCAGCGGCGTCACGATCACCGCCATCCACATCGCCATGGAAAACCCGACACGCGCCGCCGGGTTGGCCCGGTCGCGCAGCAGATGCAGCGCGCTGACCGCGCCGACGACAAAGGCCGTGGTCAGAAAGGCCGCCATGACCATATGCACGAGACGGTAGGGGAAGGACGGGTTGAACACGATCGCCCACCAGTCCTCGGGCACGAATTGCCCGACCGCGTTCATGCCATGACCCTGCGGCGTCTGCATCCAGCTATTGGCGCTGAGGATCCAGAAGGCCGACATCAGCGTGCCCACGGCGACCATGGCGGTGGCGAACATGTGCAGCCCGTCACCGACGCGTTCGCGCCCGAACAGCATGATGCCGAGAAACCCCGCTTCGAGGAAGAAGGCCGAGAGCACCTCATAGGCCAGAAGCGGCCCGATCACCGGCCCGGCCCTGTCGGAAAAGACCGACCAGTTGGTGCCGAACTGATAGGACATCACGATCCCCGAGACGACGCCCATGCCGAAGGCGACCGCAAAGATTTTCTTCCAGTGCTCGAACAGCGTCAGGTACGTCCTGTTGCGCGTCTTGAGCCAGAGCCCGTTCAGAACCGCAAGCCAGCTTGCGAGGCCAATGGTGAAGGCGGGAAAGATTATGTGGAACGAGACGGTAAAAGCGAACTGTATCCGCGCCAGCATCTCGGCCGAGAATGAGTCGAACATGATCGGTCCTTTCGGTAGATTTGCGGCTGACCTAGCCCGGGGACAAGCCAATTGCAATATTTTGAATATAGCTTTGTTGTGGCGAAACCGCGCAGGCCGCGTTAAGGTCGCGCCATGGTCAATCCTGAACGGCGCCTTTAATATCTCAGGCCGTATTTCGGAAAAGAAAGATGACGAACCATGCGGCTGACAAGCTATACGAACTATGCTCTCCGGTCACTCCAGCTTGCCGCACTGCGCGCGCCCGCGCTTGTGAGGGTCGATGATGTGGTCAAGATCCATGGGCTGGCGCGTCCGCATATCGTCAAGATCGTGCATGAGCTGGGCAAGGCCGGGTTCATCGAGACGCAACGCGGGCGCGGTGGCGGTTTCCGTCTTGCCCGTGCCCCGGAAGCGATCACCGTGGGCGAGGTCGTGCGCCTGACAGAAGGGCCGTTCGATCTTGTGGAATGCTTCAATCGTGCCACCAACACCTGCCCGCTGATCGGCATTTGCAAGCTGTCATCCACCTTCGCGCAGGCGACGCAGGCGTTTGTCGACGTGCTTGACGGGGTGACGATTGCCGATATCGCCGCCAACCGCGATGCGCTGCTGGGGCGGATCGACCCCCTGCAAGAGGGAATCGTCGCGCCTGCCCGGGCGGCAGGTTGACGGCCCGCGTGCGGACCACGGCATGACCTGCGACACAAAGTTACATTCCATATGAATGATAAGCCGTCATACTCGGTTGCGCGGACGTATGACGCGCGTTCTCGCGGCCCTGTCACGGGGCGGCTGACACGAGAAATTACCACGCTTGCAACTTGACCTTGGCAGGAGAGACACCATGACTGCGAATATCGGAACCTTTGACCGGGTGCTGCGCGCGCTGATCGGGATCGCGCTTCTGGCCCTTGCCTTTGGCGGGTTCGTCCCCGCCCTGGCCGTCGGCGCACCCAGATGGATCGCCGTGGCCGTGGGCGTCGTGATGCTGGCGACGGCGGGACTGCGTTTTTGCCCGCTCTACCGGATATTCGGCATCCGCACTTGCCAGCGCTGAGATCAAGACATGAGAGGAGAGACCGGAATGACAGACTGCCCTGTGACCATGGACGTGCACCCCGAGGTGGAGGCGTTCTTCGACGAGGGTACCAACACGATCAGCTATATGGTGAAGGATCCCGCCTCGGACGCCTGCGCGATTGTCGATTCGGTGATGGATATCGACTATGCCGCCGG
>WOZM01000169.1 GCA_011620265.1 Paracoccaceae bacterium
GTCTGTCGATCCGGGTGTTCAACCTGGCCGTCGAGCTCGGCGATTACGAGGAGACGCCGGAGGGGGAGCGATTCTCCGTGCCCTTCGAGCGCGGCCCGTTCAACGGGCTGCTCGACCTCCACGCCCATGACGTCTTCCAGCTGTTCCGGCATGGCGAGGTGAAGCTCAGCCGCTTCCGCTCGCACAAGGCCGACTATGCCTGCCTGACAGGGCAGCGAGAGCTGATCACCGTGCGGCAGCGCGATCTTTTCCTCAGGCGGGACGAGCGTGACCGCTTCGAAGCCGAAACAGGATTCGCCGGTGCGGCCGCCGGTCCGCGACCTGGCGCCTTCCATGCCTCGGCCGACTACCAGGACGTCCGCTGCAACGGGCAGCACTTCCGGCTGGGCGCGATCCAGGCGCAGGTCGTGCGCGCACTGCACGAGGCGGCGGGGCGCGGCGCGCCCTGGCAGAGCGGGAAGGCGATCCTCGCCGCGGCGGGCTCGCGCAGCCTCAAGATGTCCGACGTATTCAAGTCGAAGAAGAACTGGCGCCTCCTGATCGAGTCGGACGGCCGCGGCGCCTATCGCCTGCTCGGGCTCTGATCTCGCGCCAACTCTCCCGTTCGCGCGCCCTCCCGATTCCCCCTGTGGGATGCGCCGGGGGATGAGAGGGGGATGGCAATCCCCCACAGAGCCATTCTCCCTTGGATTGAAAGGCTCCTGACAATCCCCCTCCGCATCCCCCGCCAATCCTGACGACATCCCCTCGCGGGATTTCGCATCGTGCTCCCGACAAACGACACCGGGAGAGAACGATGCAGCAGAAGACCTGCCTCACACAGAAGGAGCTCGCGCGGCGCTGGACGATCTCGCACCGCACGCTCGAGCGCTGGCGATGGGCCGGGGAAGGCCCCGCCTACATGAAAATCGGCGGCCGGGTGGTCTACCGGCTCGAGGACATCCTGGCCTTCGAGAAGGACCAGCTCACGCACACCGCCGACAGTGGGCGGGGGGCGGCATGATGGAGCGCCGGTCCACCATCCACGGCAGCCGGGTCGTGTCGATCTTCGGCGCGGCCGGTCCCGCGCTCGACGAGGTCGGGCTTTCCGCCTGGATCGCGCAGGCCGCCCCGGGCGAGGCGCTGGTCTATCACCGCGGCTTCCTCGCCGTCGACGCCACCGGGGCCGTCTCGAACCTCACGCCCGAGCGCCAGCGCACGCTGCGCGGTGTCGCCGCCGCTGCGCTGCGCGCCGCCGAGCAGCGGCTCGTCCACCTCGTGCAGGCCCGGCTCGGCCCCGACCACTTCGCCTACATCGCCGTCGCCCGTCCGAAGCCCGGACCTGCCGGCGCCGCCCTCTCGATGCGCCTCCTCGAGGCCGCCTGACCCAATCCCCCATCACGGAGGCCCCCATGCCATTCCCGCAGAACACCCCCAGTATCGACGAGTTGATCAACCTGCCCGCGGGCGAGATCGCCCAGCTTCCGGTCGAGCTTCTGGCCGCCATGCAGCGCGAGATCGACGCCGCCGCCAAGCAGATGAAAGCCGTCACCGCGCGCTTCTCGACTGCGCTCGAGGTCCGTTACGCCGCCCGCGCCGCCGAGGCCCGCCGCGCCTGTGGCAAGGACACAGGCACCGTCCGCCTCGCCGATGGCGATTTCACCGTGGTCGCCGATCTGCCCAAGCGCGTCGAATGGGACCAGGCGCGGCTCGCCGCCATGGTCGAGCGCATCCGCGCCGCGGGCGATGATCCGTCCGAATACGTCGAGATCAGCTTCAAGGTCCCCGAGCGCGCCTATGCCGCCTGGCCCGAGGCGATCCGCCAGGGCTTTGAGCCCGCCCGCACGGTGAAGACCGGTGCGCTGAAGATCGCGATTCTGCCGCAGGAGGAAGTGCAATGACCGCCCTCGCTCCGATCTCCCCGGACGCGCAGGACCTGCCGAGCCTGATCGACCGCGCGGCCAGCATGCTGTCGGGCGCGAAGACCGCCGCCGAGGTGCTCGAGGCGCGCAACATGGCGGGCCTCGCCTACGATGTGGCCAAACGCGCCGCCCGCCTGCAGCGCGCCAAGAGCGCCCATGACGACCTCGTCGCCGCCGCGCATCGTGCGCAGGCCCATGCGCTCGAAATCGAAGCCCGCGCCAAGCGTCGGCTGGCCGATGAATACGATGCCGCGCAAGCGCGGGGCGAAGTTTTCGGCGCGCACAACGGCGCCCGTAATCGCGTTGAAGGCTCCAACGCGATTGCCGCCACAGTCGACCTCGGCCTTCGCCGTGACCAGATCCACGAGGCCCGGCAGATCCGGGACGCCGAAGCCGCTGACCCCGGCATCGTGCGTCGCGCGCTGGACGAGCGTCTCGAGCGCGGCGAGGAACCGACCCGCGCGGCCCTGCGCAAGATGGTGGTCGACGCCGCCATGCGGGGGCTGCGGCCGCAGCGCCCGGCCAGCCGACGCAACCCGCTCTACGTCCCGCCGACGCCTGCACGCGCTGCCTGGCAGCATGTGACCGGGACGTTCCGCGCATTCGCCGAATGGGCCACGGACGAGAACCTGACCCTCGCCCGGCAGGGCATGCGCGAGGCGCGGGACGAACCGTTTCACGACCTCGACGCTCAGGCAATCGCCCGCGGGGCGGCACATTTCACGCAAATCACGGAGTGGCTCCATGCAGAATAGCCAGTCAGCAGCCTTTGCCGCATCTGTCTGGGAGGTCGCCTCCCGCATCGGCAACAACGCGCCCCGGATCGCCGACGACATCATGGAGGCTGCCTTTCCGCTGACCTGTTCGCAGGCACGGGCGGAAGGCGCGCACCGGATGCTGCGCACCGGAATCATCTCGGAGGTGAAGCGCATCCTGCGCAACCACGACGATGGACCAGCACAGGGGGATTTCGCGGAGGTCTGCGAGGCGTTCGCGCCGCTCGTGAAGGATCTGCGGTCCAAGTCCTACTTCGCGGAAAGCGCCGCGGAATATGTCGCGATCCCGGACCTGATTGCGGAACCGGACCTGCTCGACGACGCGCGGCGCTTCATGCGGCGCAAGGGCATCGAGTGCCTGGCCGAAGCGGATCGGCTGGACGCGCTCTATGCTGCGGTCACCGGCACCGGTCGTGAAGCGGCGCCTTCGGCCCGGGCGGTGGCGGCATGACGCCCGCGCTCCCCATCATCACCGCCGACCAGCGGCTGGCCGAAGTGCGCGGCGTCAAGGCCGCGATCTTCGGCGCGAGCGGCGCCGGCAAGACCACGCTCCTGCGCACGCTGAAGGCGAGCACGACGCTGTTCTTCGACCTCGAGGCGGGCGATCTCGCCATCGAGGGGCTGGCCGTCGACACGATCCGCCCGCGGACCTGGCGGGAATGCCGCGACTTCGCGGTGTTCATCGGCGGCCCGAACCCCGCGCTGCGCAAGGACCAGCCCTACAGCGAGGATCACTACCAGGCGGTCTGCCAGAAGTACGGCAATCCGCGGGCGCTGGAAAAATACGAAACGGTC
The DNA here is from genome assembly GCA_011620265.1 of Paracoccaceae bacterium. Classification (GTDB taxonomy): domain Bacteria; phylum Pseudomonadota; class Alphaproteobacteria; order Rhodobacterales; family Rhodobacteraceae; genus Albidovulum. The sequence continues at coordinate 3,473 of WOZM01000169.1, forward strand.
TTCATCGACTCGATCACCGTGGCGGGGCGGCTCTGCTTCCAGTGGTGCAAGGGCCAGCCCGAGGCGCATTCGGACAAGACCGGCAAGCCGGACGTTCGCGGCGCCTATGGGCTGCATGGCCGCGAGATGATCGCCTGGCTCACGCACCTGCAGCACACGCGGGCGAAGAACGTGATCTTCGTCGGGATCCTCGACGAGAAGCTCGACGACTTCAATCGCAAGGTCTTCGTCCCGCAGATCGACGGATCGAAGACCGGGCTCGAGCTGCCCGGCATCGTCGACGAGGTGCTGACGCTGACCTCGCTGCCCGACGACAAGGGCGTGCCGCAGCGGGTCTTCGTCTGCCACACACAGAACCGCTGGGGCTACCCGGCCAAGGACCGCTCGGGTCGCCTCGACCTGCTCGAGCCACCGCATCTGGGCCAGCTCATCGAGAAAATCCGCCAGCCCCTGCCGATCGACGCGCGCCCGCTCGTCATCGAGGCGCCGCGCATGCCGGCGCCGACCGTCACCCCTCAATCCGACCCCACCAACTGAAAGGACCCGAGACATGTCCGGTCTCTGGAACGACTTCAACGACGCGCAAAGCAACACCAACCTCATCCCCAAGGGGACACTCGCCAAGGTGCGGCTGACCATCCGCCCCGGCGGCTTCGACGACCCGTCGCAAGGCTGGACCGGGGGCTATGCCACCCGCGGGTCCACCGGCGCCGTCTACCTCAACGGCGAGTTCACGGTCACCGAAGGCCAATACGCCCGGCGCAAGATCTTCACGCTGATCGGGCTCTACAGCCCCAAGGGGCCCGACTGGGCCAACATGGGCCGCAGCCTCGTGCGCGGCATGCTGAACTCGGCGCGCGGGATCTCGG
>WOZM01000045.1 GCA_011620265.1 Paracoccaceae bacterium
GAACAGAAGGGCCGGCACCAGGGCGGATCGAAATGGATCGGCACCGCCGGCACCTCGCCCTTCGGTGCCTATGGCTACAACCCCGAAGGGGTCAGGATCGGCCAGAAGGACAGCCGCCACCAGCGCGCGGTGAAGGTCTGGGACAAGCGCGATTTCCGCAACCTCGACGATTCCGTCGAGCTTGGCACCCGCAACATCAAGGTCGCGCTGAAGCGCCTTCGCCGCTGGGCGCGCGAGGGGGCCGCCGAGGAACTGGACCTGCCCGGCACGATCCGCGCCACGGCCGAGCATGGCTGGCTCGACGTGAAGACCCGGCCCGAGCGGCACAATGCGGTCAAGGTCCTCCTTTTCCTCGATGTCGGCGGCTCGATGGACCCCTTCGTCAAGGTGGTGGAGGAGCTCTTTTCGGCTGCGCGCTCCGAATTCAAGCACCTCGAATACTACTACTTCCACAACTGCCTTTACGAAGGTGTCTGGCGCGACAACCGCCGGCGCTGGGACCGGCAGACCCCGACGCAAGAGGTCCTCCGGACCTATGGCGGCGACTACAAGGCGATCTTCGTCGGCGACGCGTCGATGTCGCCCTACGAAATCGCCCATCCCGGTGGCGCGAACGAGCACTGGAACGCCGAAGCCGGCCAGGTCTGGCTCGGCCGCGCGCGGGACCGATGGCCGGCCAATGTCTGGCTGAACCCGCTGCCGGAGCCGCAGTGGCAATACACCCGGTCGGTCGGCATGATCCGGCAGATCTTCGAGAACCGGATGTTCCCGCTGACGCTCGACGGGATCGGCCGGGCGGTGAAGGCACTGACCTGAGCATGCTCGCCCGCCTCCGGCACGGGCAAAGGGCGGTGTTCCCGGCCTTCCTCGCGGCCGCCGGCAATCTCGAAGCGGCGGGCGGTCTGCGCCCGTCGGGGCTCGGCCTCGTCGGCGGGCTGGCGGCGACCCCCGGATTCGCAAGGGTGCCGGTCCATATCTACGAGGTCGCGCCGTTGACACCCCGTCCATCACCTGATTTGTGCATCAGGGCCTCTGAAAGCGGACAAGGGCGGTCACCCTGGTCGTGTCCGACCGATGGACCAGCATCCGGAATCTGCTGCGCGATTTTTCGGGAGGCCCACGGGCAGGAACCTGGCAACACTGAACGGTGCATTGCGGTTGAATTGACAATGAACGCTGCTCCGTGCTCCTTGGAGTTGAGGAACCGCCGGACGCGCCCGGCCAGAACGGGATCCAACGTGATGTCTGCATACCGCCCACCCGAAACCTATGAAGACCTGATCAAGCTGATCCACGACCGCTATGACGATATGAGCAAATCGTATCAGAAGATCGCGCTCTATCTGACGCAGAACCCGAATGACGTGGCGGTATTGTCGGTCAACGCGATCGGGCAGAAATGCGGGATTCACGCGTCGAGCTTTGTCCGGTATGCCCAGTCCCTCGGTTACAAGGGGTTCAAGGAGTTGCAGGCCGTGTTCCAGCGCCGCCTGTCGACCGCCGCGCCGGGCTTCGACGCCCGCGTCCGTGCGCTCGAATCCGAGCTTGGCGGCGCAAAGGAAGGCGATCTCGGCTTTCTGGCAGATCTGGCGGCGCGGGACGTGGCGTCGTTGCAGGACCTTCTGGCGAACGTGAACGCCGCGGACATGGCTGCGGCGGCCGATCTGCTGGAGCGGTCGGATACCGTCTATTTGCTGGGGCAGCTGCGCTCGGCCCCCGTGGCGGAGCTGCTGCGCTACGTGCTGACCATGCTGGGCAAGCGGACCGTGCTTCTGGACCCGGGCGGCGGTCTGGCCACGCATATGTCCAAGGTCATGCGGCCGACCGATCTGCTGTTCGTCGTGTCGTTCCGGTTCTATGCGATCGAGGTGGTGAACATCACCGAAGAGACCGCCCGCCGGAATGTCCCCATCATCGCGATCACCGACAGCACGCTGTCGCCCTATGCCAAGCTGGCGCGCATCCTGTTCGCGGTGCCCGAGCACGAGTATACGTTCTCGCGGTCGCTGGCCGCACCGATGTGCCTGGCGCAGGCTTTGTGCGTGGCACTGGCCGCGCGGTTGCAGAAGAACAGCAGCGATCCGCGCATCCCGGTCGTCACCGGCACCTGAACAGCGTCAGGGCAGTTCCATCGGCCCGGCGGGGACCGGCATTGCTTCGGCCACCGCCCCCCAGACCGACTGGTCGAAGTTCACGATGGCCCCGGTCATCAGGCCCGCGTCATCCGAGACAAGGAAATTCACCGCCCGCGCGGCCTCGGCCGGATCGACGAGGCGGCCGAAGGGCAAGGTGGCGGCGGCCCTGGCCTCCCAGTCCGCATCGCCATCCGCCGCCTGGATTTCGCGCTCGTGATCGGAGGCCATCCAGCCGACGTTCAGCTGGTTCACCCGGATGCGGTTGGCCATCACCGAGAAGGCGGTGTTGGCGGTCAACGTGGTCAGCGCGCCCTTGGAGGCGCAGTAGGCATTGATGAAGGGCTGGCCCGCCAGCGCCGAGATCGAGCCGATATTGCAGATCGCGCCACGGGTCCCCTTGGCGATCATCAGCCTGATCGCCTCCTGCATGAGGAAATAGGGGCCCCGTACATTGGTGGCGAAGAGCGCGTCGAAGGTCTCGGGCGAGGTATCGACAATCGTGCCGCGCGCCGTCGAGGCGCCCGCGTTCACAAGGACGTCGATGCGGCCGAACAGACGGTCGGTCTCGGCGATGACCTTGCGGCAATCGGCGACGCGGGTGAAGTCCGCCCGAAGGAAATGCGCCCGGATGCCATGGGTTTCGGCGATCTCGCGGGCGACGAGGGCGCCGCGTTCGGCATTGCGGCCGGTGATCACGATCCCTTCCGCGCCGGCGACGGCCAGCCGTTGCGCGATCGCCCTGCCAAGGCCCTGCGTGGCCCCGGTGACGACACAGATCCTGCCGTCCATGCGGTTGCAGGACACGGCGGTCACTGCACGACCTCGTAACCCGCGGCAGCCATGACCCGCATCAGCTCCTCGTGTCCCCTGATCGCCATCTCGAGCGGTGGCGAGACCTTGGGGTCCTGCTCGGCCTCGACCACGAACCAGCCTTCATAGCCCTTGGCCGCCAGCGCCTTGACGATGGCTTCGAAATCGAGAGAGCCGTCGCCCGGCACGGTGAAAGCCCCCTTCACCACCGCATCGAGGAAGCTTTCGCGCTTGCGGTCGAGCCCGTCCACCACGGCGCGACGGATGTCCTTGGTGTGGACATGGGTGATGCGCTTCCAGTGGTTCTCGATGACGCGTGAGAGGTCGCCGCCCGCGAAGGCCATGTGACCTGCATCGAACAGCAGCGGCACGGTGGAGTGCTTCATGAAGAGGTCCAGCTCGGCCTCGGTCTCGATCGCGGCCGCCATGTGGTGGTGATAGCTGATCGGCATGCCTTCCGCCGCGCACCAGTCGGCGAAGTCGCTGATCCTGCGGCCATAGGCGGCGGTTTCGGCCTCGGTCAGCTTCGGCTTGGTGGCCAGCGGCGCCGATCTCACCCCCTGCACCGACCGGGCGGTTTCGCCGTAGACGATGCAGGGTGCCGCAGCGGCCTTGAAGAAGGCCATCTGCTCTGCGATGCGGTCCTTTTCAACCTCGATGTCGCCGTCGAGCAGCAGGCCCGAGAACCAGCCGCCGCAGACCGAGATGCCGTATTTCGCCAGGATCGGCCCAAGCGCGGCCATGTCCAACGGGAACCGGCGGCCGGTTTCCATGCCGGTGAAGCCGGCGACCGAAGCCTGGCGCAGGCATTCCTCAAGGCTGACATCGTCGGAAAGTTCGGCCAGATCGTCGTTCCACCACGCGATCGGCGCAATACCCAGTCTGGCTTTCATCTTGTCTCACACTCCAACGCGCTGCCTGGCGCGAATCTCTTCCTGATGGGTCCTGGCCTTGGCCACGCTTTCGCGGTCCGAGACCTCGGGCACGCCAACGTCCCAGTCGGCATCCCCCGGTACCCAGGAACAGGCATCGGTGACAATGGACAGGACGGTCGTCCGGTCGTTGCCCCTCGCCCATTCCAGCGCATCCGCGAGGTCTGCAAGGCTTTCGCACTTGCGCGCGGCCGCCCCCATCGCGGCGGCATGGGCCGCGAAGTCGACATGCAGCGGATTGTCGGCGTTCTGGATGCGGCAGTCCTTCAAGAGGTTGTTGAAGCCGGGCACGCCCTTGAACTGCTGCAAGCGGCTGATCACGGCATAGCCGCCATTGTCGCAGACGACGACGATCATCTTGTGGCCCGACAGGACCGTCGAATAGATGTCCGAGTTCATCATCATGTAGGTGCCGTCGCCGAGCATGACGATGGGGGTGCCGCCCAGCGCACCGG
>WOZM01000084.1 GCA_011620265.1 Paracoccaceae bacterium
GCGCGCGCGATCCGCCAGCACCAGGCGAGCGTCGTCGTGCCCTCGTCGAGATGGGATTGCAGGGCAGGCGAGAGGGATTTCATCGGCAGGTTCCCGTCATCCGGTCATCGAGATCGGCGATCCAGTTCGCCCAGTCCGGCGGAACCTCCGCGACGGTCTCGACCGCCGGGCGGGCCAGTCGCGCCTCGGCATAGGAAGCACAGCCCGCGTCACCAGCGCCCATCGTTGCGGCGCAGCCGGTCAGCGGGATCGCCAGCGCCGCGGCCATCGCGAACCGCGTCGCGCCCGCGCTCCACGCGCTTGTTCTTGTCTTCCGTCGCATCGCGTTCCGCCTCCCGTTTGCCAGCGCGTTCGCCTTCCACACGCCCCCAGAGCCGGCCGAGCACCACGCCCCCGACCGCACCCAGAGCCGCGACCAGCCAGATCAGGAAATCAGCCATCGTCCCGCTCCCCGCGTGCGGCGGCGACGCAGAGGGCTGCGACGAAGACGCCGAGGCGGCCGCCCACGACCAGACCTGCGAGGAACTCAAGCATCGCCGCGGAACCCGCGCTCGATCCGGTCGCGCAGGCCGATCAGGCCCAGACCGAGGAACATGAGCCCTGCGGGCGAGGCATCGCCGCTGCCGGCGAGCAGCGCGACGAGCCGGGAAAGTTCGGCGAACGGCCCGGTGGCAGGCAGCGCGAGCGACGCGATGCCCGTGAGCATGGCGAGAAGCCCCGCCCACCAGGTCAGGGAATTGGGTCGGACGTAGCGCATGGTTCAGGCCCTCCGGGTGAGGGTGGAGAAGAAGGCGGCCAGCCGGGCGAGCCAGCCGATCGGCAGGATGGGTTCAGGCGGGATGGACGGGTGCGCTGGTTCGGCCGGGACGGAGGGCATGGTCGGCACGAGCTGCGGCCGCAGCAGCGCCAGAGCCTCATCCTCGGTCATGCGACGGATCGGCCGCGAGAAGTCCACCCGGCCCGTGCGATCCACGGACCAGACCGGTATCGTGCCGCCGGGATAGCGGCCATGGCGGAACAGGTCGCGCTCGGCTTCCCGGCGCGGGATGATCGAGGCCGGTCGCCGCCAGTTCTGAAACGCGTCGGCGGCTGCAACGCGATTGCCGGCATTGAGGTGGCGGGTTAGCGCAGCCTTGGCGATGCCGCCGGTGTTGTAGTGGAAGCTGACCAGCGCATCGAATTCATGCGGCGCCAGCGGCACCTTCACGGCGCGCAGCACAGCGGCCTCATAGCGCGCGAGGTCGGCCCAGAAGACCCGGAACGCCTCGCGGATCCCGCCATCGAGATCGCCGGGCATGCCGCGCGGCATGGTGGCGGGATCGGGCGGCCCGGCCGCGGCCGTATGGCCGATGCCGAAGGTCCAGACCTGTTTCACATCGAGATAGGGTCCGGGCACGAGTCCTTCGTGCCGGACGAGGGCCAAGAGGCCCCGGTCGGTCATGTGCATGGGATTACCGGAGAAGCGAGAGGATCAGGATTAGTGCCGCGACGACGAGACCGATACGCAGGCGGTGAGCAAAGGCCTGCCGAGGGTCGGCAGGGTCGCAGCGGAGAGAGCGCGCCAGGCGGAGAAGGTCATTCATCGCCGCCGCCTTCGTTGGCGCGGCGCAGGCGGGCGAGCAGCATCTCGATGAAGGCCGGGCCGAAGACCCCGACGAGATAGGCGGCCGAGCCCGCCGCTCCGCCCGCGGGGATCGCCTCGGGCGGCAGGCTGAGCCAGGCGGTGATCACGGCCATGGAGAGGCTGCCCATCCCGGCCGCGATCAATCCGCCGAGGAGGATGTGCCGCAGCGCATCGCGCAGCCGCATCTTGGTGGTCAGCGCGTTCGTGGCCCCGCCGAGCGCGCCCCAGGCGGCGAGGATCACGGCCGTCGATGCCGCGAGTTCGCGCAGCACTGCCGCAACGAAGCTGCCGGTATCGTTCATCGCCGGATCTCCAGAAGCGGAATGGAGGTGATCGAGCCGAGCCGCTCGAGATCGAGCGTCACGTCGAGCACGTCGGTGTCGAAGCGGACCGGCACGTCGAACTCGAAGCCCGCGGTGATCGCGACGCCCTCGGCGGGCGCAGTGTCGAAGGTGGCGACGCCGGTGGCGGTGTCGACCGACCAGCCGGAGGGCTGCTCGACGCCCGACAGCGCGATGCGGACGCTACCCGTCACCGGCTTGGCGATGGCGCGCGTCCAGGATTGCGCCCCGGAGTCGTAGCGTTTCACCAGCTGGAAGGCGGTCGTCGCGCCGTCGCCGGTCCCGATCGTCTGGTCGGTCGGCGATGGCGTGCCGGAGGGCAGGCAGGACTTGTGATCGCCCCAGTCCTTGAACCGGAAGCCATGCAGCCGCCCGTTCCGCGCCTCGAAAAAGGCGACCACCGCCGCCAGATCGTCGGCACGGCGGATGCCGTAGGCGACATCGTAGCGGCGGCGGCTGTTCGCCCAACTCGCGTTGCGCTCCTCGTCGCCCGAGGCGAGCTCGACGATCTGGGTGCGCCGCTCCGGCCCGCCGCGCGCGCCGCGACTGATGTTGTCGGGAAACCGCACCTCGTGAAACGCCATCACATGCCTCTCCGCCCGAGCGAGACGGCGCGGGCGATATCCGCCGCGACCTGTGTGCGCGACTGCCGGAAGCTCTCGACGTCGCGCGCCATGATGGTGACGTTGACCCCGCCGCCTGCGCTGTAGCTCTGCGCCTCCCGGCGCGACAGCACCCGCTCACCGCGCTGCAGGATCGCAGGCACCTCGTCGGGCCGCAGTCCGGCCCATCCTCCATCGTGCATTCTCGGCGCTCCAGCGAAGGCCAAGGCCGGGACCATGCGGCCCGGGCCCGGAGACCCGACCATTCCGCCCGCGTGCATGATGTTGGCGAAGATCCCACCCGCGCTGCCCAGCGCGCCGGAAAGGGCATTGGCGATGGGGCCAAGCATGAAGCGCCGGGCGGCAAGCCTGGCGAGATCGGCGATCATCGAGGTGACGAGGTCGCGAAAGTCGAGCTTGCCGGTTGTCACGAAGTCGCCGATGGCGTTCTCGGCCGACTGGAAGGCGCCCACCAGCGCGCTGCCGATGTCCCCGCCGATCTCCCGCGCCTTGGCGGCATAATCGGCGATCGCGGCCGTGACCGCCTGCCAGCCGGTCAGGGCCGTCTCCGCTCCCTCGGCGGCCGCAGTCCCGGCCTCGCGCGCGGCCCCGCCAGCGCCTTGGGCGGCGGTGGCAGCGTCGTTCAGCCCGCCCGCCAGGGAATCGGCCGAGGAGGCCGCATCCGCCAGCGTAGCCTCGGCCTCCGTCCCCGTGCCCGTCACGGCATCCTTCAGCGTCTTCCAGCTGGCCAGCGGCCGACCGGCGGCATCGGCGAGCATCCCGGCCGCCTCGCGATAGCCGTCGGCCCGGGTGCGGGCGTCGTCGGCCAAGGCACCGAGACCGAGGTCGGGTGGGTCGAGGTAGGTCCGCGACAGCGCAGCCGAGAAGGCATCCGCGGCGGCGGCACCGGCTGCGGTCGCGGCTCCCTCGAACGGATTGCCGATGCGGCCGAGTTCCACCGGGTCGAGGATGCCGATCCGGACACCACCTTCGCCCGTTGCCCATTCCGGCAGCAGCGCGAGGGCCGCGTTCAGGGCCTCGATGAAGCTGTTGATGCGGGTGACGACGCCGTTCAGCATCGCCTCGACGCCGGAGATCAGCCCGTTCGCGGCCTGGAAGGCGAAATCGCCGATGGCCCCGGGCAGGCTGCCCCAGATCGCCACGGCCGCGTCATAAGCCCCCTGGAAGATCGCCACCGTCCGGTCGCCGAAGCTGACGACGCCCGCGATGGTGCCCTCCAGCGCCGAGAGACCGGCCGCCTTCAGCCCCTCCCATCCGGCCGCCATCCGCGCGAGGGCCGCATCAAGCGAGAGACCGATGCGCGACCAGACCTCGCGCGCCAGATCGCCCAGCAGCCGGAACGCCTCGCCCACCCCGCCGACGCGGGCGACGAGTTGCGAGAACTGATAGACCAGCTCGCCCGCGCCGACGATCAGCGCCCCGAGGCCGGTGCGGATCAGGGCGCCCCGCAGGAACACCAGAGCGGTGGCGAGGCCGCGCACGGAGAGCGCCGCGGCGACCAGCCCCGCGACCCAGCGCCCGGCCATCAGGGCGGCGAAGGCGGCGGCGTAGGTGGTCAGGCGGCCGATGTTGTCGAAGAGCCCGCGGATCGCGATGCCGAGCGGCCCGGTGCGGCTGGCGACCGCCGCCATGGCGTCGGCGACGGCTTCCAGCGCGGGTGCCGCTGCGACGGCCAGCTGGTTCGACAGCCCGCGCCAGATCAGCCCGAGCCGGGAGATCGCATCGTTCGTCCGCTCGATCTGGT
>WOZM01000080.1 GCA_011620265.1 Paracoccaceae bacterium
ATCCCCGAACCGCTGCACAAGGACCGCATCTGCCTTGGCCATCGCGGCGTCTGGTGGGCCGAGATCGAGACCAGGGGCCGCATCGCCCACGGCTCGATGCCCTTCCTCGGCGACTGCGCCGTGCGCCATATGGGCGCGGTTCTGGCCGAGATGGAGGCGACGCTCTTTCCGCTTCTCGCCACCAAGCGCACCGAGATGCCGGTGATCCCGGAAGGTGCCAGGCAATCGACGCTGAACGTCAATTCGATCCACGGCGGCGCGGTCGAGCAGGAGGAAGACTACACCGGCCTGCCCGCGCCCTGCGTCCCCGACCGCTGCCGCATCGTCATCGACCGGCGCTACCTGATCGAGGAGGACCTCGCCGAGGTGAAGCGCGAAGTGACGGCGATGCTCGAGCGGGTGAAGGCCGCTCGGCCATCGTTCGACTACGAGATCCGCGACCTTTTCGAGGTGCGCCCGACGATGACCGAAAAGGACGCGCCGATCGTGCGCTCGACGGCGGCGGCGATCGAGAAGGTGCTCGGGCGCGCGGCCGGCTATGTCGTCTCGCCCGGCACCTACGACCAGAAGCATATCGACCGGATCGGTCGGCTGAAGAACTGCATCGCCTACGGGCCGGGGGTGCTCGACCTCGCGCACCAGCCCGACGAATGGGTGGGTATCCGGGACATGCAGGACAGCGCCACGGTCATGGCGCTGGTTCTCGCCGAGATCCTCGCCTCCTGACTTCATCTTGCTCCAAATATCCCCGCCGGAGGCAAGATACCGTCCGGGCCGCCCGCGGCCCGGACCCGGGTGGGGGCGCTGCCCCCACACCCCCGGGATATTTCCGGCAAGATGAAGTCAGGAGTCGATGGCGATGTTGTCGATGAGCCTGACCCCGCCGAGCCAGGCGGCGGCGAGGATCCGGGCGGGCCGGTCGGGGGCGTCGAGCGGCTCCAGCCCTTCGGCGCCGCGCAGTTCGAGGTATTCGACCTCGGAAAACCCGGCGCGCAGCACCTCTAGCCGCGCCCGGGCCAGTGCCTCGTCCGGCGGGGTCCCGCGCCGGATCGCCGCGACCGCGGCCGACATCGCCCGGAAGAGCGCCGGTGCCGCCGCACGGTCGGCGGGCGAGAGCCGGGTGTTGCGCGAGGACATCGCGAGTCCGTCGGCCTCGCGGAGCGTCGGGCAGCCGGTTACGGCGACGGGGATGTTCAGATCGCGCGCGAGGCGCCGGACGATCTGCAACTGCTGCCAGTCCTTCTCGCCGAAGAAGGCGCGGTCGGCGCCGGTCATCAGGAAAAGCTTCGTCACCACCGTCGCCACGCCGTCGAAATGGCCGGGGCGGTGAGCGCCGCAGAGCCCCTCGCTCAGCCCCGCGACGCTGACCGAGGTGGCGAAGCCCTCCGGGTAGACCGCCTCCGCCGGCGGCGCGAAGAGAAGATCGACGCCGGCTGTGGCGAGCATCCCGGCATCGCGGTCCTCGGTCCGGGGGTATCTGGCGAGGTCCTCGGGTTTGTTGAACTGCCTGGGGTTGACGAAGATCGTCGCGATCACCCGGTCGGCGCCTGCCCGCGCCGCGGCGATCAGGCTCAGATGGCCGGGATGGAGCGCGCCCATCGTCGGCACGACCGCCACGGTCTGGCCGACCGCCTTCCAGCTCGCGACGACACCGCGGAGCGCCTTCACCTCGCGAACGGTTCTCATGTCCGCTTCGGCTCCTCGCCGAAGACGTGTTCGGGGCCGGGGAAGGTCCGCGCCCGCACCTCGGCCGCATAGGCGGCGATGGCGCGGTCGGCCTCGGCCCCGAGTTCGGCATAGCGACGCACGAATTTCGGCCGGAACGCGGTGAAGAGGCCAAGCATGTCGTCCACGACCAGCACCTGGCCGTCGCACTCGGCCGAGGCGCCGATGCCGACGGTCGGGATGTCGATCGCCCGGGTGATCTCGGCCGCGAGCGCGTCGGGCACCTTTTCGAGCACGACCGAGAAGGCCCCGGCCTCGGCGACGGCGGCGGCATCCTGCCGGATGCGCACGGCATCGGCGCCGCGCCCCTGCACCCGGTAGCCGCCGAGCGTGTTCACCGCTTGCGGCGTCAGCCCGATATGGGCCATGACCGGGATGCCGCGCGCCGTCAGGAAGGCGATGGTCGGCGCCATATGCGCCCCGCCTTCGAGCTTCACCGCCCCCGCCCCGGTCTCGGCCATCAGCCGGGCGGCGTTGCGGAAAGCCTCGGCCTCGCCCTCCTCGTAGGATCCGAAGGGCATGTCGACGACCATCATCGCCCGCGAAAGCCCCCGCGCCACCGCCTGGCCATGGAGGATCATCATCTCCATCGTCACGCCGAGCGTCGAGGGCAGGCCATGGAGTACCATGCCGACGCTGTCGCCCACGAGGACCATGTCGCAATGCGGATCGACGAGCCGCGCGATGGGCGTCGTGTAGGCGGTCAGCATCACCAGGGGCGTGCCGCCCTTCCGCGCGCGGATATCCGGCGGCACCGGCCGCTTCGCCTCGCTTGTCGCACTCATTTCCGCATCCTCCCCGCGCGCGGCCGTCCGGCGATGATAGCTGCGCCGCAGCATCGTTTCCAGCCTTCTCTTCGTCGCGGGTGCGACCGGCCGCGCTTGATCGCCGGAGAAATCCGGCCAAAGATGCCGCATCGCCGCCCGCCAACGGAGACAAGGGAGACCTCGAATGCTCGACCGTGTGACGACAACCGCCGCAGCACTGGCGCTGATGGCCGGCGCGGTCCTCGCCGCCGAGGACACGATCACCCTCGGCATGGTGCTCGAGCCGCCGAACCTCGACCCGACCGCAGGGGCCGCGGCCGCCATCGACGAGGTGGTCTATGCCAATATCTTCGAGGGCCTGACCCGGTTCGGCCCCGACGGATCGGTGCGCCCGGCGCTTGCCGCGAGCTGGGACGTGGACGCGGAGGGCAGGATCTTTACCTTCCACCTCCATGACGGCGTGACCTTTCACGACGGCACCGCGATGGACGCCGAGGATGTGAAATTCTCGCTCGACCGCGCCCGGGCCGAGGACAGCACCAACGCGCAGAAGGCGCTCTTCGCCGGGATCGACACGGTCGAGGTCACGGATTCCCTGACCGTGACCGTGACGCTCAAGGCGCCGGACGGCAACTTCCCGTTCAACATGGCCTGGGGCGACGCGGTGATCGTGGCGCCCGAATCGATCGCGACCGCCGCGACCAGCCCGGTCGGCACCGGCCCCTTCCGGTTCGAAAGCTGGACCCAGGGCGACCGGATCGAGATCACCCGCAACGACGCCTATTGGGGCGAGCCGGCGGCGCTTTCCAGGGCCACCTTCCGGATCATCTCCGACCCGACGGCGGCCTTCGCCGCGATGATGGCGGGCGATATCGACGCCTTCCCGAACTTCCCCGCGCCGGAAACCCTCGCGCAGCTTGCGGCCGACCCGCGCTTCAAGGTCATCGTCGGCTCGACCGAGGGCGAGACGATCCTCGCGATGAACAACGGGCAGCCGCCCTTGGACAACGTCAAGGTGCGCGAGGCCATCGCCCATGCGATCAACCGCCAGGACATCATCGACGGCGCGATGTTCGGCTACGGGACGCCGATCGGCACCCATTTCGCGCCGCACAATCCCGACTATGTCGATCTGACGGCGCTCTCCGCCTATGATCCGGAGAAGTCGAAGGCGCTTCTGGCCGAGGCCGGGGTCGAGGGCCTGAAACTCCGCCTCGCCCTGCCGCCGCCGACCTATGCCCGGCGCGGCGGCGAGATCATCGCCGCGCAACTCGCCGCCGTCGGCATCCAGACCGAGATCACCAATGTCGAATGGGCGCAGTGGCTGGAACAGGTCTTCAAGGGCAAGGATTTCGACCTCACGATCGTCAGCCATACCGAGCCGATGGACATCAACATCTATGCAAGGCCCGACTATTATTTCCAGTACGGCAAGCCGGAATTCGTGGCGCTCATGGACGAGCTGACGAAGACCTCAGACCCTGCCGGCCGATCCGCCCTGCTCAGGCAAGCGCAGGAGATGATCGCCAAGGACTACGTCAACGCCTATCTCTTCCAGCTTGCCAAGACCGGCGTCGCGAATGCCAGGATCGAGGGGCTCTGGGAGAACTCGCCGACCCAGGCCAACGACCTCACGGCGGTGCGTTGGGTCGAGTGACCTGACCGGGTGCGAGGGCAGCAGCCGTGATCCAGCGGAGATGCCTTCGGCATCACGCCTTTTCCAGGCAGCCCTTGCGGGCTGCGCGCCCGCAGTGGGCGAGGCCCGCCCCGCCGACCGATCAACCGACGAGACCCTTTCCGGGGCATGACCATCCCCGGCCCTGACAGGACGATCCCG
>WOZM01000242.1 GCA_011620265.1 Paracoccaceae bacterium
GTCATCATCATGTCGCAATCGTAGATCGGCTCGGACGACAGGAATCCCTTGTCGCCCGGCAGCGCGAAATCGACCGGCGTGTCGACCACCGTCTCGCGGTCGCCGAAGCTGTTCTCGAACTCCTCGGTATCGGCCCAGAAGACCCGCCAGTCGCGGTGGATGAACTGCCGCCCGACCCGGTGCCAGATCATCTCGCCGCCCGAGGTCCAGGCCGTCAGGTCGAACGTCGTCCGCTCCAGCGCCACGCCGTCGATCACCACCTTCTCGCCGGTCAACTGGTCGAATCCGGTATAGCGGCGAACCTCGCCGGTGCCGCTTTCCGTGGTGAAGTCGTAATCGTCGCGCCCGGTGGTGAGGAGCGTCGTGAACGACGCCGGATCGGCCTCGGACAGGAGCGCGTCGCGTTCTCCGGTTGTCAGGTCGTGGCTTTCCATCCACCGCGTCTCGGCGTCGATGCGGCTCATGTAGAACGGGCCTTCGCCGTCCAGGTAGACCGACCACTGGTCGCCGGGACTGTCATGCTCGCAGCGGTAATGCTGCGACACCTGGCAATTGCGCATCTGCACGGTCGCATAGACCTCGCAGCCGGCAGGGGCGGCGAACTTGCCGCCGGCATGGGCTGGGGCGGCGAGAAGCGCCGCGGCGCCGAGGGTGAGGAGGTGAAGCTGCAATGTCACGTTCAGACTTCCTTCATTCTCCGGGTCAGGATCCCTGACCCTTGATCCTTTCCGTCCGCGCCGCCGTCCCATGCGTGTAGCTACGGATGTACTACGCTTGTGGGACGCGGAAGTGACGGTGTTCCGCTGCCGGTCCGGCCCCTATTCCGCCGCCACGGCCTGCGCCTCGGAAAGGTAGCCGAGCACGCTTTCCGCCGCCTCGCGCCCGTCGCGGATCGCCCAGACCACCAGCGAGGCGCCGCGCACGATGTCGCCCACCGCGAAGACGCCCGGCAGGCTCGTCGCATGGCTGCGGAAATCCGCCTTCACCGTGCCCCAGCGGGTGACTTCCAGCCCGTCTGCGCCCCAGAGCTTCGGCAGATCCTCCGGCTCGAAACCGAGCGCCTTGATGACGAGGTCGGCATCCTCGACATAATCCGCGCCCTCGATCACCTCCGGGCTCTGCCGCCCGGTCGCGTCCGGCGACCCGAGCCGCATCTGCTGGACGAGCACCCCCTCGACCGCGTCGCCGGCGGTGAAGCCCTTCGGCGCGGTCAGCCAGACGAAATCGACGCCTTCCTCCTCGGCATTCTGCACCTCGCGCTGCGATCCCGGCATATTGGCCCGATCGCGGCGGTATAGACACTTCACCGACTGCGCACCCTGGCGGACCGCGGTGCGGATGCAGTCCATCGCGGTATCGCCGCCGCCGATGACGACGACGCGCTTGCCCTCGGCGTTCAGCTCTCCGCTGTCGAAGTCCGGCACCTCGTCGCCGAACGACTTGCGGTTCGAGGCGGTCAGGTAGTCGATGGCCCGCACGATCCCGGCCGCATTGGCGTTCGGCCCGCCGAGATCGCGGCTCTTGTAGACGCCGGTGGCGATGATCACCGCGTCATGCTTGCCCCGGATCGCGTCGAAGGCGATGTCCTCGCCCACGTTGCAATTCATCACGAACTGCACCCCGCCCTGTTCGAGCTGGCCGATGCGCTGCATCACCACGTCCTTTTCCAGCTTGAAGCCGGGGATGCCGTAGGTCAGGAGCCCGCCGCCCCGGTCGTAACGGTCATAGACCGTGACCTGGAGCCCGGCGCGGCGCAGCATTTCCGCCGCCGCCAGCCCGCCGGGACCGGCGCCGATGATGCCGACGCTTTCGGCCCGCTCCTCGGCCGGCTTCACCGGCTTCACCCAGCCATTGTCCCAGGCGGTATCGGTGATGAACTTCTCGATGGCGCCGATGGTGACGGTGCCGTGGCCCGACTGCTCGATCACGCAATTGCCTTCGCAAAGCCGGTCCTGCGGACAGATCCGGCCGCAGATCTCGGGGAAGGTGTTGGTCGCCTGTGCAAGCTCGTAGGCTTCCTGCAACCGCCCTTCGGCAGTCATCCTCAGCCAGTCCGGGATGTTGTTGTGCAAGGGGCAATGGGTCTGACAATAGGGCACGCCGCACTGGCTGCACCGCCCCGCCTGCTCCTCGGCCTTGATCTCGGCGTACTCGCGGTAAATCTCGTTGAAATCCTGCGCGCGCACAGTGGCCGCACGTTTCTCCGGCATCTCTTTCGAGACGGTCACGAACTGGAGCATGCGTTGCTGGGCCATCGGGCGGTCTTTCCGTCACAAGTTCAGGATGCGCATTGCTACTCCCGGTCCGACGGAAATAAAAGTCAGAATGACTTACCTATTTTGACGATTTTTGCGCGTCGGTGGATTTATGGCAGGGTTTTTGACCAAAAATAGGTCAGCTTACGCGACCTTTATATCAGTAACCCATGCTCAGAGCCGCCAGAACCACCGATCCGACGATGATTCGCCACCAGCCAAAGAGCGCGTAGCCGTGCTGGCTGACATAGCCGAGAAGCCAGCGCACCACGAGAATCGCGGCGACGAAGGCGGCGGCGAAGCCGATGGCGATCTCGCCCAGCGCGCTCCAGTCGAGGACGTCGCGGTTCTTGTAGAGGTCGTAGGCGAAGGCCCCCGCCATCGTCGGCATCGACAGGAAGAAGGAAAACTCCGCCGCCGCGCGCTTGTCGGCGCCGAAGGCCAGCGCGCCGACGATCGTCGCGCCCGATCGCGACACGCCGGGGATCATCGCAAGGCACTGGATCACGCCGATCCCGAGGGCCATCGGCAACGGAAAGCGATCCGCCTCGTGATGCCTCGGCACCAGCGGCAGGCGGTCGACGATCAGCAGAACGATGCCACCGAGGATCAGCATCGACGCGATGAGGCGCGGGCTTTCGAACAGCACGTTCTTGATGACGTCATGCGCCAGCACGCCGACGACGACCGCCGGCAGGAACGCCACCAGCACCGATCCCGCGAACCGCCGCGCCTGCGGGTCGCTCGGCAAGCCGGCGACCGTGCGCCCGATCTTCGCTGCATAGACCCCGAGGATCGCCAGCACCGCGCCGAGCTGGATCACCACCTCGAAGGTCTTTCCGGCGCTCTCGAAGCCGATGAAATGGCCGGCCAGAAGGATATGCCCGGTCGAGGAGACGGGGATGAACTCGGTCAGCCCCTCCAAGAGCCCGAGGATCAGGGCGCTCAGCGTCGTATCACTCATGACAGGGGGCCTTCCATTCCGGTCCGTGCGGCGCCCACAGCTTTATGCGCACGAACGCACCGGGACAAGGCGCCCGTCAGCGCGCGGCGGCGATATTCGGCACTGTTGAGGCGACGGACGGACGCACGGTCCGCAGCGCCACCCCGTAATCGCCGAGATCGAGGGAATGCCCTGTGATTTCCGCCAGCTTGCGGTTGCTCTCGTTGAACCGGCCGCGGAAGGTCTTCTCGACATAGGTCGAGACCGGGTGGTAGTCGCGCAGCAGCCACGAGAACGGCGGGCGGCGCAGCCCGTAACCGACCGCGCGGTAGAAGCCATTCGGCGTGGTGCCGATGCGGATCGCCGGCGCCGGGATCAGCACGCTTTTCTGGAACTTGTTGATCCGGCGCAGAAGCGGCACGGCATATTCCGGATAGCTCGGCGAATAGGCGGCGCGGTGGGTCGGACGGACGCCGTCGAACCCGTCGTTGCCCGCGAACCCGGCCAGCGCCCGCGTCGCGCCGTCCATGTCCGTCTTCAGGCTCTCCTGGGTGATGACATGGACATTCGCCGCCCCGAACAGCTCCTGATAAAGCCCGATCAGCCGGTGATACTCGAAGTGCTCGGCCCGGAAGCCGTGGAACCCGATCTCCGGATGCGCGGATCGAGACGAGGATCTTCGCCTCCGGTGTGATCGCTTTCACCCGGCTGGCATTGCCCCGCTTGACGGGGCGGGCGTCAAACGATTCCCAGAAATCGCTTAAATAAGAAACAATGCCAGCCGCGACGCCGGGTTGCCCTGTGCCGATGAACGGTCAGCCGTGCCGGCGCAGGTTCTTCGCCGAGGCCTTGATCGCCTCGTACTGGCCCGAAGGTCGGAAGCGCCAGAGATAGTCGGGCAGCACCGCATGGATCGGCGTCGGCGCAATGCCGAGATCGGCGAGCCCCCTGGCGCCCTCGGCCACGACATTGTCGTGCCGGAGCGACTTCACCTGATCGCCGGTCAGGATCGTGTTGGAGATCAGCCCGCCGGTCAGCATCGATCCGAAATCGAGAAGGCCCGCGATGATCCGCGCCACCCAGAACGGCATGTTCAGGACCAGCCGGCGGCGGTTGATGACCGTCAGCATCTCGCCCATCAATTCCCGGAATGTCGCCACGTCCGGCCCGCCGAGCTCGTAAGTGCCCGACGCCTCGCCCAGCACGCCCTTGACCGCCGCCTGTGCCACGTCGTCGACATAGACCGGCTGGAACTTCGTTTCGGCCCCGACCACCGGCAGGACCGGCCCCATGCGGGACATGCCGGCGAAGCGGTTGAAGAACCCGTCCTCCGGCCCGAAGAGGACCGAGGGGCGCAGGATCACCGCGCCGGGGAAGGCCGCCTTTACCGCCGCCTCGCCCTCGGCCTTGGTGCGGGCATAGTCGCTGTCGCTTTCCGCGTCCGCGCCGATGGCCGAGACATGGACCATCCGGGCGACCCCGGTCTCGGCCGCGATGCGGGCGATGCGGCCCGCGCCCTCGGCCTGAACCGCGTCGAAATTGTTGCGCCCGCGCTTGTCGAAGGTGCCGACGCAGTTCACCACCGCATCCGCCCCGGTCATCGCCGCCCGCACCGAGGCGTCGTCGCGGATGTTGCACAGGATCGGCTCGACCTGGCCGACGGCACCATAGGGCTTGACGAAGAGCGCTTCGTTCGGGCGCCGGACCGCGACGCGAACGCGCCAGCCCTCCTTCGCCATCCGCCGCGCGATGTAACGCCCGAGGAATCCCGAACCGCCGTAGATGGTGACGAGCTTGGACATGGGGGGCCTCCGGACAATCGCTTTCACGGCCCTGATTAGCGCCCCGAGGCCCGCCGAACAAGGCGCGAATGCGCGCGCCCCGGGATTCGCGCGGACCCCGTTGACAGTACAGGTCGCCGGCTATACATCGCCCGTCACGACACCTGCCCAGGTGGCGGAATTGGTAGACGCGCACGGTTCAGGTCCGTGTGCCGCAAGGCGTGGAGGTTCGAGTCCTCTCCTGGGCACCAGAATTCCGGAAGGCCGCTGCAAGTCATCGACTTGGGCGGCCTTTGCTTTTTCAGCCCGGCTTCGCGTGAAAGCCGCACGGTCTCGGGGAGGGTCTGCGGGAATGTGTTTGCCCTCCCTTTTGGCCACGGTCAGCCGTTCCTATGTGGTTGGCAAGCATGGCCGCGCGAAGGCCGGGCGGGGTTGCGCCGAAGTCTGCCAGACGTGTCAATTGATCTTCATCAAGGTTGTGGACACTGGCAGGGTCTAAGCGCGGTCGCGACGCTTTCATTCAGTCACGGAGGATCGGAATGCCCCGCCAGAACACGTCCAGCGCGGTCACGACGCTCAACCCCCGGGGCCGCAAGGCCGCGCCTGCGGCGGACGCGCCGGACGCGGACGCGCCGACCGGCGCCTCGATCGCCGCGGAATCGCTGCTCGAGGATTACGACAGGGGGCTGAGGGCGCTGGCCGCGCGGTTCACCTCGGGCTTGTCGCCGATTGCGCTGGCCGATGCCTGGGCGGACTGGGCGCTGCATCTCGCCACGTCGCCCGGCAAGCAGCTTCACCTCACTGCTAAGGCGGCGCGCAAGGCGCAGCGGCTGGCCGGGTTCCTCGCCGCCTGCGCGAAGCACAAGGGGCAGGCGCCGGGCTGCATCACGCCCCTGCCGCAGGACCGCCGGTTCCGCGATCCCGCCTGGCAGAAATGGCCCTACAACGTGATGTCGCAGGCCTTCCTGCTGAACCAGCAGTGGTGGCACAATGCCACCACCGGCGTCAGCGGCGTCGCCAGACAGCACGAGAACGTGGTGGATTTCGCGGCGCGCCAGATGCTCGACGTGTTCTCGCCGTCGAACTATCCCTGGACCAACCCCGAAGTGGTGGAGCGGGCGCAGGAAACCGGCGGCATGAACTTCGTCCTCGGCTGGCAGAACTTCCTTTCGGACTGGCAGCGCCTCGCCAGCGGCGAAAAGCCTGCCGGTGCCGAGGATTTCGTCGTCGGCAAGACCGTCGCCACGGCGCCCGGAAAGGTCGTGTTTCGCAACCGGCTGATCGAGCTCATCCAGTACGCGCCGACGACCGACAAGGTCCGGCCCGAGCCGGTGCTGATCGTCCCGGCCTGGATCATGAAATACTACATCCTCGACCTCTCGCCGGAAAACTCGCTGGTGCGCTACCTGACATCCCAGGGGTTCACCGTCTTCATGATCTCGTGGCGAAACCCCGACGCGAAGGACCGCGACCTAGGGATGGACGACTACCGCGAACGGGGTGTCATGGCGGCCCTCGATTCGATCGACGGGATCTGCGGCGCGGAAAAGGTCCATGCCATCGGCTATTGCCTTGGCGGCACGCTTCTCTCGATCGCGGCGGCGGCGATGGCGCGGGACGGGGACGAGCGGCTGAAAAGCCTTGCCCTTCTCGCCACCCAGACCGATTTCACCGAGGCCGGCGAACTGATGCTCTTCATCAACGAAAGCCAGATCGCCTTCCTCGAGGACATGATGTGGGACAAGGGATATCTCGACACCCAGCAGATGGCCGGGGCGTTCCAGATCCTGCGGTCGAACGACCTCATCTGGTCGCGCATGGTGCGGCAATACCTCATGGGTGAGCCGGAGCGGATGAACGACCTGATGGCCTGGAACGCGGACGCGACGCGGATGCCCTACCGGATGCATTCCGAATACCTGCGCAGGCTCTTCCTCGACAACGACCTCGCCGAGGGGCGCTACATGGTCGACGGCAATCCGGTCGCGATCATCGACATCCGGGTGCCGGTCTTCCTCGTCGGGACCGAACGCGACCATGTCGCGCCCTGGCGCTCGGTCTACAAGTTCCACCTTTTGTCCGATACCGAGGTGACGTTCGTCCTGACCAGCGGTGGCCACAATGCCGGCATCGTCTCGGAACCCGGCCATCCCGGCCGACGGTTCCGGATCCAGACCCGCGCCCATGACGCGAAATACGTCGACCCCGAGCGCTGGGTCGATGAGACGCCGGCCGAGGACGGATCCTGGTGGCCGGCCCTCGTCGGCTGGCTGGCCGCGCGGTCCGGCGACCCCGTCGCGCCGCCGCCGATGGGGACACCGATCTGCGACGCCCCGGGCACCTACGTTCTCCAGGAGTAGCGGCACCGCGCCGCCATGCGACACCGGTCCGGACACCGACAGCAGGCCTCCCCGTGACACAGCCGAACAGGAAACCCGCATGCAGTATATCGAGAACCGGACCTTCGACGAGATCAAGGTCGGGGACACGGCAGAGATCGTCCGCACGCTGAAACCCGAGGATATCGAGATCTTCGCGGTGATGTCCGGCGATGTGAACCCGGCTCATGTCGATGCGGAATACGCCCATTCGGACATGTTCCACAAAGTCATCGCCCACGGCATGTGGGGCGGCGCGCTGATTTCGGCCGTCCTCGGGACCGAGCTGCCGGGGCCGGGGACGATCTATGTCGATCAGAACCTGAAGTTCCGCAGACCGGTCGGGATCGGCGACACGGTCGAGGTGCGGGTCACGGTCACGGCCAAGGATCCGGCGCGCAAGCAGATCACGCTCGATTGCCGCTGCACCAACCAGGACGGCGAGGTGGTGATCGAGGGAAAGGCCGAGGTCATCGCGCCCACCGAAAAGGTGCGCCGGCCGCGCGCGGTCCTGCCGGAGGTCCACCTGCACGAACGGGGTGCCCGCTACAGGGACCTTCTCGCCGCGACGCACCACCTGCCGCCGGTACGCATGGCGGTCGTCCACCCCTGCGACGATCTCTCGCTCACCGGCGCGCTGGAAGCGGCCTCCCAGGGCATGATCGTGCCGATCCTCGTCGGCCCGCGCGACAAGATCGAGGCGGTGGCGAAGGCGGCCGGCCGGAGCCTTGACGGGATCGAGATCGTCGATGCCGCGCACAGCCATGCGGCGGCCGAACGCGCCGTCGCCCTTGTGCGCGAGGGCAAGGTCGCGGTCCTGATGAAGGGCAAGCTGCATACGGACGAACTGATGGCGCCTGTCGTCGACCGCGATACCGGCCTCAGGACCGAGCGGCGGATGAGCCATATCTTCGCGCTCGACGTGCCGCATTACCCCAAGCCGCTTTTCATCACCGATGCGGCGATCAACATCTTCCCCGACCTCGATACCAAGCGCGACATCGTGCAGAACGCGATCGACCTTGCCCATGCGCTCGGCATCCCCCGACCGAAGGTCGCGGTCCTGTCGGCGGTCGAGACGGTCTATCCGAAGATCCCCTCGACGGTCGAGGCGGCGGCGCTCTGCAAGATGCTCGACCGTGGTCAGCTTACCGGCGGGCTCATCGACGGGCCGCTGGCCTTCGACAACGCCGTGTCGAAGGCGGCGGCCGAGGCGAAAGGCATCCACTCCGAAGTGGCGGGCGACGCCGATATCCTCGTCGTGCCCGATCTCGAGGCCGGCAATATGATCGCCAAGCAGCTCGTCTATCTGGCGGGCGCCGAGGCGGCCGGGATCGTGCTCGGCGCCCGGGTGCCGATCGTGCTGACCAGCCGGGCCGACGGCGTGATGTCGCGCCTCGCCTCCTGCGCGATGGCGCAGCTTTACACCGCGCATCGGGCAAAAGGCGGGTCATGACGCCGGTCATCCTCGTCCTCAACGTCGGCTCGTCGAGCATCAAGTTCGCCGTATATCCTGCCGGCGACGACGGCGAAGCGCCGACCTTGCGCGGCAAGATCGCCGGCATCGGCACCGCGCCCGCCTTCTCGCTCGTCGAGAGCGGCGCGGATGCAGCAACCTTCGGCCCGATCTCGGCCGCCGAGGGGCAGGAGGGCCTGACTTCCCGCCTCCTGCAATGGCTGGAAGCGGAAACCGCCCCCGGCACCATCGTCGCCGTCGGCCACCGCGTCGTTCACGGCGGAACCGCCTATGCGGCGCCGGTGCGCGTCGATGCGCAGGTGCTCGAGGCACTCGCGGCGCTCGAGCCGCTCGCGCCCTTGCATCAGCCCTACAACCTTGCCGCCATCCGCGCCGTCGCCGCGCGCCATCCCGAGCTTCCGCAGATTGCCTGCTTCGACACGGCGTTCCACCAGAGCCAGGACCAACTGGCGCGGCTCTTCGCGCTGCCGCGCAGCTTCGCCGAGCGCGGCGTCCTGCGCTACGGCTTCCACGGCCTTTCCTACGAATTCATCGGGGGCGAGCTTCCCCGCCATCTCGGCGAAAAGGCCGGCGGCCGTGTCGTCGTCGCGCATCTCGGCAACGGGGCGAGCATGTGTGCGATCCGGGGCGGGAAAAGCGTCGCGACCAGCATGGGCTTCACCGCGCTCGACGGGCTCGTCATGGGGCGGCGCTGCGGCACGCTCGACGCGGGCGTCGTTCTTTACATGCTGCGCGAAATGGGAATGCCCGCCGACGAGGTCGAGGATGTGCTCTACCGGCAGTCCGGCCTTCTCGGCGTCTCGGGCATCAGCCCCGACATGCGGACGCTCGAAGGCAGCGACGACCCGAGGGCGGACGAGGCGATCGAGCTTTTCTGCTACCGCGCCGCGATGACCCTGGCCGGGCTCGTCGCCGCACTCGGCGGTCTCGACGCGGTGGTTTTCACGGCGGGGATCGGCGAGAACTCGGCGCGGGTCCGGCGGCGGATCTGCGAACGGCTCGACTGGCTCGGCATCGCGCTCGATCCCGACGCCAACGCGGACCACGCCACGCGCATCAGCGCCGCGGCGTCGCGGTGCGACGTCCTCGT
Source organism: Paracoccaceae bacterium (assembly GCA_011620265.1). GTDB lineage: Bacteria > Pseudomonadota > Alphaproteobacteria > Rhodobacterales > Rhodobacteraceae > Albidovulum. Next base: position 9,925 of record WOZM01000242.1, read on the forward strand.
CCTGCCCACGGACGAGGAACGCGTGATCGCCCGGGCCGCCGGGCGGCTGATTCGTTCGGCCTGAGCGGGGGGCGAAAGAGCCGCGACCGGATCTGCGCGGCACCGCGCCTCAGTCGGCCTCGTCCGGAAGCTCGACGATCTCCGTCTTGGTCTGCCCCTGCCGGGTCTGCGCGAACGGGCCGCGCATGAAGGAAGATGCTGTCGCCGGGATAGGCTTCGCGCCCCGTCGCCCGCACCGCGTCGATCACCCGGCGCACCGCCGTCGCCCGCTGTTCGATGCCGACGAAGACGCTGTCCTTCTGGTTGATGATCGTGTCGACCGCGATGGCGGTCTTGGCGGACGACCGTTCGCCGATGATCACCTCGCGCTGGCCCCGCCGGTTGGCGAAGAGCAGGAGCGGCACGGCGATCAGGCAGTGGATCGCCATCGTCCCGATCATCGCCAGCCCGACGAAGAGCGTGTGAGAGACGGTGCCGGAGGCCTCGGGCGGCGCGTCAGGAGCGGCGTCGGTCACGACCGGGGCCACCACAGCATGAACGGCCAGGTGACGACGACCGGCACCGGCCCGACGGTGAAGGCGATCTGGGAGGAGAGCGGCGGCCCGGTCATTTCGCCACCCGGTCATGGCGCCCGGACAATTCGGCCCCGCCCCGACCGCCCTTCCCCTCGGCCCGCCGCAGCGGCGCGAAGTCGTCGGGGGTGATCGTCTCCCGCTCCAGCAGCAACGCGGCACCGGCATCGAGATCGGCGCGGCGCTCGGTCAGGATCGCCCTGGCCCGCGCATAGGCCTCGGCGATCAGCTTCCGCACGGCGAGATCGACCTCCCGCGCGGTCGCCTCGGAATAGTCCTTGGCGCCGCTCTCGATCTGCCGGTCACCGAGCCACTGGAGGCGCTTCTGTTCCAGAACCGCCTGGCCGAGATCTGCGCTCATCCCGAAACGGGTCACGCATTCGCGGGCGATGTCGGTGACCTTCACGAGATCGTCCGACGCCCCGGTCGACACCTCGCCGAAGACGATGTCTTCCGAGGCGCGACCGGCCAGAAGGACGACCATGCGGTCCTTGAGATCGCCAAACGTGATCAGGAACCGGTCCTCGGTCGGGCGCTGCATCGTATAGCCGAGCGCCCCGATGGATCGCGGGATGATCGAGACCTTATGGACCGGATCGGCGCTCGGCAGCGACACGGCGGCGAGGGCATGACCGAGTTCGTGATAGGCGACCCGCTTGCGTTCGACGGGGTTGAGAAGCCGGGTCTTGCGTTCCGTTCCCGCCACGATCCGCTCGACCGCGGCCGTCATGTCGGCCTCCGACACGCTGTCGGCGCCGCGCCGGGTGGCGATGATCGCCGCCTCGTTGACGAGGTTGGCGAGGTCGGCGCCGGTGAACCCCGTGGTGATCCCCGCGATGTCGTCGAGATTGACATCGGGGGCGAGCTTCACCTTCCGCGTATGCACCTTGAGGATATCGGCACGGCCCTTGCGCTCCGGCCGGTCGACCACCACCTGCCGGTCGAAGCGCCCCGCCCGCAGCAAGGCGGCGTCGAGGATCTCTGGCCGGTTGGTCGCCGCCAGAAGCACGATCCCGACGCCGGGGTCGAACCCGTCAAGCTCGGACAGAAGCTGGTTCAGCGTCTGTTCCTTCTCGTCGCCGCCGCCCATCCCGGACATCGCCGAACGCGCCCGGCCAAGCGCGTCGAGCTCGTCGATGAAGATGATGCAGGGTGCGGCCTTGCGCGCCTGTTCGAAAAGGTCGCGGACCCGCGCGGCGCCGACGCCGACGAACATCTCGACGAATTCCGAGCCGGAGATCGAGAAGAACGGCACCCCCGCCTCGCCCGCGACCGCGCGGGCAAGCAGGGTCTTCCCCGTCCCCGGCGGACCGACCAGAAGAACGCCCTTCGGGATCCGCGCGCCGAGCCGCCCGTATGTCTCCTTGTCCTTCAGGAACGACACGACTTCCTTCAGTTCGGCCTTGGCCTCGTCGACGCCGGCCACGTCCTCGAAGGTCACGCCCGTGTCGCGCTCCACATAGACCCTGGCCCTGGACTTGCCGATATTGATCAGCCCGCCCATCCCCTGACGCTCGGCCATCCTGCGAAAGAAGATCGCCCAGAGGCCGAAGAAGAACAGGACCGGCAGGATCCACGACAGGAGCGTCGTCAGCCAGGTCTGGTCGCTGCCCCCCGCGAACTTGACCCCCGCAGCCTCGAGCTCTGCCGCGAAACCGGGTTCGACCCTTTGGGTGACGAAATATTCCTTGCCCTCGACCGGGGTGGTGAACCTGCCTTCGATCCGGCTTTCGGTCACCGTCACCTCGGCGATCCTGCGATCCTTCAGATAGTCAAGGAACGCGCTGTATTGGAGCGTTGCAACCGTGCGATAGGCGATCCAGCCCTGGAAGATCAGCACGCAGAGAATGACGAAGGCGAGATAGCCAAGGTTGAACTTGTGCCTGGATTCCATCTGATGAGCTTTCGATCGCGGCGCCGGTGGACACCGCCCGGTTCTGCGCCAATGCGCGCGATCCCGCGTTGATTCGGATCAAGCCGGAAAAGGGTCCGGGCCGCAGCGCATTGACGGGATCGGCAGGCGCACGCTCTTTCGTCGGTTTCGCCTGACCCGGCGGATGAAGCGGCCGGTCTTCTCCGAACGCTTCGCGGTTCCGCGGCGCCCCGCGTTATCCGCCCCGGCTTCCCGAAGGACCTGTCTAAAAAGACAAGTTCCAGAATCGCGGCAACTCGTGCTGTTTTGCACCTGTAAGTGGTAGTGATTGTTTAGAGTTCATCGAAAAGTAATTCCGACGACGCATATTTGTTTCCAGAGTCGCCCCCAATTGAGGGTTAGCCCGCAGTTGGAGGCGTCACTTGGGAACCGGACAAGGGATTTTGTACCGGCCTGGCCGGGCAGTAAACATTGTGGTGGCGTGGTGACGACGGTTGTCCGGGATGTCGGGCAACCGTTGTTGCGTCTGGAACAAGCGCATAGCGGTCCCTTGCGGCCCTCGGCCATTGAGCGCCGCCGCCATATGGCTTAACTAGCCGGGATCGGCGTGCGGGCAGGCCCGGAACGAACGCGCCTGCTCAGGAAGAGGCCGCGATGACGAACCACCTCCACAAGCACGACCTGCCCGACGGGCTCGATCTCGGCCCGGTCGTCGCGATCGACACCGAGACGATGGGCCTCGACCCCCGCCGCGACCGGCTCTGCTTGGTGCAGCTTTCCGCCGGCGACGGCGACGCGCATCTGGTGCAGATCGCGAGGGGGCAGAAGGTGGCGCCGAACCTGACGCGGATGCTCACCGATCCGGAGGTGCTGAAGCTCTTCCATTTCGGCCGCTTCGACATTGCCGCGCTGAAGACCGCCTTTGGCGTCACCACGGCGCCGGTCTACTGCACCAAGATCGCCTCGAAGATGATCCGCACCTTCACCGACCGCCACGGGCTGAAATACCTGTTGCAGGAGCTGATTGGCGTCGATGTCTCCAAGCAGCAGCAGACCTCCGACTGGGGCGCCGCGACGCTGACCGAGGCGCAGCGCGACTACGCCGCCTCGGACGTTCTCTACCTGCACCAGCTCAAGCAGGAGCTTGACGCGCGGCTCGCCCGCGAAGGCCGCACCGCGCTTGCCCAGGCCTGTTTCGACTTCCTGCCGGTCCGCGCCGAGCTTGACCTGCTCGGCTGGGGCGACACCGCCGATATCTTCACGCACTAGTCCCATGACCGATCCGGAGATCTTCCTCGCCACCGCCCGCCGCGTCATCGAGATCGAGGCGCGCGGGCTCGACGCGCTCTCGGCCGCGCTCGGCGACAGCTTTTCCGCCGCCGTGGACCTGATCCTGAAGGCGCGCGGCCGGGTGATCGTCTCGGGCATGGGAAAGTCGGGCCATATCGGCCGCAAGATCGCCGCGACCCTCGCCTCCACCGGCACGCCGGCGCAATACGTCCACCCCGCCGAGGCAAGCCACGGCGACCTCGGCATGGTGACCGAGGCCGATGTCGCACTCGTCCTCTCGAATTCGGGCGAGACGCCGGAACTGAGCGACATCATCGCCCATACCCGCCGCTTCTCGATCCCGCTGATCGGGGTGGCGAGCCGGCCGGATTCGACCCTGATACGGCAGTCCGACGTGGCGATCGTCCTGCCGGCGGCCGAGGAAGCCTGCGGCACCGGGATCGTGCCGACGACCTCGACGACGATGACACTGGCGCTCGGCGATGCGCTCGCCGTCGCGCTGATGGAACACCGCCACTTCACGCCCGAGCATTTCCGCACCTTCCACCCCGGCGGCAAGCTCGGCGCCAAGCTCCTCAAGGTCGGCGACCTCATGCATGGCGGCGAGGCGGTGCCGCTCGTCCCCGCCGAGACGCCGATGAGCGAGGCTCTCCTGACCATGAGTCAGAAGGGCTTCGGCGTCGTCGGCGTGACCGGCCCGGGCGGCAAGCTCGTCGGCATCGTGACCGACGGCGACCTGCGGCGGCACATGGCCGGGCTTCTCGACCGCACGGCGGCGGAGGTGATGACGAAGGATCCCCGCACCATCGGCCCCGATCAGGTCGCCGAAAAGGCTGTGGCGCTGATGAAGGAGCGCAAGATCACCAGCCTCTTCGTCGTCGACCCCGGCGGCGACGGTCGGGCGGCGGGCATTCTCAACATCCACGACTGCCTGCGCGCCGGCGTGGTCTGAGGCGATGGCGACGTACGACAACGTCCATTCCCGCGTGGTCTTCTGGCTGAAGATCATCCTGCCGCTTCTCGCGCTCGTCATCCTCTCCACCCTCTTCCTGTTTTCCCGCCGGGTCGACACCGACAAGGCGCTGCCCTACGCCGAGGTGGACGTGGAGGACCTGGCCCGCGACCAGCGACTGACGACGCCGGAATATTCCGGCGTCACACTCGACGGTGCGGCCCTGATGATCCACGCCAGCACGGCGCGGCCCGGGACCGATACCGGGGCCGCGACGGCCGACAGCCTCGTCGCCAGCTACGAGGCGCCGGACGGCCTCCGCATCGACCTCAGCGCCGCCGAAGGGCGCATCGACGAGGCGTCAGGCCGCATGTCGCTGAGCGGAAATGTCAGGATCGTGACCTCCACCGGCTACCGGATGACAACGCCCGGCCTTGACAGCGCGCTGGACCGGACCGAGCTTCATTCCGCCGGCACGGTGCGCGCCGAGGCGCCCTATGGCACGATCGACGCGGGAAACATGGTGATCCGCCACGAGGATGCCGGAATTCCGGGCTATGTCCTGCTGTTCAACGAGGGCGTGAAGCTGATATACGAGCCGGCGGAGAAGGATCCCGAATGACGATCACGTTTCGTGCCCTCACCGCCGCGCTGGTCCTCCTGGCCCTGTCGCCGCTTGCCGCGCTCGCCCAGGGTGCTGAGCTCGCCTTCGGCGGCATCCGCGCCGATACCTCGCTTCCGGTCGAGGTGACGGCAGACCAGCTCTCGGTCAACCAGACCGACGGTACCGCGACCTTCACCGGCAATGTGCTGATCGCCCAGGGCGAGATGAGGCTCTCGGCCGCCGAGGTTCTCGTCGAATACGGCAGCGAGGATCGCAGCCGGATCGCGCGGCTCCATGCCACCGGCGGCGTGACGCTGGTCAGCGGCGCCGAGGCAGCCGAGGCAGCCGAGGCGGTCTATACGATCGACAGCGGCAATGTGGTGATGACCGGCAATGTCCTGCTGACCCAGGGCGCCAACACCCTCACCGGCCAGACGCTCACCGTCGATCTGAAGACGGGGACCGGCCGCATGGAAGGCCGGGTGAAGACGGTGCTGCAACCGGGGGGCAACTGATGGCCCCGGCGCCCGATCTGAAACTGGCCGAAGGCAGCGCCGGGCTCCGCGTCCTCCACCTCCGCAAGAGCTATCGCCGCCGCCCGGTGATCCGCGACGTGTCGCTGGAACTGGCGCGGGGCGAGGTGGTGGCGCTTCTCGGCCCGAACGGCTCGGGCAAGACCACCTGCTTTTACAACATCGCCGGGCTCATCGCGCCGGATGCGGGGCAGGTCCTGATCGACGGCCGCGACGTGACCGGCCTGCCGATGTATCGCCGCGCCCGCCTTGGCATCGGCTATCTGCCGCAGGAGGTCTCGATCTTCCGCGGCCTGTCGGTCGAGGACAACATCCTCGCCGTCCTCGAGATCACCGAGCCCGACACCCACAAGCGCCGCGAGCGGCTTGAGGAGCTTCTGTCCGATTTCTCGATCACCCATCTCCGCCGCGCCCCCGCGCTGGCGCTTTCCGGCGGCGAGCGGCGGCGGGTGGAGATCGCGCGCTGCCTCGCGGCGGATCCGAAATACCTCCTGCTCGACGAACCCTTCGCCGGCGTCGATCCGATCTCGGTCGGCGATATCCGCCATCTGGTGCAGGACCTGAAGGGCCGGGGCATCGGCGTCCTCATCACCGATCACAATGTCCGCGAGACGCTGGAAATCGTCGACCGGGCCTATATCCTGCATGACGGCGTCGTGCTGATGAGCGGCACCGCCGACGAGGTCGTGCGCGATGAGAATGTCCGCCGGGTCTATCTGGGCCAGAACTTCCGCATCCTCTGACGGGGCCCGACCGGAATGGCGATGAAGTCCGGCATGAGGCTCGTCCAGCAGCAGGGCATCGCGCTGTCGCCGATGATGCGGCAGTCGCTGACGATGCTCAGGATGCCGACCCATGCGCTGGCCGACGAGATCGCGCGCGAGGCCGAGGAAAACCCCTTTCTCGTCGTGGAGCCCCAGGACGGCGCCATGCCGGCCTACGACTACGCGCTGACGACGACGGCGGCGCCCGAGAACCTTCTCGACAACCTCCACCGCCAGATCGCCCTGCAACGGCTCGACCCCGCGACCGAGGCCGCCGCGCTCTACCTGATCGGCGAGTTGCGCGAGGACGGCTACCTCGACGTGCCGCTTGGCGATCTCGCGGGCGAAACCGGTGCCCCCCTCGACGTGCTGGCGGCGGGGCTCATCGCCCTCCAGCGCTGCGAGCCGACGGGGATAGGCGCCCGCAGCCTTGCCGAATGCCTTGAGCTTCAGCTTGCCGAGGCCGGGATCGAACGCGGCATTGCCAGCGCCGCGGCCCGCCACCTCGACGATTTCGCCGCGGAAAACTGGCCGAAGCTTGCCCGCAGCCTCGGCCAGCCGCTCGACATGCTCGAACGGATCGCGACCCTTCTGCGCAGCTTCGGCTCGACCCCGATCCCCTGCGCCTCCGGTCCCGTCGATATCGCTGTGCCGGAGCTCGTGGTGGAAGAGGGTCCGCCGGGCCAGCTTTCGGTCAAGCTCCTCACCGGCATGCTGCCGCGCCTCTCCGCGATGGCGGTTGCCCGGCGCAGCCTTGAGACCGACGAGCAGCGCGCGCTCTTCGACCGGGCGGGGCGCATGTCGGCGGGCCTCGCCGCCCGGCGCGAGACGCTGCTGCGAATCGGCACCTACATCGCCGCGACCCAGTCCGCCTTCTTCCTCGGCCATCACGAGACGCTTTTGCCCGTCACCCGCGCCGATGCGGCGGCGGCCCTGGCCATGCATGCCTCGACACTCGGCCGGGCGCTGGCGGGAAAGGCGCTCCTTGCGGGCAACACGGTCTATCCGCTGTCGCTCTTCTTCTCGCACGCGCTGCCCGGCGCCGATGGCGGCATCTCGCCGTTCGACATCCAGCGCCGTATTCGCAGCCTGATCGCCGCGGAATCCGCCGACGCGCCGCTCGCCGACGACCGGATATGCGCGGAGCTTCAGAAGGAGGGCGTTGACATCGCCCGCCGAACTGTCGCCAAATATCGCAAATGCATGCGCATACCCTCATCGTTCGGGCGAAAGCGTCGGAAGGTTTCCGCAACGGACCGGCTGCAAGTGGCGCGGAGAGGGAAATGATCAATCCGGATCCGGAAATCCATTGCGCGAAGTCGTTTCGCGCGAGCGCGTATGAGAGCAATCAGCCCCAGGAGGTGTCATGCTATACAAGATCAGTGGCAAGCAGATCGACGTGGGCGATGCCTTGCAGACCCATGTGAAATCGGAACTCGGCGGGACGGTCGAGAAGTATTCCCAGCGCCCGACCGACGCCGCCGTGATCTTTTCCCGTGACGCTTACGAGTTCATCTGCGAAGCGACCGTGCACCTTTCCACCGGCCTCACCGCCACCGCGAAGGGGCAGGCGACCGAGATCTACGCCGCGTTCGAAGCCTGCCGCGAAAAGATGGACAAGCAGCTCCGCCGCTACAAGCGCCGGCTGAAGGACCATCACCGCGACCGCACCGAACCGGTTGAATTCGCCGGAGCGGGCATGTATGTGCTCGCCGCGAACGGAGGATCGGCGGATTCGGAACCCGAGACGCTGCAACCGATGATCATCGCCGAGATGGAGACGAAGATACCGTCCCTGTCGGTTGGCGAGGCGGTGATGCAGATGGAACTCGCCGGGGCACCGCTTCTGGTCTTCCGCAACGAAAAGAACGGCGGGGTCAATGTGGTCCACCGCCGGGATGATGGTAACGTCGGCTGGATCGATCCGTCCGCTGGCAAATAGGGCGCCGGCAAAGCCGCGCGGAAAAGTAAGGCATATGGAACTTGCAAGCCTTCTCAAGCCGGCAGCCGTCCGGGTTCTCGGCCATGCGACCAGCAAGAAGCGGCTCTTTCAGGACCTCGGTGAGGTCGCGCACTCGGTCTACGGTCTCAACACGTCCGAGACCGTGGATGCGCTGCAGGAACGCGAGAGCCTCGGTCCGACGGGTGTCGGCCACGGGGTAGCCTTGCCGCATGCCCGTCTCGACGGGCTCGAGCGCGTGGTGGGCGTGTTCATCCGGCTGGAAAAGCCCCTGGACTTCGACGCGGTCGACCGCCAGCCGGTTGATCTGATCTTCGCGCTCTTCGCGCCGAAGGATTCCGGCGTGGACCACCTGAAGGCGCTGGCGCTCGTCTCGCGCACCATGCGCGATGCCGCGACCTGCGCCAAGCTCCGCGCCAACAGCGACCCGGCCGCACTCCATGCGGTCCTGACCGAGGCGCGCTCCACCCAGGCGGCCTGAGCTTATTTCGGCGCCTTCCAGGCGCCGAACCCGAAGGACATGTAGTCGCGGCGATAGATGTCGCGGACCAGCGCTTCCAGTTCCCGGTCATGGATATCGGCAACCGGAACCGGCGCGGCACCGGTTGGTGCGCCGGCAAGGTCCGGCGCCTTGATCCGCGCCGATTTTGCCAGATAGGCCAGATCGGCGGCCAAGGTTTCTTCCCGGCAGAGAAGGTCGGGCGGGACGAAGCCCGCGAACCCGTTCACGACCGACCATTGCGTGCCCCAGAGCGCGTCCTGACGGAGCCCGGTCTGGCCGGCGAGATTGGCCTTCACGAAGCCGAGAAACCCGATCAGCGCCGCGCGCCACTCCGCCGCGCCCATCAGCGCGATTCCGTCGTCCGGCGGGATCGGCACGTTGTAGTGGCCGCGCAAGGTCGCCCGGATATCGGCATGTCCGTCGCCGGTCATCACGGCGGCGAAGGCGTCGTTGGCGCGCGTCAGCGGATGGCGGAGCATGGTGAAGCTCCGGTGTCCGGGCGCCTTGCGCTTCCACGCCCTGAGCGTCTTCTGGGTGAAGCTCTCCTCGATCCCGCCGTCCCCCAGCCGCGCCAGCCAGTCGCGGATATGGCTGTCGTCGCAGGGCTGAAGCGGCAGATAGAGAATCGGCGCCCCGCCGGCCGCGACGATGCGCGGCACGCCCGGCCCCCGGCGCGGCTCGAAATTCGGGGTCCGCGCCAGGTTCGACCAGTCGATCCGTGCCAGCGCCTCTTCCATCTCGGGGAAGTTGCGCACCTTGTCGGCCATCTCCTCGGGGTTCTGGCGGACCAGATCGTCGGAGATCCGGTCGAGCCGCGCCTCGAAACCGAGGAAACGCAGGAGCCCGTTGATCACCTCGACCCTGAGCGAATCCTCGTAGTCGAGGTAGAAGGCGGTCTGGCCCGTCACCTGCAGGGCATTCAGAAGCCGCAACTGGAAGGCCTGACGCTCGGCCAGAAACGCCTCGAACTCCGCCGGCTTGAAGGGCGGCTTCCAGACGATCCGGTCCCGCACGTCGCTGAGCTGCCAGCGCTTGGTGTTGTAGGCGATCTTGAGGCTGATATAGCAGTCGACCGGATTGCGGGTGAGCACGATCTTGGCACAGCGCGGATCGTTCAGGATCTCGTCCAGCACCCGCGGCTCGTGATCGAAGAAGAACCGCAGCCCGTTGAACCCCGGCGCCGAGCGGATGCGGGACAGAAGCTCCGCCGGATCGGCGATCCGTTCCTTCATCGTGATGCCGAGAACCTCGTCCACGTTCGGCCCGCCCATGTGGTCGGGATTGAAGACCTCGCCGTGACAGGTCAGCCCCTCGACCTGGCCCAGCGTCGCCTCGAGAAGGTTCGAGCCGGTGCGCATCTCGGCGAAGATCACGAAATAGTCGAAGGGACGGGTCACGCCGGATTTCCCCTACCGCACCAGATAGGGCCGGCCGCGATCCTCCGCCGGCGGGCGCGGATCGTCGCCGACGGAGAAATCGCCCATCAGCGTCGGCTGCATCCCCTGGTTCTTGAGGTTCTGCAGGAACTGGCCGAACCCGGTCAGGTCCACCATCTTCGGCGCCTCCGCGACCTGGCGGCGCGCGCGCGGGCGAATCTCGTCGACGATGCCTTGCAGCGATTCCATCGGGTTCTCGATGAACTCCGCCATGGTCCAGATCCGCACCCGCGCCTTCACGTACATCGTCCGCAGGATCGCCAGATGCTCGGTCTCGATCTTCTGCAGCCGCGCCGCCTCCTTGCGAATGTCCGAGAAGTTCAGGTTGGAGCGCAGGAGCGGCACCGCCCAGGTGCCCGAGATGACCGAGATCTGTGCGTTCGGGTCGGTCGCCATGAACCAGTTGCAGGCCTGGTTGTCGCGCGGGCTGAACTGGAAGCACTGACGCTCGCCCCGTGTGTTCCAGATCAGGTTCGTCAGGAAGGAGCGCGGATTGTAGTCGCGCAAAGTCGCGCTGTCGCAGAGCGCGCCGTTGAAAATCGTCTCTCCACCGGCGAATTCCGCGCGTCCGGGACCGAAAAGGTGGCCATGCACCCGGCCGCCAACCGACTTCGACAGCCAGATGTCGAAATTCTCGAAAAGGTCGGAAAAGCCGTGAAAGACCGAATAGGGCGCGCTGGTCTTGCCGTTCTCGTGGTCTTGCCTGGGATAGCGGCTTTGCATGTAAAGCCCGGCCCGGCCGCGCGTCCGCCGCTCCACCGCCTTGGCGAAAAGCCGGTCGATCTTGCCGGGATTGGGCTCCGCCCGCGCCGCCTGCTGCGAGGCGGGCGCAAGGAGGGTGCGGTAGAGCCGGTCGGCATGCGGCCAGATCTTGCGCGCGACGAAGCAGTCCGACCGGCGCAGAAGCTGCAGATGGTCGTCGTAGAACATGTGCGGCTTGCCCTGCACGTCGAACTTCGAGAGTGTCAGCGACCGGCTTTCGATTTGCGTGGAATAGAGCCTTGCGAGGGTCTGGAAATAGCTCTCGTCGGGGATCCAGACGAGCTTGAAGTAGCGTTCGTGCAGCTTCCTGTCGGGATCCTCGAGGATCGCCGACAGCGTCTGCCGGGTCAGGCACCACCACTGGCTGCCGAGATGCGGCACGATCCCCCTCGGCATCCGCCGCTTCACGCCCAGCCGGCGCTGGATCCTGACATAAGCATCGAAGAGCGGCCGCTGCCTGCGCCAGGAAAACGGGAACCGCAGCGTGAAGCGTTCGGAATCGAAACCGCCGATGGTCCAGCTCACATCCGAGGTGGTGACGCTTTCGATGAAGTCGGTGTTGGGCCGCTCGTCGAGATAGTCGATAAGTTCCTCCACCGGCCGCAGCGGCAGGCAGGAGCCGGAAGCGAGGAAGACGTGGCGCACGCGCGGATGACCGGCCAGCATCTGCGTCGCCGCCGCCTGGGTCGCCGCCACCAGCGACCAGGTGCCCCATTCGCAGGCATAGCGGCGCGAGAAGCTCACGATCTCCAGATCGGCGAGCGCATCGACAAGGCCGTTGTAGTCGGCCGCGCTCACCCGCCGGTCGACATGGATCACCATCGGGCATCCCGCCTCTGCCCAGAACCGCGCCACCTGCGCGGCCCGGTCAAGCGCGGAATGGCACATCATGATGAAGCCGAGGGTCGAGGTCACGCCCAGTTCCCCTTCGACATCAGCCCGAGGATCTCGAGCTGGCGCCAGTTGATGTATTTCTCCGACCACTTGCACCAGAGGTCGGGATCGTCCTTCAGCGTCTCGGCATAGGCGACATATTCGCGGCTGCCGGCGAAATGTTCGTGCCGCTCCAGCTCCTCGGCGACCTTGTCCTTGAGGGTCGAGAGGAACTTCGCATGCAGAAGGCAGCCGGAGGCCTTCTCTCCCCCCCATTCGTCATAGGTCAGGTTCAGCCCGCACGGTAGCAGCATATGGGTCGAGCTGGCGAAGCAATAGGACCAGTGCCATTTCACCAGCGGGATCTTGTTGAGCGACGGCGCCTGTTTCGGGGTGTCGGCGAACATCGTCCGCGCCCGGGGGCCGCCCTGGATCCACAGGTTCCTGAAGGTCGGGTTCCTGGTGATCGTGTAGTTGCCGCTGTCGAAATAGCCCGCGATCTCGAACGGGTTCTTGCCTTCGCGGTAGGGTTCGGCGTCGACCGGCCCCTTGGGATACATGTCGACGACCATCGCCGGGAAGGCGCGCACCGAATAGGTGTCGAGCCAGTCGGTCAGCGCCCGGATCGGCCGCGTGTCGCAGAACGGATAGATGAAGAACTCGTCGACATCGACCGCAAGGATCCAGCGCCCCCGACCGTGGCGCATCAAGAGCCAGTTGACCCAGTCCACCCCGTAGCGCGAGGCCTTGTAGCTCGCCTTCGCCGACCAGAGCGACACGTCCCGCTGCGCCGCGAGATACTCGCGCGATCCGTCGTCCGAGCCGTTGTCGACCATCAGGAAATGGTTGATGCCGAGATCGCGGTAGTAGCGCATGAAATAGGGCAGGCGGATCCGTTCGTTCCGAAGCACCGCCACGAGGAGGATATCGTCCGCGCCAAGGCTCGCTGTCCGGTCGGTGACGGCCGACAGCTCCCGCCGCTTGCGGAACGCCCGGGCCCGAAGACGCTTGCGCCGAAGCCGCAGGCGGTATCTCTCCCAAAGGCCCATTCGATCCCTTCGTTTCCGGCCCGCTCGGGACCAGTCCTGTCTGACGCGGTTTAAGACGAGGTTGCGCCGACCCTTCCGGAACGCGAGTGGACGCGTCCGAAGGGTCAGCTGCCCCGATCCCTCCTGACGCGGCAGGATACAGACCGGCCGGTTGCAGGTAAACCGCTTAGTCGGCCGGGGCGGGCCAAGGAAAACGCTGCGATTCCGGCGGGTTCCGCTGCTATTTCTCGAAGTGGCCCGACTGGTGCCAGCGCCAGGCATCGGCGATCATCGTCGCCATGTCCGACCGCGCCGGCCGCCAGCCGAGATCGCGCCGCGCGCGTTCGCTGCCGGAGACGAGGCTCACCGCGTCGCCGGCCCGGCGCTCGCCGAAGATCACCGGCACGTCGCGATTGGTCACGACACGTGACTGGTCAATGACCTCGCGGACGGAAAACCCCTGGCCGGTGCCAAGGCAGAAGATGCGGGAGCCTTGCCCCGCCTCCAGCCATTTCAGCCCGGCGACATGGGCATCGACAAGGTCCGTCACATGGACGTAGTCGCGGATGCAGGTGCCGTCGCGGGTCGGATAATCGGTGCCGAACACCGTCAGCGCCGGCCGCTTGCCGTCGATCGCGTCGAGCAGCAGCGGGATCAGGTGCGTCTCGGGCCGGTGGAACTCTCCCACCTCGCCCTCGGGATCGGCGCCGGCGACGTTGAAGTAGCGGAAGATCACCGCGTTCAGCCCGTGGCTCGCGCCGAAATCGCCGAGCATCTGCTCGATCGCCATCTTGGACTTGCCATAGGCGTTGAGCGGGCGCTGCGCCGAGTCTTCGTCGAGCACCACACCATCCTGATCGCCATAGGTCGCGCAGGTCGAGGAAAAGACGAGATCCCTGCACCCGGCCGCGACCGCGGCCTCGATCAGGTTCAGCGCTCCGAGGACGTTGACCCGCCAGTAGGTGCCCGGATCGCGCATCGCATCGCCAACGAGGCTGATCGCGGCGAAATGCATGACCGCGACGGGCTGCCAGCGGGCAAAGACCGCGTCGAGCCGCGCCCGGTCGGCAAGATCGCCTTCCTCGAACGGACCGAACCGGACGGCATCGCGCCATCCGGTCGCCAGATTGTCGAAGGTCACGGGAATGTAGCCGGCCGCTTTCAGCGCCTTGCACGCGTGCGAGCCGATATAGCCCGCGCCGCCCGTCACCAGAACATGTTGGGTCATGCGCCCTTACTCGGCCGCCTTCTGCATCGCCGTCATGCTGACGAGGAACTGCTTGAACTCGTCATGCAGCTCTGCGCGCGCGAGGCCGAAGGCCACGGTCGCCTGCAGGAACCCCGCCTTCGAGCCGCAGTCGAAGCGCTGGCCGCGGAAGCGGTAGCCGTAGACGTTGCCCGACTTCTTGATCTCTTCGGCGATCGCGTCGGTCAGCTGGATCTCGCCACCCGCACCGGACTTCATCCGGTTGAGGTTCTGCATGATCTTCGGCGTCAGGATATAGCGCCCGATCACAGCGAGGTTCGACGGCGCCTCGTCCGCCTTCGGCTTCTCGACCATGCCCTTGACCGAGACAATCGAGCCCATGTCGTCCTTGATGTCGAGCACACCGTAGGCCGAGGCCTTCTCGTGCGGGACTTCCATCGCGGCGACCATGTTGCCGCCGACCTCGGCATGGGCTTCGACCATCTGCTGGAGGCAGGGCTTCTCGGCGGCGATCACGTCGTCGGGCAGGATGACCGCGAACGGCTCGTTGCCGATCAGGCGGCGGGCGCACCAGACCGCATGGCCGAGGCCCAGCGCCTTGTGCTGGCGGATATAGGCGATGGCGCCCGATTCCATGTTGGTATCCTTGAGCGCCTCCAGCAGGTCTTCCTTGCCGGCCTTGCGCAGGGTCGCCTCAAGCTCGTGCGCGTGGTCGAAGTAATCCTCGAGCGCGCCCTTGCCGCGTGAGGTCACGAAGATGAATTCCTTGATGCCGGCGGCGCGCGCCTCGTCGATCGCGTACTGGATGAGAGGGCGGTCCACCAGCGTCATGATCTCTTTCGGGATCGACTTCGTCGCCGGCAGGAATCGGGTCCCGAGGCCAGCAACCGGGAATATCGCCTTCGTCACCTTACGCTTCATCACATCACCATCCGATTTCGTTCGGCCACCGTCTGCGCGTCTGCCCGTCCAGGCCACAACTTATGCAGCGCCCTCGACATAGAACAAGCATATGACAAATTAACGGCCTGTTAGGGGAGAAAAATGCCGAAAAATGAATCTGTTTGGCAACGATACGCCCAAGCCCCGACATATTGTAGTCAGGTTTTCCCGTAGCACTCGCGAATCTTCGCTGCCAGAGCGATTAGCGGGCGAGGCGCGCGGATCAGGCCATCGACATTGTTGCCAGCATCGCCTCGATTCGCGGCACGTCCTCGGGATTGTTCAGCTCCCAGAACTGGCGGCCGCGCGCCTCGACCTCGACGCAGAGAACCGGACGCTCCCGCTCCAGGAACCTGAGCTGCTCCAGCCCTTCCAGCCCTTCGAGCGGCCCCGCCTCCCAGCGCGGATAGGCGGCGAGTGCCGAGGGACGGTAGGCATAGACCCCGACATGATGGAAGACCGGCGTCGCCTCGTCGTCCGCGTAACGGCGGCCGGTATAGGGGATGACCTCCTTCGAGAAATAGAGCGCCTTGTGATCGCGCCCGAACACCGCCGTCGTGCCGCCGACGCGGCCTTCACGGCGATCCTGCAGAAATCCGTTCAGCGCCGCGCCGTCGCAGCGCAGGACCGGCGTGGCGACCTCGGCCACCGGATCGGCGCTGAGCCCCTCGACAAGGGATTCGACGAACCAGTGCGGGGTCAGCGGCGCATCGCCTTGCAGGTTCACGACGATCTCGAACCCGCCGCCCAGCCGGTCGAAGGCCTCGGCGCAGCGCTCGGTTCCGTTGCGGCAGGTGTCGGAGGTCATCACGACCTCGGCCCCGAAGCCTTCCGACACGGCGCGGATGCGCGCGTCGTCGGTCGCCACCACCACGCGGCCGACGCCGCCGACCTGCATCGCCGCCTCCCAGCTGCGCTGGATCAGGGTGCGCGCCTGCCCGTCGGCGCCCCGCAGTTCCACCAGCGGCTTGCCGGGATAACGGGACGACGCGTAGCGCGCCGGTATGACGATGAGAACGCTCAATCTTTCACCAGAAGCACGCCCGGCGCATAGGCGATGAAGAAGGGATTGGCGAAGCCCGGCTTGCCATAGGTGAAGGGCGTGTGATCGTCGAAGTTCACGACCTCGCCGCCAGCGGCCCGCAGCACCGCGTCACCGGCCGCCGTGTCCCACTCCATCGTCCGGCCGAGGCGCGGGTAGAGGTCGGCCTCCCCGGTCGCGACGAGGCAGAATTTCAGGCTTGATCCCGCGCTCGTCATGTCGCGGACGGCATAGCGGGCGATATAGTCGTCGGTCGCCTGATCGCGGTGCGACTTCGACGCCACCACCATCAGCCCCCGGTTGTCGGGCACCGAGACGCTGATCGGCTTCCAGGCGCCGGGGCGATCCTTCTCGAACGGCCCGTCCTCCTCGACCGCGCGGCCATCGGCGAGCGTGTAGAAGAGCCGCCCCTTCGCCGGCGCATAGACGACGCCCCGGAGCGGCACACCATCCTCGACATAGGCGATGTTCACGGTGAAATCGCCGCGCCGCTTGACGAATTCCTTGGTCCCGTCGAGCGGATCGACGATGAGGAAGGTGGAGACGACCTGGGCATGGCTCTCGGCCTGTTCCTCGGTCACCAGCGCGACCTGCGGGAACGCCTCGGCCAGGCCTTCCGAGATCAGCGCGTCCGCGGCCTCGTCGGCTTCGGTCACCGGGCTTTCGTCCGACTTCGTCCGCACCTCGAAATCGGGCGCGTTGTAGACCTCCATGATCCGGTCTCCGGCCTCGAGCGCCAGGCGGCGCATGACATGGGTCAGGTGATCGAAATCCACGGCAGGTCTCCTCGTCGGCCCGAGTTGATTGGCGGGGCGGTTAACCTTATGATCGCCCGCTAAGGGAACGGCAAGATTTCCCGGCCAGAAAAGGCCGGCGGAAACGGCAGCACGGGCGGAAACGGCAAAGATCATGTTCAGGGTCCAGACGCGCGCGACCGGACTGAGTTCGGCTCTGGTGATTCTGGAGCTGGTCTACCACAGCACCGTGCGCTCGATCCGGCGCGGACACCGCAACGCGCTGATGGGGGTCATCAACAACATCCTGCAGACGGTCATCTTCGTCGGCGTCTTCTACGTGATGTTCACCGTCCTCGGCCTGCGCGGCAATGCGATCCGGGGCGACTTCATCGTCTACCTCATGTCGGGCATCTTCCTCTTCATGACCAATACCAAGACGATGGGCGCGGTGGTCGGCTCCGAAGGGCCGACCTCGGCGATGATGCTGCATGCGCCGATGAACACCGCGATCGCCATCGGCTCCTCGGCGCTCGCGGCGCTTTATACGCAGGTCCTGTCGATGGTCGTGGTGCTCGGCGTCTACCACATGGCGTTCGAGCCGGTTCATATCGACGATCCGATCGGCGCGATGGGCATGGTCATCCTCGCCTGGCTGAACGGCGTCAGCGTCGGCATGCTGGTGCTGGCGATCAAGCCCTGGTGGCCGGGTTTCGCGAGCATCGCGCAGACGATCTACTCGCGGGCCAACATGATCGCCTCGGGGAAGATGTTCGTCGCCAACACGTTGTCCGGCACGATGCTGGCGATGTTCGACTGGAACCCGCTCTTCCACATCATCGACCAGGCTCGCGGATACGCCTTCATCAACTACAACCCGCGCAATTCGAGTCTTGAATATCCGATCTACGTCACCCTCGCGCTGATCATGGTCGGCCTTGTCGGCGAATTCCACGCCCGCAAGAACGCCTCGATCAGCTGGACCGCGGGCCGCTAAAGCGCTTCGGGTTTATACTGAGATGACAAGTATCGGAATTCGACCGAAAAGGGTTCGAATTCCGGTTCAAGGTAGACCCGAAACGCTATGGGACGATCCGCATTCCCCGGATGCGGGCTAATCGACGACCCGCAGCGTCAGGTTGATCCGCCCGCTGCCCGGCAGGAGCATCGAGGTGCCCGGCGCGATCCGGTCGACCCCGTGATAGGCGAGCCGCGCGGCCCCGCCGAGGATCAGGACATCGCCCGACCGCAGCCAGACGCTTTCCGTTCTGCCGCCGCGCTCGGTGCCGCCGATGCGGAACCGCGCGTCGTCGCCGAGGCTGATGGACAGAACCGGCCAGCTGAAATCGGCCTCGTCCCGATCCTGGTGAAGCCCCATCCGCGCAGCCTCGCCGTAGACGTTCACGAGGCAGCAATCGGGATCGCGCGCCGTCCCGACGAGCCGGTGCCAGATCGCCAGCACCTGCGCCGGGATCGGCGGCCAGTCGCCCCCCTCCGGGTGCCGCTCGGCATAGCGATAGCCCTTGCGGTCGGAATACCAGCCGTACCTGCCGGCCGAGGTCATCCTGACCGACATCGGCTTGCCCCAGGGCGTGAGCGGCGAGAAGAGCGGCGCGGCGGCAACGACGGTTCTGATATCCTCCACCATCGCCGCCTGCTCGCCCGGATCGAGATACCCCGAAAAGAGCCTGGCTCCGCCGATCGTTGCCGATGGCAGCGGGATCGGATGCGGATCGGAACAATCTTTGCGGTTTTCCACGAATTCACCCTGTTTTTCGCCGGCCAAGGACGCTTGCAGCGCTCATGACCGCTCCTTATATACCCCACGAAGCCGGTCGGGTATGCCCGGCCGAAATCTTGGGATCGGGGCCAGGGGCCGCAATCGGGTCTGACCCCAGAACATCGCCGAAGGAAAGGTTTAAAAAATGGCTAAAGTCATCGGTATCGACCTCGGGACCACGAATTCCTGCGTCGCCATCATGGACGGGGCGCAACCACGTGTGATCGAGAACTCCGAAGGGGCACGCACAACGCCCTCCGTCGTCGGCTTCACCGACAGCGAACGCCTCGTCGGCCAGCCGGCCAAGCGCCAGGCGGTCACCAACCCCTCGAACACCATCTACGCCGTCAAGCGCCTGATCGGCCGCCGCATTGGCGACGCCGAGGTGGAGAAGGACAAGAAGCTCGTCCCCTATTCCATCGTCGATGGTGGCAACGGCGACGCCTGGGTCGAGGTGAAGGGTGAGAAGTATTCGCCCGCGCAGATTTCCGCCGTCATCCTCCAGAAGATGAAGGAAACCGCCGAATCCTACCTGGGGGAGCCGGTTACGCAGGCCGTGATCACGGTCCCGGCCTATTTCAACGACGCCCAGCGCCAGGCCACCAAGGATGCGGGCAAGATCGCGGGCCTTGAGGTTCTGCGCATCATCAACGAGCCTACGGCGGCCGCGCTCGCCTATGGGCTGGACAAGAAGGAATCGAAGACCATCGCGGTCTATGACCTCGGCGGCGGCACCTTCGACATCACCATCCTCGAGATCGACGACGGCCTCTTCGAGGTGAAGTCGACCAACGGCGACACCTTCCTTGGCGGTGAAGACTTTGACATGCGCATCGTGAACTACCTCGCCGAGGAGTTCAAAAAGGAGCATGGCGTCGACCTGACCGGCGACAAGATGGCGCTCCAGCGCCTGAAGGAAGCGGCCGAGAAGGCGAAGATCGAGCTCAGCTCCAGCCAGCAGACCGAGATCAACCAGCCGTTCATCTCGATGGACAAGAACACCGGCACGCCGCTGCACATGGTCATGAAACTGACCCGGGCGAAGCTGGAAAGCCTCGTCAACGACCTCATCAAGAAGTCGATGAAGCCCTGCGCCGACGCCCTCAAGGATGCCGGCCTCTCGAAGGGCGACATCGACGAGGTCGTGCTCGTCGGCGGCATGACCCGGATGCCGAAGGTCATCCAGGAAGTCACCGCCTTCTTCGGCAAGGAACCCCACAAGGGCGTGAACCCGGACGAGGTCGTGGCGCTCGGCGCGGCGATCCAGGCCGGCGTTCTTCAGGGTGACGTGAAGGACGTGGTGCTGCTCGACGTGACGCCGCTCTCGCTCGGCATCGAGACGCTCGGCGGGGTCTTCACCCGGCTCATCGACCGCAACACCACGATCCCGACGAAGAAGAGCCAGATCTTCTCGACCGCCGAGGACAACCAGAACGCCGTGACGATCCGGGTCTTCCAGGGCGAGCGCGAGATGGCCGCGGACAACAAGCTCCTTGGCCAGTTCAACCTTGAGGAAATCCCGCCCGCACCGCGCGGCATGCCGCAGATCGAGGTCACCTTCGACATCGACGCCAACGGCATCGTCAGCGTCAACGCCAAGGACAAGGGCACCGGCAAGACCCAGCAGATCACCATCCAGGCCTCGGGCGGTCTTTCCGACGAGGACATCGAGAAGATGGTCAAGGACGCCGAGGCCAATGCCGAGGGCGACAAGAAGCGCAAGGAACTGGTCGAGGCCAAGAACCAGGCCGAAAGCCTGATCCACTCGACCAGGAAGGCGCTCGAGGAGCATGGCGACAAGGTCGACGGTTCCACCGTCGAGGCGATCGAGCTTGCGATCGGCGCGCTTGAGGAAACCCTCAAGTCCGAGGATGCCGGCAAGATCAAGGGCGGCATCCAGAACGTCACCGACGCGGCGATGAAGCTGGGCGAGGCGATCTACAAGGCGCAGGCCGCTGAAAGCGGTCCGGCCGAGGACGGGGAAGAAGGCCCGCGCGGCGTGGACGACGACATCGTGGATGCCGACTTCGAAGACCTCGGCGACGACAAGAAGCGCAAGTAACGCGACCGGAACCACAGGGGCCGGCCCGATTTCGCTCGGGTCGGCCCACGTGTTCCCCGAAAGGGCGAAGAATGGCGAAACGCGATTTTTACGAGGTTCTGGGCGTCTCGCGCGGCGCATCCGCCGATGAGATCAAGAAGGCCTATCGCAGCAAGGCCAAGGAACTCCACCCCGACCGCAACAAGGACAAGCCCGAATCCGAGGCCCAGTTCAAGGAAGTGAACGAGGCCTACGAGGTCCTGAAGGACGACACCAAGAAGGCGGCCTATGACCGCTTCGGCCATGCGGCATTCGAGGGCGGCATGGGCGGGGGCCCGCGCGGCGGGCCGCAGGGCGGCTACGGCCAGGGCGACTTCGCCTCGGCCTTCTCCGACGTGTTCGAGGATCTCTTCGGCGACTTCATGGGCGGACGCGGCGGCGGGGGCGGCCGGCAGCGTGCCCAGCGCGGCTCCGACCTGCGCTACAACATGCGCGTGACGCTCGAGGAAGCCTTCAAGGGCGCGCAGAAGTCGATCACCGTGCCGACCTCGGTCGCCTGCACCGCCTGCAACGGCACCGGCGCCGAAGGCGGCGCCGAGCCGGTGACCTGCCCGACCTGTTCGGGCATGGGCAAGGTCCGCGCCCAGCAGGGCTTCTTCACGGTCGAACGGACCTGCCCGACCTGCGGCGGCCTCGGCCAGACGATCAAGAATCCCTGCAAGTCCTGCCACGGCGCCGGCCGGATCGAGAAGGAGCGTCAGCTCTCCGTCAACATCCCTGCCGGGGTGGAGACCGGAACCCGCATCCGGCTGGCCGGCGAGGGCGAGGCCGGCATGCGCGGCGGCCCCTCGGGCGATCTCTACATCTTCATCGAGGTGCGCGAACACGCGCTCTTCCAGCGCGACGGGATGAACCTTTACTGCCGGGTGCCGGTGGCGATGACCACCGCGACGCTCGGCGGCGAGGTCGAGGTGCCGACGATCGACGGTGGCCGCAGCCGGGTGAAGATCCCGGCCGGCGCCCAGACCGGCAAGCAGATGCGGCTTCGCGGCAAGGGCATGCCGGCGCTCCGTGGCGGCGGCACCGGCGACATGCTGATCGAGATCGCCGTGGAGACCCCGGTGAACCTGACCGGCAAGCAGAAAGAACTCTTGCGTGAATTCGAGCGGCTGAGCGAGGACAACAACCCCGAAGGCTCGTCCTTCTTCTCCAAGGTGCGGAGTTTCTGGGACGGGATGAAGGGGTGAGAGCCGACCGCGATCGCTCCAGTGGAGCGATCGCAGGCTCGAACGCACGCCGCGCAAGCTGCGGGCCGGGGGATCTCAAGCGACCTGCCTATCGGTAAGGTGGGTTTAAACCCACCTTACGATCGGTCCCGTTAACCATTCTTTCACCATGCCCGACGACTCTTGCCGCATGGGACCGACTCGCGCCTTTCACGAAGCTCCGCTGCCGCTCTTCACGGGCGACGAGGCGCCGGAACTCGCGCTGCCCCAGGGCCGCCTGCCTTCCTACATCAAGGATCACCGCCAGCGCCTCCGCGCCCGCTTCATGGACGGCGGCGCCACCGCGATGCCGGATTACGAGCTTCTGGAGCTTGTCCTCTTCCGCGCCATCCCGCGCCAGGACGTGAAACCCCTCGCCCGGCGGCTGCTCGACACATTCGGCGATTTCAACCGCGTCCTCTCCGCCCCCGCATCGCGGCTGACCGAGGTGCAGGGCGTCGGCGACGCCGTGGTGCAGGAGCTGAAGATCGTCGAGGCCGCCGCCCACCGGCTCGCGCGGGCGAAGGTCATGCACCGCGCCGTCCTGTCATCGTGGGAGCAGCTTCTCGACTATTGCCGCACCTCGATGGCGCACCGCGAAACCGAACAGTTCCGCGTCCTCTATCTCGACCGCAAGAACGTGCTCGTCGCCGACGAGGAACAGGCGCGCGGCACCGTCGATCACGTGCCGGTCTATCCGCGCGAAGTGGTCAAGCGGGCGCTGGAACTGAACGCGAGCGCGCTCATCCTCGTCCACAACCACCCGTCAGGCGATCCGACCCCGTCGGAGGCCGACATCGCCGTGACCGGCCAGATCCAGGACGCCGCGAAGGTGATGGGGATCGTGCTCCACGACCACCTCATCATCGGCAAGTCGTGCGAGCTCAGCTTCCGCTCGGAAGGCTATCTCTAGCCGGTCACTTTCCGCTCAGCGCCACCGCGACCGGCGCGACCGCGACCGGGCCGAGGCTCAGCATCAGGAAATCGCCGACCGCGTCGCAGCCGGGCATCGCGAAGCTGAGGGGTTCGCTCTCGACAGCCGCACCCGGCGCCATCCGCAGCGTCGCGCCGTCCAGCGCACGGCCGCAGGTCGCGGCGCTCACCTCGGCCTCGATCACCACCTCGTCGACCCGTGTCGCCGCCGGCGCGGTATAGACCTCGGCCAGCATCGGACGGTCGACGGCGGGATCGCCGAGGACGGTCAGGAACCCGCCATCGGAGGTTGCGCGGTCGCGCGGCCGGGCGGCCGAGACATGGCCGGGCGCGCCGAACGCCGCCCCGTTCTCGAAGGCGCTGAGATGGAAGCCCTCGGCCCCCTCCCACTGCACCGCGATGCGGCTGAGCGCGTCGAGCCCGGTCACGTCATGCGTGGCGCTCATCACCTCTTCGGTGCCGATGCGGACATCGACCTTCGCCTCGGCGTCCAGCGCCGGCAGCATCAGGTCGAGATCGCCGGCCTTGTCGGTCGCGGTCGCGAAGGTCAGGCCGGAATGGCTGATCACCACCCTCTCGTTCGGGAAGCAGGGGGCGGAGAGCGTCACCCGCAGCATCGCCCGCGCGGTCGCGTCGAGCGTCAGCGCGCTGTCGGCGCAGGCGATCCCGAAGACGCTGTAGGTCACGTCGGCTGCGGTCTCCGGCCGGACATAGCCCTTGTCGAGCCCGTCCAGGCGGGCCGCCAGAGCCGCCAGAAGCGTGGCGGCGACGAGCGGCTTCGGCTCCGCCGCGGGAAGGTCGGGCAGGCCGGGAACCGAGCGCGACGCCGCCACGTCGACGATCGCCTCGAGCATGTCCGGCGCGGGCGCCACGATCGGAGCCGGCGCTGCCGCCGGGACCGTCGCTTCGGCGGCGGCAGGTTCCATCGTGGGCGTCGCTGCGGGCGCAGATGTGGCAGAAGAGGCGGAGGCCAGCACCCCGGCGGTCGTCTCGACGCTCGCGAGAACCGGCTGTTCCACAGCATTCGTACCGCGCAACCTGGCACTGATCGCATCGCCGTTCTGCATCACATGGCCGGTTGCGGCCGCCAGAAAGAAGGTTGTGCCGACAGTGATCGCCCTGCGCTTGATCTGCATGATCCACTCCACATTCGTCCAGCTTCACGGCTAAAGCCGGAACGCGGCATGGGCGTGGCCTGACTTTGACCATGGCCGGCCGCCCCGAGGCGCGGAACCGCACAGGATGTTGAGGGGCGGGGCCGACTCCGTGCCAGATCGTGAAAAAGGCGGGCGACCCATCGGTCCGCCCGCCACATTTTCGCCACATCCGCGCCGGAAGTGGTTAACCCGCCCGCCGACTCAGGCGAGTTTTCCGTGACAATGCTTGAACTTGTCGCCCGATCCGCAGGGGCAGGGATCGTTGCGCCCCGGATTGCCCCAGGTCGACGGATCGGTTTCGTCGAACCCCTCGACCAGCGGCGTCACCGCCGCCGCGACGGATACGACCGGCGCATTCAGCGCCGCCCGGCGTTCTTCCATCTGCTTGAAGAGCGCCTGCTGCTCCTCCTCGGTCATCGGCCGGACCTGAGCGAGCTTCAGCGTCACATCCTCGCGCAAGCTGTCGAGCAGTTTCTCGAAAAGCTGGAAAGCCTCGGTCTTGTATTCCGACAGGGGATCGCGCTGGGCATAGCCGCGGAACCCGACGACGGAGCGCAGATGCTCCAGCGTCACCAGATGCTCGCGCCACTTCGCGTCGATCGTTTGCAGAAGGAACTGCTTCTCGATCTGCCGCATCGTGTCGGGCCCGAACGCCGCGGCCTTCTTCGCCATGAACTCGTCGGAGGCGGCATAGAGCCGCTCGCGCATCTCGTCCTGGTCGACGCCGTCCTCCTTCGCCCAGGCGATCACCGGCAGGTCGAGCGCCAGCTTCTCCAGCATCGCGGCATAAAGCCCCTCGGCGTTCCACTGGTCGGCATAGCTCTTCGGCGGCAGGAATTCGTCGACCAGATCGTCGATGACCTGATGCCGCATGTCCTGCGTGATCTCTTCGAGATCCTCGGCTTCCATGATCTCCAGCCGCTGGCTGAAGATCACCTTGCGCTGGTCGTTCATCACGTCGTCGAACTTCAGAAGTTGCTTGCGCATGTCGAAGTTGCGGCCCTCGACCTTGGCCTGCGCGCGCTCGAGCGACTTGTTCACCCAGGGATGGATGATCGCCTCGCCCTCCTTCATGCCCAAGGACGACAGCACCTTTTCCAGTTTTTCCGACCCGAAGATCCGCATCAGGTCGTCTTCGAGGCTGAGGTAGAACGACGACCGCCCCGGGTCGCCCTGCCGGCCCGAGCGGCCACGGAGCTGGTTGTCGATGCGCCGGCTTTCATGGCGTTCGGAGGCGAGTACGAAGAGCCCGCCGGCCTCCAGCACCTTCGCCTTTTCCTCGGCATGTTCGGCCTCGATCCGGGCGCGCAACTCGTCGGGATGCGCCTCGGGATCGGCGGCCAGCGCCTCCATCACCTTCATCTCGACATTGCCGCCAAGCTGGATGTCGGTGCCGCGGCCGGCCATGTTGGTCGCGATGGTGACGGCGCCCAGCTTGCCGGCATCGGCGACGATCTTCGCCTCCTGCTCGTGCTGGCGGGCGTTGAGGACGTTGTGCGGGATGCCTTCCTTCTTCAGCATCTCGCTCAGCATCTCGGACTTCTCGATGGAGGTCGTGCCGACGAGGATCGGCTGACCCTTCTCGTGCGCCTTCTGGATCCGCTTCAGCACCGCCTCGTATTTCTCGCGCTGGGTGCGGTAGACCTGATCGTGGTCGTCCTTCCGCGCGATGGGCTTGTTGGTCGGCACCTCGACGACGCCGAGCTTGTAGATGTCCATGAATTCCTCGGCCTCGGTCGCGGCCGTGCCGGTCATGCCGGCGAGCTTGTCGTAGAGCCGGAAGTAGTTCTGGAACGTCACCGACGCCAGCGTCACGTTCTCGGGCTGGATCGTCACGCCTTCCTTCGCCTCGATCGCCTGGTGAAGGCCGTCCGACAGCCTCCGGCCCGGCATCATCCGGCCGGTGAATTCGTCGATCAGCACGATCTCGCCGTTGCGGACGATATAGTGCTGGTCCTTATGGAAGAGCTTGTGCGCCCGGAGCGCCTGATTGACGTGATGGACGATGGTCGTCGATTCCGGATCATAGAGCGTCTGCCCCTCGGGCAGCACGCCCGCCGCCCAGAGCCGCTGCTCCACGGCTTCGTTGCCGGCCTCGGTGAAGGTGGCGTTGCGCTGCTTTTCGTCGAGCTTGTAGTGCGCTTCCTCAAGTTCCGGGATGAACTTGTCGAGCGTGACGTAAAGCTCCGAGCGGTCCTGGCTCGGCCCTGAGATGATCAGCGGCGTCCGCGCCTCGTCGATCAGGATGCTGTCGACCTCGTCGACGATCGCGAAGGCGTGGTCGCGCTGCATCATGTCCTCGATCGTCGCGCGCATGTTGTCGCGCAGATAGTCGAAGCCCAGCTCGTTGTTCGTCGCATAGGTGATGTCGGACTTGTAGGCCGCGCGCTTTTCCTCGGCGTCCTGGAACGGATAGACCACCCCGGTCGTAAGACCGAGCGCGCCATAGACCTTGCTCATCCACTCCGCGTCGCGCTTGGCGAGGTAGTCGTTCACCGTGACGATATGGACGCCCTTGCCTGAGAGCGCGTTGAGATAGGCCGGGAAGGTCGCGACCAGCGTCTTGCCCTCGCCGGTCTTCATCTCGGCGATATTGCCCTGATGCAGGAAGATCCCGCCCATGAGCTGCACGTCGAAGGCTCGCAAGCCGAGCGCCCGCCGCGCGGCCTCGCGGCAATTGGCGAAGGCTTCCGGAAGCACCGAGTCGAGGCTTTCGCCGTTCGCGACGCGCTCCCTGAGCGCGGCGGTCCGTTCCTTGATGCCTTCGTCGGTCAGGGCCTGGAACTCGGGTTCCAGCGCATTGATCTTTTCCACCAGCGGGCGGACCGACTTGACCTTGCGGTCATTCGGCGTGCCGAAGACCTTCTTCGCGATTGTTCCGAGGCCCAGCATTTTCTCTCCGCGCGGGTTCGACTGACGTGCCTGTGAAAAACGCGGCCTTGCCGCCACTCTCCGCTATGCCTAGAACGGCTGCGAAACAAGGCTCGGCTTAGCCCTCACGGGACCCATCGCGATGTAAGGGGCTGCCGTCCGATAGTCAACGCCGCGCCCTGTCGCGGCCTCTACGGGAGTTGTCACGATGCTGAAATCCGCCATTCTCGGCGCCGCGTTCCTGGCCCTTGCGGTCTCCGGCACCGCCCGCGCCGCCGATCCGACCGCCGATACCGTCGTGGCAACAGTGAACGGCACCGATATCACCCTCGGCCACATGATCGCGATGCGCGACAGCCTGCCGCCGCAATATCTCCAGCTCGACGACCAGACGCTTTTCGACGGGATTCTCGACCAGATCATCCAGCAGGTGGCCCTGTCGGCGGAGGCCGAGGGCAACCTGACCCGGCGCAACACGCTCACGCTCGACAATCAGCGGCGCGGCTATCTGGCCGGTGTCGTGCTTGACGACACCGCGACGGCCGCCGTCACCGACGAGGCGGTCGAGGCGCTCTTCAAGGAGCGGTACTCTGCGACCGAGCCCGGCAAGGAATACAACGCCGCCCATATCCTCGTCGAAACCGAGGAAGAGGCGAAGGCGCTGAAGGCCGAGGTCGAGGGCGGCGCCGATTTCACGGCGCTCGCCAAGGAGAAGTCCACCGGCCCCTCTGGCCCCAACGGCGGCGATCTCGGCTGGTTCGGCGTCGGCATGATGGTCAAGCCCTTCGAGGACGCGGTGATCAAGATGGAGCCGGGCCAGGTCTCCGATCCGGTCCAGACCCAGTTCGGCTGGCACATCATCAAGCTCAACGAAGTCCGCAACGCCTCCGCGCCGAAGATCGAGGATGTGCGCGACGAGCTTGCGGGCGAGTTGCAGGGCAGGGCGGTCGAGGCCAAGGTGACCGAACTGACCGAGGCCGCGAAGATCGAGAAGACGGTCGACGGGATCGACCCCGCGATCCTCAAGAACTCCGCCCTGATCGACAACTGATTTCCCCCACCCGAAGGAGGGACGACCGATGGCAAAGCGCAAGACGGACTGGAAGGACGAGGCGAAGAAGCTGAAGGACAAGGTCAAAAAGCTTCGCAAGAAGCTCGAGGACGACGTCCTGCCGGTGGTCGAGGAGCGGATGGAAGCCGTCGCGGATGCGGTGGGCGAGGCCGCCGGCAAGGTCACGGCCGGGGTGAAGAAAAAGCTCAACCCGGTCTCCCCGCTCGCGCCGAAGGGCGGATTTCCGGCGCTGCCGCGCATCGCCGGCGCGGAGTTCGCGGCGATCGAGGCCGGGGTCCGCTATGCCGGGCGCAAGGACGTGATGCTCGTCCGGCTCGCGCCCGGAACCGCTGTCGCCGGGGCGTTCACGACCTCCGCCACCCGCGCGGCCTGCGTGCTCGACTGCGAGGCGAAGCTGAAGGTTCAGCCCGGCCCGAAGGACGGCGCCGCCATCGTCGTCAATTCCGGCAACGCGAACGCCTTTACCGGCAAGCTCGGTCAGGAGGCAGTCGATGCCGTGACAGGCAGCGTCGCCAAGGCGCTCGGGATCCCTGCCTCGCGGGTCTTCTCCTCCTCCACCGGCGTCATCGGCGAACTTTTGCCGCATGAGAAGATCACCGCCCGGATCGACGACCTGAAAGCGGCGCTTTCCGAAGACGCGATCGAGATGGCTGCCCGCGCGATCATGACCACCGACACCTTCCCCAAGGGCGCCGCGGCCGAGGTCGCGGGCGAAGGCGGGACGATCCGCATCGCCGGCATCGCCAAGGGTTCGGGCATGATCGCGCCCGACATGGCGACGATGCTGGTCTACGTCTTCACCGACGCCTCCATCGCCTCGGCCGCCTTGCAGAAGATCGTCTCGCGCCAGGTCGGCGACACATTCAACGCGATCACCGTGGACAGCGACACCTCGACTTCCGACGCGCTGATCGTCGCCGCGACCGGAAAATCGGAGGCCGCCCCCATCGGCGACCTGCGCGGCAAGGTAGCCAAGGCGTTCGAGGCGGCGCTGCGCGGGGTGATGATGGACCTCGCCCACCAGGTCGTCCGCGACGGCGAGGGCGCGACGAAGTTCGTCGAGATTCGGGTCGAGGGCGCGACCGATGCCGCCGATGCCCGCCGCGCCGCGATGGCCATCGCCAATTCGCCGCTGGTCAAGACCGCCATCGCCGGCGAGGACCCGAACTGGGGCCGCATCGTCATGGCCGTCGGCAAGTCCGGCGCGAAGGCCGACCGCGACGCCATGTCGATCCGCTTCGGCGATCTCACGCTGGCCGAGGCCGGCTGGCGGAGCCCCTCCTACAGCGAGGAGGCGGCTGCGGCCTACATGAAGAACGACGAGTTGAAGATCACTGTCGATCTCGGCCTCGGCAAGGCGGCGACCAGTGTCTGGACCTGCGACCTTACGCACCGCTACATCGACATCAACGCCGACTACCGCTCTTGAAGACCGTCCTCGTTTCCGCCGTCGCCCTCATCGACGCCGACGGGCGCGTCCTGATCGCCCGCCGGCCCGAGGGCAAGTCGATGGCGGGCCTCTGGGAGTTTCCCGGCGGCAAGGTCGAACCCGGCGAGACGCCGGAAGCCGCGCTGATCCGCGAGCTGCACGAGGAACTGGGCATCGACACCTGGAAGAGCTGCCTCGCGCCGCTCACTTTTGCCAGCCACGCCTATGCGGACTTCCACCTCCTGATGCCGCTTTTCGCCTGCCGCCGCTGGCAGGGCGTGCCGCAGGCGCGCGAAGGGCAGGAGCTGGCCTGGGTGCGGGCGAAGGACCTGCGGGACTATCCGATGCCGCCGGCCGACCTGCCATTGATTCCCGTTATGCGCGACTGGTTGTGAGTTTCTTGAATGAAATTCAACCCTGGATTGCAGCAGCTTATGGCCGGATTCTGACCCGCTTGTAATTATTGTTTCCAAATGGTTCCAACTATGGCAGAATTAAGGCAGTTTTGTTTGCCTTCGGTTAATGATTGCCAGCTACAGTTCAAGCAGCCCGCCGTTGGGGGAGTTCAAGCGATGCTGCGCACCATCACTCTTGGAAGTTGTGTCTCCGTTCAGGGCACGTTCGAACGTCAGCTCGACAACGGAATGATACTTGTCCGCGTGGGAAAGCTCTTGTTCGAGGGTTATCCCATCGTGAAGAAGGCCGCCTGAAATTCAGGCGGCCTTTTCAATTCCGGACACGAGGAACGGGGCGCGGAAGCGCCCCGTTTTTCACGTCAGCTGACGCTCGACTTCCTCGCGCTCGAAGATCTCGATGACGTCGCCGGGGCGGATGTCCTCGTAGTTCTCGAACGCCATGCCGCATTCCTGGCCGGACTGCACTTCCTTGACTTCGTCCTTGAATCTCTTGAGGGTTTTCAGTGTCCCCTCGTGGATCACGACGTTGTCGCGCAGAAGCCGGACGCCGGCCGACCGGCGGGCGACACCTTCGGTGACGAGGCAGCCGGCAACCTTGCCGACGCCGGACACCTTGAAGACTTCCTTGATCGAGGCGTAGCCGATGAACGTCTCGCGCACCTCGGCCTTCAGAAGGCCGGACGCCGCCGCCTTCACGTCGTCGACCAGATCGTAGATCACCGAGTAGTAGCGGATCTCCACGCCTTTCTGGTTCGCCGCGGCGCGCGCCGGCGCATTCGCCCGGACGTTGAAGCCGATGACCGGCGATCCGGAGGCCTCGGCAAGGCCG
This sequence comes from Paracoccaceae bacterium, assembly GCA_011620265.1. Lineage (GTDB taxonomy): Bacteria > Pseudomonadota > Alphaproteobacteria > Rhodobacterales > Rhodobacteraceae > Albidovulum. The sequence goes on from WOZM01000242.1 coordinate 40,792, forward strand.
ATATCCGATTCAGTGATCGCGCCGACACCGTAGTGCAAGACCCGGACGCGCACTTCTTCGTTCCCGATTTTTTCCATAGCCTGAACAATCGCCTCGGCGGAGCCCTGCACGTCGGCCTTCACCACGATCGGCAGTTCGGCGATGTCCTTGTCTTCCTTGGCCTTGGCCATGAGCTGTTCCAGCGTCGTCGCCGCGCCGGCGGCCGCGCGCTTGTCCTTCGCGGCCTTCTCGCGGTAGTCGGCGATCTCGCGGGCCTGCGCCTCGGTCTCGACGACGTTGAGGACGTCACCCGCCTCGGGCGTACCGTTGAGGCCGAGGACCTCGACCGGAACCGACGGCCCGGCCTCGGCCACCCGCTCGCCCTGATCGTTGATCAGCGCGCGGACCTTGCCCCACTGCTCGCCGACGACGAAGATGTCGCCCTGACGGAGCGTGCCGTTCTGAACCAGGACCGTCGCGACCGGACCCCGGCCAACGTCGAGCTTGGCTTCGATCACGGCACCCAGCGCCGCGCGCTTCGGATTGGCCTTCAGCTCCAGAATCTCGGCCTGCAGCGCGATGGCTTCCAGGAGCGTGTCGAGCCCCTTGCCTGTCGTCGCCGAGACCTCGACATCCTGCACCTCGCCCGACATCGCCTCGACGACGACCTCGTGCTGCAGAAGATCGGTGCGGACCTTCTGCGGGTTGGCCGAGGGCTTGTCGCACTTGTTGATGGCAACGATCATCGGCACACCGGCGGCCTTGGCGTGATTGATCGCCTCGACCGTCTGCGGCATGACCGCGTCGTCGGCCGCGACGACGAGGACGACGATATCCGTCACCTGCGCGCCACGGGCCCGCATCGAGGTGAAGGCGGCGTGGCCCGGCGTGTCGAGGAAGGTCAGGACCGCCCCCGAATCCGTGGTCACCTGATAGGCGCCGATATGCTGGGTGATGCCGCCCGCTTCGCCCGAGACCACGTTGGTCTTGCGGATCGCGTCGAGAAGCGAGGTCTTGCCGTGGTCGACATGGCCCATGATCGTGATGATCGGCGGCCGCGACTGCAGGTCCTCGTCCTTGTCGTCCACCGTGTCGATCACCTGCTCCACGTCCGAATCCGACACGCGCACGACCTTGTGGCCGAATTCCTCGATGATGAGTTCGGCCGTATCGGCGTCGATGGCCTGGTTCATGTTGACCATCATGCCCATCTTCATCAGGGCCTTGACCACGTCGGCGGCGCGTTCGGCCATGCGGTTGGCAAGTTCCTGGACGACGATCGTCTCGGGAAGCTGCACGTCGCGCACCTGCTTTTCGGGCCGGACATTGAGGCCGAGCGCCTTCTGCCGGGCGCGTTCCTGCTTGCGCTTCATCGCCGCCATCGAGCGCTGACGCCCGCCGCCGCCCGAAAGCGCCTCGCTCAGCGTCAGCTTGCCGGAGCGGCGACCCTCGTCGCGGCTGACCTTGCCGGCGCGGTCGCGATCGCCGCCGCCGCGGTCGTCGCGCTCGCGGTCGGTCTTGCGCGGGCCGGCGGTGGTCACGCCCTTGGTCTCGGCCCGGGACGCCGCGGCTTCGGCCGCGGCCGGATCGACGGTTGCGGCCGCAGCGGCCGGCTTCTTGAAATCTTCCTTGCGGGCGGCGCGGGCCTCGGCCTCTTCGGCGCGGCGCGCGTCTTCGTCGGCCTTGGCCTTCAGCGCTTCCTCGCGCTCGCGGTCCTCGCGCTCCTTGGCCTCGATCTCGGCGCGGCGACGCTCACGTTCTTCCTCGCGCTGGCGCTCGTCGGCGGCACGGGTCTGCGCCTCTTCGACTTCGCGGGCCTTGGCGGCCTGAAGCGCCCTCAGCCGGCGGTCCATCTCGGCATCGGAAATCCCGGCCGGCCGCCGCGACGGATCGCCCCGGCTCGCGGCCCCGCCGCCCGTGGCGGCAGGCGTCCCGCCCGCTTTCGGCACGACGACGCGCTTGCGTTTCGTCTCGACGACGACGCTTTTCGTGCGGCCATGGCTGAAGCTCTGCTTCACCTGGCCGGAACGCCCGCCACCGAGGCCGAGGGGTTTCTTACCGTCTGTATCGCTCATGCCGACTTCGCATCCTTCCCGGCGGTCGTCCCGCCGTCATCCTTCCGCAAGCTCGTAAGCTTTGCAGCTTCCTCTACAACACGCTTGGAGAGTCCACCAGCCGCAAGCGCGCCATGTACCACACTATCTCGTCCAAAGGCCAGACCGAGCTCGGACGCCGTGAGGCATCCGAACCAGCGCCCGCCTTCGGGGGTCCATAGCTTGCCCTTGCCGCGCTCCGATCCGTCGGAGGCCTGGAACAGGACCTTCGCCTTGCCGTCGGCGAGCCAGCCCTTGACCTTTTCGAATCCCGCGACGGCACGTCCCGCCTTGCGTGCCAGAGAGATATGATCGACGACCCGCCGCGCCAACCCCGCCTCGACAATATCGCCGAGGTTCTCCGGCACCGTCACCGGCGCCTTCGCGGCCCGGGCAAAAAGCCCCTTCTTCGCTGCCTTCTCGATGGCGGCCCGGTCGGCCGTCACCCAGATGCCGCGACCGGGCAGCTTTTCGGCCAGATCGGGAACGAGCTGGCCCTCGGGGCCGACGACGAAGCGGACGAGCCCGGCCTTCGGCTGCACGTCACCCGTGACGATGCAGCGCCGTTCCGGCTCATCCCTGTCCTTGTCGCGTCCCCCTCGGGTCATGTGCGTCCCTTCCGAGGCCCATTTCAGGCCTCGGCCTCCTCATCGGTATCGCCCTCTTCGGCATCCGTCTCAAGTTCCGCCGGATCGACCCAGCCAAGCTGGATCCGCGCGGTCATCACGAGGTGCTGGGCCTCTTCAAGGCTCATGTCGAACTTCTCGAGCAGACCTTCGTCCTTCACCCGCTCGCCATTGACCGTGGTCCAGCCGCCGGCCAGTTCCCAGTCGGCGCAGGTGGCGAAGTCCTCGAGCGTCTTGACGCCGTCCTGCGCCAACGCCTCGAGCATCTGCGGCGTCAGCCCCTCGAACCCGACCAGGCTGTCCTCGACGCCGAGTGCGCGGGCGTTCTCCAGCGCCTTGCGGTTCTGCTCCTCGATCACGTCGCGGGCGCGGGCCTGAAGCTCCGACGCCGTCGCATCGTCGACGCCCTCGATGCTCAGCAGCTCGTCGAGGTCGACATAGGCCACCTCTTCGAGATTGGTGAAACCTTCGGCCACCAGAAGCTGCGCAAAGAATTCGTCGAGATCGAGATTGTCCATGAAGAGCTTGGTGCGCTCGGCGAACTCGGCCTGCCGGCGCTGGCTCTCTTCCTCTTCCGTCAGGATGTCGATGTCGAGGCCGGTGAGCTGCGACGCAAGCCGCACGTTCTGGCCGCGCCGGCCGATGGCGAGGCTGAGTTGCTCGTCCGGCACCACGACCTCGATCTTGCCGGCTTCCTCGTCGATCACGACCTTGGAGACCTCGGCGGGCTGAAGCGCGTTGACGAGGAACGTCGCCTGATCCTCGTTCCACGGGATGATGTCGATCTTCTCGCCCTGAAGCTCGTTCACCACGGCCTGCACACGGCTGCCGCGCATACCGACGCAGGCGCCCACGGGGTCGATCGAGTTGTCATAGGAAATGACGCCGATCTTGGCGCGGCTGCCGGGATCGCGGGCCACGGCCTTGATCTCGATGATGCCGTCGTAGATCTCCGGCACTTCCATCTTGAAGAGCTCAGCCATGAACTGCGGATCGGTCCGCGACAGGAACACCTGCGGGCCCCGCGCCTCGCGCCGCACATCCTTGATGTAGCAGCGGATGCGGTCGTTCGGGCGATAGCTCTCGCGGCCGATCTTCTCGTTGCGGCGCAGGATCGCCTCGCCGCGACCGATATCGACGATGATGTTGCCGTATTCCTCGCGCTTGACCACGCCGTTGATGATCGTGCCCTTGCGATCCTTGAATTCCTCGAACTGGCGGTCGCGCTCGGCCTCGCGGACCTTCTGCAGGATCACCTGCTTCGCGGACTGCGCGGCGATCCGGCCGAGATCGACCGGCGGCACCTCTTCCACGACCGTGTCGCCGACCTTCGGATCGTCGAGATACTGCCTGGCCTGCTCGACCGTCAGCTCCGCCTGGTAGTTCTCCAGCAGGTCATCCTCGACCACTGTGCGCACGCGCGTGAAGGTCGCCTTGCCGGTCTTGCGGTCGATGGCGACGCGGATATCCATCTCGGACCCGTAGCGCGACTTCGCGGCGCGGGCGAGGCTCTCCTCCATCGCCTCGATGACCAGCACGGGGTCGATCATCTTTTCCCGCGCGACGGCCTCGGCCGTTTGCAGAAGCTCCAGCTGGTTGGCAGAGGTAATCGCCATTCATTCCTCCTCGGAAGTGTCTTCTTCAATGTCGTCGAACGCGGCTTCGTCGACCTTCTCGGTGGTCTTCTTCTGCCGCAGCATTTCGGTGATCAGCTCGTCGGTCAGCACAAGCTTGGCATCCGACAGCCAGTCGAACTTGAGGCCGATGGTGCCTTCCTCGATCTCGATCAGTACCTCGTCGCCCTCGGTCCCGGCCAGCTTGCCCTTGAAGCGCTTGCGGCCGTCCATCATCTCCGAGGTCTCGATCTTCGCCTCGTAGCCTTCCCAGACGTCGAAATCCTTCAGCCGGGTCAGCGGCCGGTCGATGCCGGGGGAGGAAACCTCGAGCGTGTACTGATCCTCGATCGGGTCCTCGACATCGAGAACCGCCGAGACCGCGATCGAGATCTTGCCGCAATCCTCGACGTCGATCCCGCCCTCGGGCCGGTCGGCCATGATCTGCAGGGTCTTGTAGAGCCCGCCCATCAGCCGGATGCGCACGAGTTCGAACCCCAGACCTTCGATGGTCGGGGTCACGATCTCGGCCAGGCGCCGGTCGATGGCGGTTTTGGCGATCAGTTCGGTCATCGGTCCTTCAGACAACAAAAAACGGGCCCAGCGGCCCGTCGCACTTTCCCGGTGGGCTGCGAGTTTGGACCCCGTAGCCGCGCTGTTGAACGGCATATAGGCGAAGGTGGGCGAGTCTGCAAGCGCAAGAGTGTCGGCACCCTGAATGTCAGGGGTTGGGCCAGCGCCCCAACCGCCGGGCGCGGGGTCGCTGCCGACCCCAAATCTCTCTATGATCCATCGGGATTGTTCCGCCAAATCCAGAAATTCAGCGCGGTAGCAACCGACAGCCAAGCGAGATAGGGCAAAAGAAGCACGGCCGCGTATCCATCAAGTGCCCAGAACTGCGGGATCATCACGGCGACCGTCAGCCAAAGAAGGGTGATGACGACCAGGCCCGCGCGCTTGTGGTGACCGCCGAAGAAGACCGGCGTCCAGAGCGTGTTGAGAGTGATCTGCAACGACCAGAAGGCCAGTGCAGTCCCGCTCCCTGGAACCGACGCGACCCGCGCGGCGGCGATCGCGATGACGATGTAAAGGATCGTCCAGACCACTGGAAAGGCCAGACGCGGCGGCGTCCAACTTGGTTTGTTCAACCGCTCGTACCAGCTGCCCGGCTGAAAGATCATGCCAGTCGCCGCAGCCGCGAGGCAGGCACTGAAAAAGGCGGCGAAGGCCGTAAGCTCCAAGATCAGTCCCCTCTCAGGCGTGTCGGGACGATACGTCCGGGTGTGGCGCGGGTTCCCACGGCACTGACCGCGATCAATCCCCGCTCTTCCATCCCTGATCCCGGTGCGTCCCGTCGCAATAGGGCTTGATCCCCGATTTGCCGCAACGGCAGAGCACGTATTTGCGGGGTGTCGTCGCCTCCCCCGGATGCGGGGTCGCGATCTCTGCGTCGTGGACCATGTAGGGTCCATCGCGCATCACCTCGATCCGGGCGCGTTCGGCGATTAGATGACCAACCCCGGCAGCGGATCGCAGACCCAATGCGCCCGAGGGGCAATGGGCGATAACCTCCTCGATCTCGGCGCGGCTGCCCTTGTCCGGCCGGACCCAGGGCTTTTCGGCGGAGTTGAAGACCTGCGGCGCGATCCGGGCGCATTCAGCGGCATGGGCGCAGACGAGGGGGTTGAACGTCACCGTGACCTTGGCCCCTTCATAGTCGACCACCCGGTTTCGCCCGGCGGGCGTGCCGGACGCGCTGTCGAAACCGTTGGTCTTGTGGCTGCCGTCGCAAAAGGGCTTGGTCTTGCTGCCACCACACCGGCAGAGCGCCATGACCGGCTTGACTTCCAGCGTCTGCCCACCGGGTCCCTTGAGCGTGTCGAGCCCCTTGACCACTAGCGGCCCGTTTTCCCGCGCCTCGATTGTGATCCTGGTGTCTTCGCTCATCGCGTCCTCCCGTACCTGCACGAGGGGAAGCATGGTGGGGCGGGCGGGGCCACGTCAATCGACAGATGCGTGAGAGCCCTTTAAATGAGGTTGCCGAAAATTCCGCTGTCTTTTTACATCAATGGTTTGGTGTTTCTTTCACGCGTGAAATTCATGCCCTGAGCCCGTCCATCACCCGGATCAGCTCGGCCGAGATCCCCGGCTCCGACAGCGCGTGGCCCGCGACGGGAACCATCTTCAGGTCCGCCCGTTTCCAGTGCTGCGCCAGCGTCCAGGCCGAGACCGGCGGGCAGATCATGTCGTAGCGGCCCTGGACGATCGTCGCCGGCACGTCCTTGAGCTTCGGCAGGTCGCGCAGGATCTGGCCATCGACCTCCAGGAAACCCTTGTTGAGGAAGTAGTGGTTTTCGAGCCGCGCGAAGGCGCGGGCGTAATCGCCCGGCGCCTCGCCGACGATGCCGTCATGCTCGACGCTCGCCAGCGCGTTCTCCCAACCGGCCCAGACCCGGGCGAATCGGGTCTCGACCGGGATTTCGCCGCAGAAGAGCCGCCGGTGATAGGCTGCGATCAGGTCGTCCTGCTCGGCCGCCGGGATCACCTTCGCGAAATCGTGCCAGCGGTCCGGCCAGAAAGCGCCGGCCCCGCCGCCGTAGAACCAGGCGAGTTCCCCCTCCGTCATCAGGAACACCCCCCGCAGCACCAGGTGGCGGGCACGTTCGGGATGGGTCTGGGCATAAAGGAGCGCGAGCGTCGCGCCCCAGCTGCCGCCGAAGACGATCCAGTCCTCGATGCCAAGTGCGGTGCGGATGCGCTCGATATCGGCGACGAGATGCCAGGTCGTGTTCGCCTCGACGCTCGCATGCGGCCGCGACCGGCCGCAGCCGCGTTGGTCGAAGAGGATGATCCGGTAGACCGAAGGGTCGAAATAGCGCCGCATCGCCGGCGAACAGCCGCCGCCCGGCCCACCATGCAGTACGATGACCGGCTGCCCGGACGGATGGCCGCACTGCTCGACATAGATGCGGTGGCCGTCGCCGACATCCATCAGTCGCTGATCGAAGGGTTCGATCTGCGGATAAAGAGTGTTGCTTGCGCGCTTTTGCCCTGCGACCCGGTCCATGGAATGAGTATATAACCCAAATCGACCGGGCCGCCACGGGTCCGAAAGACTTGGACGGAGAAAGACGATGCAGGCCGCGACCAATACCGTCGATCCGGCGGAAGTGGCGAAATTCGAGGCGATGGCCGCCGAATGGTGGAACCCGCAGGGCAAGTTCAGGCCGCTGCACATGATGAACCCCGTGCGGCTCGACTACATCACCCGGCAGATCGCGGCGGAGTTCGGGCGCGACCTGACTGCGCCCCGACCGTTCGCGGGGCTGCGTCTTCTCGATATCGGCTGCGGCGGCGGGCTTCTCTCGGAACCGATGGCGCGGCTCGGCGCGACGGTTGTCGGTGCCGACGCGGCGGAACGGAACATCCCCGTGGCCCGGCTTCATGCCGAGGAGCAGGGGCTCAAGATCGACTACCGCCACACGACGGCCGAGGCGCTTGCCGTCGCGGGCGAGGCGTTCGACGTGGTGCTGGCGATGGAGATCGTCGAGCATGTCGCCGATCCGCAGGGCTTCCTGACCACCTGCCGGGAGCTTCTGAAGCCCGGCGGCCTAATCGTCGCCTCGACCATCAACCGCAACGCCAGGAGCTTCATGGCCGCCATCGTCGGTGCCGAATGGGTCATGCGCTGGCTGCCGAAAGGCACACATGACTGGGCGAAGTTCATCACCCCGGACGAGCTTGCCGCCCTTATCGCAGGGGCGGGGCTTGGCGCGCTGGACCGCAAGGGATTCGTCTTCAATCCGGTCAGCTGGCAATGGGCGATCTCGGACCGCGACCTTTCGGTGAACTACGTTATGGCGGCGACGAAGGGCGTCTAGCCCTCGCCCAGCCGCAGCCGGATCTCGCGCAGGATCGGCAAGACGGCGCGCACTCTCCCGGATCCCACCGCGCGCACGACGTCACCCACGATTGGCGTGATCGCCGCGAGGGCCGCATCCCGCGCCGCGCGTCCCGCCGGGCTGATCGAGACGAACTTCCGCCGCGCATCGTCCCAGTCGGGGCGGATATGGACATGGCCCGCCCATTCGAGCTTGGCCAGCGTGTTGGTCATCGCCCCCCGCGTGACATGGAAGGCATCGGCCAGTTGCGCAGGCGACCGTTCGTCGTTCACATGCGCCAGGTGGTTCAGGACCGAGAAGTGGCTGAGCTCCATCCCCTTCGGCAGGGCCCGGCTGATGCGGTTCCGCGCCAGCTGGTCGGCCATGAAGACCTCGGAAAAGAGCGCAACGGCAAGGGGGTCGTTCTGGTCCGACATGCTCACGGCCCCTCGTAGTCGCGGTCATGGGAGAGGGAGGGCACCCGGGCGCGCGCCTTTTCGACCTCCGCGCGCCGGAGGTCGACATATCCGATTCCGGTCTCGGTTCCGGCGTCGAGCAACACCTCGCCCCAGGGCGACACCGCCAGCGAATGGCCATAGGTCCGGCGCGGGCGGCCGTTATGGGCGGCATGCGTCCCGGTCTGGGCCGGGGCGAGCACATAGGCGCCGGTCTCGATCGCCCGGGCGCGCAAGAGAACGTGCCAATGCGCGGCGCCGGTCGTGTCGTTGAAAGCGGCGGGCACGGTCAGGATCTCTGCCCCCGCCTTGGCGAGCGTCCGGTAGAGATGCGGGAAGCGGACGTCGTAGCAGACGCTCATCCCGATCCGCGCGAAGGGGGTTTCGGCAAGAACCGCCTTCCGCCCCGGCCGGTAGCCGGCCGATTCGCGGTATTGCTCGGTCTCCGACACGTTCACGTCGAACATGTGGATCTTGTCGTAGCGGGCCGCGATGCTACCATCCGGAGCGATCAGGAACGAGCGGTTGGCAAACCGCCCGTCAGCGTCATCGGTCAGAAGCGCGAGCGAGCCGATCAGAAGCCAGATCCCCTGCTCCGCGGCCTCCGCCCGAAGTGCGGCAAGTGTCGGGTCGTCCCTCTCGTGCCGCAGGACCGCCCGCTGATGCGCCCGGTCGGAGGAGAGGCAGTTCGTCACCTCGGGCGTCAGCACCAACCCCGCGCCGCCCGCCGCCGCTTCGCGCACCAGCGACAGGGTCACAGGCAGGTTCTCCGCCGGATCGTCCGTCACCGAAAGCTGGAGAAGGGCTGCCCTCATCGCTCAGGCCGCGAGCAGCGGGTCGAGCTTGCCCGCCCGGTCCAGCGCATGGAGATCGTCGCAGCCGCCGACATGGCGACCGTCGATGAAGATCTGCGGAACGGTGTGGCGGCCCCGCGCGCGCTGCATCATCTCTGCCCGCAGCGCGGGATCGCCCGAAACGTCGGTTTCCTCGAAGGCGGCGCCCTTGGTTTCCAGGAGCCGTTTGGCGGCGATGCAGAACGGGCACCAGGGCGTAGTGTAGATCTCGATGCGTGGCATGATGGTCCAAATCCGGAAGTCGAAGCGACTATAGGGATTTAGGCATCCTTCGCAACGCGCGCCAGTGTCACGACCGCGACCGAGGCCGCGCCGGCGCCGAGACAGGCATCGGCGGCGCCGGCAAGCGTCGCCCCGGAGGTCATCACGTCGTCGACGAGAAGGATATCGCGCCCGGCGATTCGGTCGCGCCGGCGCGGGTGGGGCCGGATGGCGTCCGCGACGTTGCCGAACCGCCCGTCGCGGTCGCGGCCGTCCTGGCTTTCGGTGCGCCGGGCGCGCACCAGAAGGTCGGGACAATGGTCGAGCCCCGCGCAGCGCGCAAGCGCCCGGGACAGGATCGCGGACTGATTGAAACGCCGCCGGAAGAGCCGCGTCCAATGGAGCGGCACCGGCACCACCAGCATCTCGGGCTTGAGGATCGGCCGCGCCGCGCGCAAGAGCCAGTCGCCCGCCGGCCGCGCGAGTTCGAGCCTGTCGCCGTGCTTCAGCGCCAGCACCAGCTTGCGGCCGTTATCCTTGTAGAGAAGCGCCGAGCGCCCCCGCTCCCACGGCCGGGCCAGCACCATGCAGTCGTCGCAATATTCCGCCCGGCCTTCGTCCTCGCCCGGCAACGGTGTGCCGCAGCGGTCGCAGACAAGGCCGGAGATGAACGGCGTTTCCCGCCAGCAGGCACCGCAGAGGCCGAAATCGCTGGTCGTGGGGTCGCCGCAGGAAATGCATTGCGGCGGGAAGAGAAGCGCCAGCGCGCTTTGCATTCCCGCGCGAAGCACCCTAGTTTCACCCATCATGTCCGCTCCGTCCCTCACCGACCGCGCCGCCTTGTCCCGCAACCGCGCCCGCGCCCTGAAACAGGGCGCGGAGCTCTTTCTGCACGACGAGGCCGCCGCCGAGATCGAGGAGAGACTGAGCGAGGTTAACAAAACGTTTATGGCGCCAGCGGTGGTGACGGGATTCCCCGGTCCCTGGGCCGAAATCCTGCCCGGCGCACGGATCGTCGCGGACGAGGAGGTACTGGCCCTCGACCCCGGCGCGCATGACCTTGTCATCCATGCGTTGGCGCTGCACTGGGCGAACGATCCCGTCGGCCAGCTCGTCCAGTGCCGGCGGGCGCTGCGGCCCGACGGGCTGTTCGTCGGCGTGCTCTTCGGCGGACGCACGCTTTCCGAGTTGCGCGCGGCGCTCGCGGAAGCGGAAAGCCGGCTCACCGGCGGCCTCTCTGCCCGGGTGCTGCCGATGGGCGAGATCCGCGACCTCGGCGCGCTGTTGCAGCGGGCGGGCTTCGCCCTGCCGGTCGCCGATGCGGCCAGGACCACCGTGACCTATGCGACCGCCTTCCACCTGATCGCCGATCTGCGCGCGATGGGCGAGGGCAACGCCCTGACCCTCCGGCCGCGCCGCGCGGCCCCCCGCGCGCTCTTCCCCGAAGCCGCGCGTCTTTATGCCGAGACGTTCCCGGCCGGGGATGGACGGATCGCGGCGACGTTCGAGATGGTGTTCCTCACCGGCTGGGCACCCGACGACAGCCAGCAAAAACCGCTCCGCCCCGGATCGGCCACCGCGCGTCTGGCCGAGGCGCTCGGCGCGGCAGAAACGCCGCTCGGCGACCGGCCGATGCCCGGCGAACATTGACGCGCGTCGATTTCCGTCTATCTCGGTCCTTGCAGACGAAGGGACTAGCCATGACAGCCAAGACCGATCGCCCCGGAGAGGGACGCCTGACCCATGCGCCCGCCGACCATCCGCCGGTCGCGCGCCCGCGGATCGGCATCCTCGTCGCCAATCTCGGCACCCCGGACGGCTACGACTACTGGCCCATGCGCCGCTATCTGGGCGAGTTTCTGTCCGACAAGCGGGTGATCGACTATCCGCGCTGGAAGTGGCAGCCGCTCCTTCAACTCATCATCCTGTCGAAGCGGCCCTTCAGTTCGGGCGCCAATTACAAGTCGATCTGGAATCACGAGCTGAACGAAAGCCCGCTGATGACGATCACCAGGCAGCAGGTAACGAAGCTGCGCGCGGCGGTCGCGGAGCGGTATGGCGACGGGGTGATGGTCGAGTTCTGCATGCGCTACGGCAATCCCTCGACCGAAAGCGTAGTGCGCCGGATGGTCGCGGCGGGATGCGAGAAGATCGTCTTCCTGCCGCTTTACCCGCACTATGCGGGTGCGACCTCGGCGACGGCGAACGACCAGTTCTTCCGTGCCCTGATGAAGGAAAAGCGCCAGCCCGCGGCTAGGATCGTGCAGGAATATTTCGACCATCCGCTCTATATCCAGGCGCTCGCCCGATCCGTCGAGCGCGCTTATGCCGCGATCGACCACAAGCCGGACGTTCTTGTCGCCTCCTATCACGGGATGCCGAAACGCTACCTGATGGAGGGCGACCCCTACCATTGCCAGTGCCAGAAGACCTCACGGCTGCTTCGCGAGGCGCTCGGCTGGGACAAGGGGGCGATCGACACCACGTTCCAGTCGGTCTTCGGACCGGAGGAGTGGCTCCGCCCCTACACGGTCGAGCGCGTCGCGGAGCTGGCGAAGGCCGGAAGGAAGCGGATCGCCGTCATCTCGCCGGCCTTCTCCGCTGACTGCATCGAGACGCTGGAGGAGATCCAGGGCGAGATCCGCGAGGCGTTCGAACATGCCGGCGGCGAGGAGTTCACCTACATCCCCTGCCTCAACGACGACGACGCCCATATCGCGGCGCTGATGGCGGTTCTGAACGACAACCTCGCCGGCTGGGTCGGCTGAGTCCGGCGGAAACGAAAAAGGCGGTGGACTTCCACCGCCTTTCCCGTAGTGAAATCGTCCGTCCGGTCAGCTGCTGGCAGCAGCAGCGACGAGAACGAGCACCAGCAGTGGAACGATGAGTCCACCGGCCGAGGACGACGCGGCTTCCTCGACGGGGGCTGGTTCCATGACGGGTTCGATACCGCCGGCAAAAGCCGACGTGGCAGCGATCGAAAGTGCAGCGGCAAGCGCGAGCTTTTTCATTTGTCTCTCCATTTTTGCCGCGACAAATGGTATCGCAGAGGCTCATCGCGGCACCTAACCTTCACCTCTTGTACTCCAATATCGCCCACGGGCCCAAATAGGCAATCGGGCAGAGAAACACGGCTCCACCGAATTGGAGACGGCGTCAAATTAGCAACACTTGCGTCCCAGTCTGCGTGAGAGAAAACAGTTCCGCGATGTGCTCATTATACAACCCTATACACCCATTGGACGATCTGCGTCCGATCTTGCGCGTATCGTGTGTCCCGTGGATGCGGTAGAACTCCCACGAAAGGTAAAGCGCGTGGGTTCCGAGCGGGTTGTCGGGGCCGGGGCCGACATAGTCCGGCCATTCCGGATTGCGGACCTTCATCGCCGGCGTCGGCCGCCATTCGGGGCCGACGACCTTGCGCACGACCTCGGTCCGGCCGCGCCGGGTCAGGTCTTCGGTCAGCGGAACGCTGGTCGGATAGAGCCGGTAGATCGTCTGATCCTCGGACCAGAAATGCAGCGCGCGCGACGTGGTATCGACAAGGACGGCGCCTTTCTTCGTATCACTGAAATACGGCTGCCACTGCAGCGCGCGGAAGCTCGAGATGTTGCGGCGGATGTTCGAGTTGAGATCGTTCTCGATCTCGGTCGTGTCCGCGCCGGTCTGGGCAAACGCAGGCAGCGCCAGCGTGGCGCCGAACCCGGCGGCGGAGGTCAGAACCGCGCGGCGGTTCAGTCTGACGAAATTATGAGAGCTCATCCTCGGTGTACCTTGGTTCTTTTCGGCGCGGGATCGCGCTGTGGGAATAGCAGGGACAATAATCCGCGCGGCCGAATTTCTCAATTCACTCTCGTGTCAGAGCCGGCCGATTCCCGCAGATCGCGTTTGAACCGGGCCGGACGAGGCTGTAAAGGACGGGCCTGCGTAATCAGGGATGGTCGCCGCATGACTCGTTTGCTTTCCTTTTGCCTCGTCGCGGTTCTGGCGCTTGCCGGATGTGAAACCACGCCTCCGCAGCTTGGCCCGGACGGCAGGCCATTGCCCAAGGCCTACATCATCAAGCCCGGCGACGAAGGCCGCGTGACCTATTCCATGGTGGATTCGATCAATTCCCTGCGCGCGGCCGCCGGCGCTGGTCCGTTGACGCCGAACCCGCTGCTGACCGCTGCGGCCGCCACCCATTCGCGTGACATGGCGGTTCAGAACCGGCCCTGGCACTTCGGCTCCGACGGCTCTTCGCCGCTTCTCCGCGTCCAGCGCACCGGCTATCAGGGCCAGATGCTGGGCGAGAATATCTCGGAGACCTACGAGACGGAGCTGGAGACCCTGTCGGCGTGGATGGAGCTTCCCGATACCCGCGCCGTGATCCTCGATCCGGCTGCCCGCGACGTCGGGTTCGCCTGGTTCCAGGAGCCGGGCGGGAAGATCTGGTGGACGCTGGTTACTGGCGGCTAAATATCTGATTTGTAGTGGAAAGACGGCGAAAATGCCGCCCTTTCACGGCAGGATGACGATCTCGGTTCCGGTGCGGACCATCGCGTAGATCTCTTCCATCTCGTCGTCCTTCACGGCAATGCAGCCGGCCGTCCAGTCCTTGCCGCGACCCTTGTTCTTGCGCGCCCGGCCGTGGATGAAGATGTCGCCGCCCGGCTCCTTGCCCAGCGCCTCGGCCTCCGCCACATCGATCTCGTTCGGATAGGAAATGCCGAGCGACAGGTGATAGGTGCTGTTCGGGTTGCGCCGGTCGATCTGGTAATACCCTTCCGGTGTCTTGCCGTCGCCTTCGGTCTTCTTGTCGCCGACCGGATCGCCGCCAAGCCCGATCTTGTAGGTCTTGAGCGCCTTTGTCCCGTTCACGAGGTGCAACTTGCGTTCACCCTTGTAGACGACGACGCGTGTGACTTCGGGTCCGTCATAGCTGCGGAATTTAGGCCCGCCGCAGGCGGCCAGAAGCCCTGTTGCGGCCATCGCCACGAGTGATCTGCGGTTGTACATGGTCACTGCCCCGACCCGTTCGTTCCGGTTTTTCAGTCTTCTACACGCTTCGCGGGGCTGCCGGAAGTCGGCAAATTTCCGCTCACGCCAAGGTGAGTCAGCGGCTGAACCGGGCGACGAGCTCCACATGCGGCGACCAGCGGAACTGATCGACGACCTGGACCCAGTCGATAGCGAAGCCGGCATCGGACAGGATCCGGGCGTCGCGGGCGAAGGTGACGGGGTTGCACGAGACGGCGGCGATCACCGGCACACCCGCTCCGGCAAGCTCGCGCGCCTGCGCCTCGGCACCCGCGCGGGGCGGGTCGATGACGACGGCGTCGAAGCGCATCAGCTCGTCCCGGAGCAGCGGTCGGCGGAAGAGATCGCGCGCCTCGGTCGTCACGCGGTGGAGGCCGCTGGCCTGACGCCAACCGGCGTCGAGCGCCGCGAGCATCGACGCCTCGCCCTCGACCGCGTGGACCTCGGCCCGGTCGGCGAGGGGCAGGCTGAACGTGCCGGCGCCGGCAAAAAGGTCGGCGATCCGCTTCGCGGCGCCGACCGCCTCGCGCACCGCGCCGACAAGCGCCGCCTCGCCGGCCCCGGTGGCCTGGAGGAAGGCGCCGGAGGGCGGCACTACCCGCGCCGCGCCAAAGCGTTGCGCGGCCGGATGGCGGCTGACCACCTGCTCGCCGTTCCAGACGATCCGGGCGAGGTCGGATCGCCCGGCCAGTGCCGCGAGCGCGGAAAACAGGCTCTGATCCAGCGGTTTTCCGTCCGAAACCGCGAGGTCGAGCCCGCCCTCCGTCACCGTGGCCGTCAGCGCCACCTCGCCCTTGCGCGAGGCGCCGAGCGCCGTGACCTCGGCCAGAAGCGGCAGCGCCGCCATCAGCGCCGGATCGAGAAGCCGGCAGCCCGGAATTTCGACGATCGTCCCCGAAGCGCGGCCGTGGAACCCGACCAGCGCGCCCTTCTTCGTCCGCCGCCCCGACAGCGTCGCCCGCCGGCGTGACTGTGGCGGCGAGGTGACGACCGGGCGGAACGGCGCCTCGAGCCCCTGCGCCGCAAGCGCCGTCCGCACGACATCGGCCTTCCATCCGGCGACGAAGTCGTCCGAGGCATGCATCAGGCTGCACCCGCCACAGGCGCGGTAATGCGGGCAGGCCGGCCTCACCCGTGCGGTCGACGGCGTCACGATCTTCGGATCGGCCATCCGGTCGCCCGCGACATCACCCTCGACCACCTCGCCCGGCAGCACCATCGGCACGAAGACCGGCCCCGGCACGATACCGTCGCCGAGGTGGCCGAGGCGTTCGACCGTCAGCCTCACTCCGCCGCTTCCTCGGTGCCGATGAAGCCGCCCGACTGGCGGTCCCAGTAGCGCGCATAAAGCCCGCCCCTGGCGAGCAGCTCGGCATGCGACCCTTCCTCGACCAGCCGACCCTGATCGAGGACGACGATCCGGTCCATCTCGGCGATGGTCGACAGCCGGTGCGCGATGGCAAGCACGGTCTTGCCTTCCATCACCCGGCGCAAGGCGGCCTGAACCTGCGCCTCGACCTCGCTGTCGAGCGCCGAGGTCGCTTCGTCCAGCACCAGGATCGGCGCATCCTTGAGGAAGGCCCGCGCCAGCGCGATCCGCTGCCGCTGTCCGCCGGACAGCTTCACCCCGCGCTCGCCGAGATGCGCAGCATAGCCCTTGCGGCCCTTGTGGTCCTGCAGCCCGTGGATGAAATCGTCCGCCTCGGCAGCTTTTGCGGCGGCGATCAACTCCTCCTCGGTCGCGTCCGGGCGGCCATAGAGGATGTTGTCGTGCGCCGAGCGGTTGAACATCGCGGTTTCCTGCGTGACCATTGCGATCTGCCGCCGCAGGCTTTCCTGCGTCACCTCCCGCACATCATGGCCATCGACCAGAATCCGCCCGCTTTCGGCGTCATAGAGACGCAACAGCAACGCGACGAGCGTCGATTTCCCCGCGCCCGACGCGCCGACGATGCCGAGCTTCTCACCTGGCCGGATCGTCAGGTCGACATGATCGAGCCCGCCCGAGGTGCGGCCATAGGCGAAGCTCACATCCTCGAACCGGACCTCGCCCCGGATGCGGTCGAGCTGCTCGGCCCCCGGCGTATCGGTCAGCGTATGCGGCGGCGTCAGGGTGCGGATCCCGTCCTCCACCTCGCCGATCGAGGCGTAGATCGACATCAGCGTGAAACTGACCCAGCCGGTCATCTGCGCGATGCGGATGGAGATCGTCCCGGCGGCGGCAATGTCGCCGGTGGAGGCGGTGCCCCTCGTCCAGAGAATGAGCGCCCCGCCGATCAGGATCAGCGGCAGAAGGCCGGCGATCGTCATCAGCGCCAGCCGGAACCAGGCCGAGAGCACACCGAAATCGAGCGCGGTGTCGCGAAAGCCCGACATCGCCCTCAGCGCCGCCTTGTCCTCGTGATCGGCGTGCGCGAAGAGCTTCACGGTCTTGATGTTGGTGATCGTGTCGACGACCTGCCCCGTCACCATCGCCCGCGCCCCTGCCCGCGCCGCCGACTTGCCCCGCACCTTCGGCAGAAAGGCGCGGATGAGGAGGAGATAGGCGACGATCCAGACGCCGAGCGCCAGCGCCATCCAGCCGTCGATGGTCAGGAGGAACACCACCGACCCGGCCAGCGACGCAAGCGCGAAGGCGATGGTGTTGATCGATTCGCTCGCCACGTCGGTCACCGCCCGCGCAGCCTGCATCTGCTTTTGCGCGATGCGACCGGCGAAATCGTTGTCGAAGAAGGTGACCGCCTGCCCCAGCGTCCAGCGGTGCAGCCGCGACAGGACGAGCGGCAGGACGTTCGGCTGGACGATGACCGAGTTCGAGGCGGCCGAAAGCCCGAAAGCCACGGGCCGCAGGACGACGAGGAAAACCGCGAACGCCGCGAGAAGCAGCCAATGGTCGGAGAAGATCGTCAGCGGGTTCCCGGTCTCGGCCGCATCGACGATGGCGCCGAGGAACCAGGCGGTCACGACCTCCATCGTGCCGGCAACGGCCGACAGGACCGCGGCGAAGATCAGCGGCCCCCAGGCACCCGAAAGGCACCAGAGGAAGAACGCGCCGAGGCTTCGCGGCGGCGGGCCCTCGGCGGGACGGAAGGCGTCGATCATGTCCCCTACCTTCATTCCGCCGCCTCCGTCTCGTCCGTGCCGATGAATCCGCCCGATTGCCGGTCCCAGAACCGCGCGTAAAGGCCCTTCCGCTTCAGAAGCTGGGCATGGGTCCCGACCTCTGCAACCTTGCCATTGTCGAGAACCACGATGCGGTCCATCCGCGCGATGGTCGAGAGCCTGTGGGCGATGGCGATGACGGTCTTGCCCTCCATCACCCCGTAGAGCGTGTCGAGGATCGCCGCCTCGACCTCGCTGTCGAGCGCCGATGTCGCCTCGTCGAGGACCAGGATCGGCGCATCCTTGAGGATCACCCGGGCGAGCGCGATCCGCTGGCGCTGGCCCCCCGACAGCTTCACGCCGCGTTCGCCGACCTGGGCGTCATAGGCCTTGCGGCCCTCGGGGTCGCTCAGGTCGAGGATGAAGTCATGCGCCTCCGCCCGTTTTGCGGCGCGGACCATCTCCGCCTCGGTCGCATCGGGCTGGCCGTAAAGGATGTTGTCGCGCACGGAGCGGTGCAGGAGCGAGCTGTCCTGCTGCACCATGCCGACGCGGCTTCGCAGGCTGTCCTGCGTCACCTCGGCGATATCCTGCCCGTCGATGCGGATATGCCCCGCCTCGGCGTCGTAGAACCGCAGCAGAAGCTTCACCAGCGTCGACTTGCCCGAGCCGGAGCGGCCGACAAGCCCGATCTTCTCGCCCGGCCGGATCGTCAGGTCGACCCGGTCGAGCCCGCCGAAACCGCGGCCGTAATGGTGGCTGAGTCCGTCGATCTCGATCTCGCCGGCCTTGAAGTCCAAAGGCTTCGCCCCCGGCCGGTCGACGAGCGCGATCGGCTGCGCGATCGTCTCCATCCCCTCGACCACGACGCCGAGCGCCTGGACGAGGTTCGTGGTCGCCCACATGATCCAGTAGGTCATGTTGTTGAGCCGAAGCACCAGCGCCGTCGCCGCGGCGACCAGCCCCACCGTCGCCTCGCCGTCGTACCAGAATTTCAGCGCGAGCCCGGTGACCGAGACGATCAGCATCCCGTTCAGCAGCGTCAGCGTGATGTCCATCCGGGTGACGATGCGCATCTCGTGCTGGAAGGTCTTGCGGGCCGTCTCGATCGCCTCGCCGGCATAGGCCATCTCGCGGTCGTGATGGGCGAACATCTTCACCGAGTGGATGTTGGAATAGCTGTCGACAACCCGGCCGGTCACTTGCGACCGCGCATCCGACGCGGCGGTCGAGGCCGGCCCGGCGCGCCGGACGGTCCAACGCAGCAGAGCGAGATAGAGGACGATCCAGACGAGCAGGGGAATGACCAGGCGCGGATCGGAATTCAGCAATAGTGCCACCGCCCCGACAAGCGTCGTGACCGCGAAAGCCACCGCGTCGAAGGTCTGAAACACCGCGTCGCCCGCCGCCGGCGGGGTCTGCATGATCCGGTTGGCAATGCGGCCGGCGAAGTCGTTCTCGAACCACCCGACCGGTTGGCGCAGCACGTGCCGGTGCGACCGCCAGCGGATCAGCGTTCCGAAGTTCGGCAGGATCGCGTTGTGCAGAAGCGCCACGTCGGCGCCCGAGATGATCGGCCGGACCAGCAGAACCGCAAGTGCGGCGATCAGGAATTCGGTGCCGTGGGTGCGCATCACCTCGACCGGCGTCCCGGCGTTCAGGAGATCGACGATCCGCCCGACATACCAGATCAGCCCGACCTCCATCGCCGCGACCGCCGTCGTCAGCACCGCCGTCACCGCGAAGACGCGATGGAACGGCCGGGCATAGTCCATCAGGAAGGGAAGGAGACGCCGAGGCGGCGTATCCGTCTCCTGATAGGGAACATAGGGATCGACGAGGTTCTCGAAGAACCGGAACATCGGGGGCGCCTTTCGGGTTGCCGAAGGGATATAGC
This sequence comes from Paracoccaceae bacterium, assembly GCA_011620265.1. Taxonomy (GTDB): domain Bacteria; phylum Pseudomonadota; class Alphaproteobacteria; order Rhodobacterales; family Rhodobacteraceae; genus Albidovulum. The sequence continues at coordinate 60,512 of WOZM01000242.1, forward strand.
GCGGTCCGTCGGAAAGGGGAACTCAGTGCCGGACCAGCCCCGCGATACTGAGCACGATCAGGCCGGCCATGATGAGGTTGAAAACCTTGAGCCGCCTCGCCGTGGTCAGCCAGCGGGCGATCGCCTGGCCCGCATAGGTCCAGGTCGCCGCCGAGCCGAGGCCGAGCGTGAGGAAGGTCACGGTCACGACCGCTGCCGTCGCCACCGGAGCCGAGGGCAGGATGAACTGCGATGTCGCGGCGACCGCCATCGACCAGGCCTTGGGGTTGATCCACTGGAATGCCACGGCTTGCAGGAACGTCATCGGATGCGCCCCGCTCGATTTGGACCCTATTCCGCCTGAAGTCGCGATCTTCCACGCGATCCAAAGAAGCAGCAGCGCCCCGCCCCAGCGCAAGGTCTCCCGCAGGACAACGCTGGTCTGGAAGAGCCCGCCGAGCACGAGGCCGACAACGAGCAGCATCAAGGGAAAGCCGGTCGCAACGCCGAACAGGTGCGCCATGGTGCGGCGGAAACCGAAATTCGCGCCCGATGCGGCCAGCATCGCGTTGTTCGGCCCCGGCGTGAAGAGCGTGGCGAGCGCGAGCGCGACAAGCGCGGGAAAGGTGTCGAAGGTCATCTTGGCCCCAAGGGTCGGAACGGCGGGCTATCCTGCCTTGCGGCATCGCCGGGTTTCAAGCGAGCAATTGTTCCCGAGACAATTCGAAGCCCGACGCGATCCAGCGCGCCTCAAGCTCCTTCAGCCGCGCGCCGAGCTCGGACCCGGAAAGCCCCGGCATCAGATCGCCCGCCCTGAGCGGAAACTTCGCCCCCGCGCCCTGCGCGACCGCGGCCTCCCAGCCCCCGGGCAGCGGCGCTTCCAGAACGGCCGCCCGCAGCAGCAGCACATCGCGCGCCAGCGCTGCGCCGTGCCGATAGGCGAGCTCCGCCGGGCCGGCCATCCCGCCGATGCCGTCGGACAGCACGGCAAGCTTCCGCGCCTCGTCCCGCGACAGGCGCAGCGCCTCGGTCGGATCCGGACCGCCCAGCGCGGCAAGCCGGCGCAGCCAGTCCGGGGCGTAAGGCGGCTCCAGATGCACGAGCGGCGCCAGCGCGCGCGGATCCGTGCCCGGCAGGACGTGGCCGAGCACCCCTGTCGCCCACATCGCCGCCACCGCCGGCGCGGGGTCCGGCGCGGCGAGAAGCCGGCGCATCTCATGCCCGATGCGTTCGCGCGAAAGCGTCTCTGTTCCGCCGGAATTCGCCGCACAGGCGGCGAGCGCCGCGGCATCCATCCCGGCCTTCGGATCGCCGTACCAGGCGTGGAAACGGAAGAACCGCAGTATGCGGAGGTAGTCCTCGCGGATGCGCGCGCCGGCGTCTCCGACAAAGCGGACTCGCCGGGCCTCGAGATCGGGCAATCCGCCGAGCGGATCGACCACGTGGCCACCGGCATCGGCATAAAGCGCGTTCATGGTGAAGTCGCGCCGCGCCGCGTCCTCCTCGACCCGTGTCGCGAAGGCGACCGTGGCGTGGCGGCCATGGGTTTCGACGTCGCGGCGGAAGGTCGTGACCTCATGCGGCTCGCCCGCGACGACGATGGTGACGGTGCCGTGCTCGATCCCGGTCGGCACGACCTTCAGCCCGACGGCCTTCGCCAGCGCCATGACCCGCTCCGGCACCGCGTCGGTCGCGATGTCGATATCGGCGACCGGCTGATGCAGCAGCGCGTTGCGCACGCAACCACCGACGAGCAGCCCCTGATGACCGGCCTCCGTCAGCAGGTGGAGCACCCGCTGCACACCCTCCGCTTCGATCCATGCGCCTTCGATCTTCATTCCGCCATCCGGTCCGCCAGCGCCTTCACGATACGCGCGGTCGCGCCCCAGATGTAATAGGGACCGTAGGGCACGACATAGTAGCGGCGGATCTGCCCCCGCCACAGTCGGCTCTCGATCCTGAAGTTCGCCGGGCTGGCGACATGGGCGAGCGGAACAGAGAAGACCTCGTCCACCTCACCGGCTTCCGGAACCGGCGTGAATGCGTCTCTGATCCGGCCGAAAACCGGCGTGACGACGAAGCCCGTCACCGTTTCATGCGCGCCCATCGTCCCCAGAACCTCGACCGAGCGCCGGGGCAGGCCGATCTCTTCCTCCGCCTCGCGCAGCGCCGCCGCGACCGGGTCGGCATCGCCTTCGTCGACCTTGCCGCCGGGAAAGGCGATCTGGCCGGGATGGTGCTTCAGCCGCGACGACCGCTTGGTGAGGATCACCTCGACCCCGCGCCGGCCTTCCACGAGCGGCACGAGAACCCCGGCCGGCCGCAGCACCCGGCCTTCGGCCAGAACCGTGCCGGGGTTGAGGTCGTAGTCGGAGGTGTCCCGCCCGGGGCGGTTCAACGCCCGCAGGACCGGTGCGAGCGGATCAGCTGTCGGCATCGGGGGATTTCGTCGCCTCGAAGCCGAGCGTCTCCGGATCGAACTTGTAGTGAGCGCCGCAGAACTGGCAGTCGGCGGTGACGATGCCGTTTTCCGTCGTCATGTGCGCGATGTCCTTGGCCGAGTAGATCGACAGGCTCTCGCGCACCTTTTCCGGCGAACAGGAGCAGCCGAACTTGACCGCCTGGGCGTCGAAGACCCGCGGCCCCTCTTCGTGAAAGAGCCGGACCAGAAGGTCGGTCGGGGCGACCTGCGGGCCGATCAGCTCCAGCTCCTCCACCGTGTCGAGCAGAAGATTGGCGCGCGACCAGTTCTCGCCCGCGTCGCCGTCGAGCATGTCGCCCGCCGCCAGGAGCCCGCCCTCGCCGCTGCCGCCTTCGGAGGCGACGAAGGGCGAGGCCTTCGGCATGTGTTGCAGCATCACCCCGCCCGCGCGCCAGCGCTCCCCTTCCCCCGCGAGGCGGGAGCGGCCGAATGACAGCGCGAACCGGGTCGGGAGCTGTTCGGACTGGGCGAAATACGTCTCTGCACAGGCGGAAAGCGAGCCGCCGGAGAGGGGAGTGATCCCCTGATAGGGCGTGGTTCCGGCGCCCTGATCGAGCAGGAGCGCGAAATAGCCCTTTCCGATCTGGCCAAAGCCCGCCGCCGCCGGGTCCAAGCGCTCCGCGTCGTAAGAGGCCCAGCCGCGGATGCGCGCGGGCTCGCCGTCCTTCACGGGCGCGTAATAGTCGGTCGCGATGATCCGCACCGGGCCGTCGCCTCGGATCTGCAGCGACAGCTTCCAGCGCAGCTTGATCGTCTGCCCGATCAGCGCCGTCAGCAGCGCGGCCTCGGCCACCAGCGCCTCGACCATGCCGGGATAGCTGTGCTGCAACAGGATCCTGTCGAGCACGCCGTCGAGCCGTGCCACCCGGCCGCGGATGTCCGAAAGGTCGAGCTGAAACGGAAGGACGGTATCGTCCCAGGCGATCTGCGACAATTGTGTCATGGGGTTTCCTTGAGGCTTGAGCCCTGCCATACCGCGACAATATGGGAACGACAACCCGCAGGCCAAGGGACGGCGATGATCAGACGGTTTGGCGAGCCGCTCGTGCGGGGGCAGCGATACGGCATCCGGCACGGTGTCTATGCCGTCCTTCTGCGCGACCGCGATGTGCTCCTGACCCATCAGGCCGAGCCGGAGCCGGAGTTCCAGTTGCCCGGCGGCGGCATCGACCCTGGCGAATCGCCGCTGCGCGCGCTTCACCGCGAGGTTGGCGAGGAAACCGGCTGGACCATCGCCACCCCGCGCCGCATCGGCGCGTTCCGGCGGTTCGTCTACATGCCGGAATACGACAAATGGGCCGAGAAGCTCTGCACGGTCTACCTCGCCCGGCCGACGCGGCGGCTCGGGCCGCCGTCGGAACCCGGCCATCGGGCCGTGTGGATGCCGATCGCGGCGGCGGCCCCGCTTCTTGGCAACGACGGCGATCGCCACTTCCTCGACCTGGTGCGGCGGGGTCTCTAGTCCGCATTCTCCTTCGGGCCGTGAAACTCGAAGAAGACGCCCGACACGTCGTCGCCGAATTCACCGCCGGCATAGTCGCTGAGGTGCCAGACCAGGGCCTCCAGGAATCCGGTGCCGCGCAGATCGGCGCAGCGTCCGAGGATTCGGGTCAGGCCATCCTCGCCAAGCTGTGTGCCATCGGGATCCTCGGCCTCGGTGATGCCGTCCGACATCAGGAACAGCCTGTCGCCGGGCTTGAGCTGAACGTCGAAGCTTTCGTATGCCGCGCCGTCGATCAGCCCGATCGGCAACCCGCCGGAGCCGAGGTAGTCGACGGTTCCATCGGCGCGCTGGACCGCCGGATGCGGATGCCCGGCCTGCACCAGCGAGGCGCGGCCAGACACGAGATCGACGTCGGCATAGGCCAGCGTGAAGTAGTTCTCCGTCTGCATCTCCTTCAGCACGACCCGGTTCAGCTGTTCGGCCAGATCGCTGGGCTCGCGCGCGTCGTAGATGCCGAACTCCGTCAGCACGAGCGCCATGTTCTGCTCGGGCGAATTGCCCGAAAGATAGCCGGCCAGCCGCGCCGTCATCAGCGCCGAGGTGATGCCGTGCCCCGAGACGTCGATCGAGAAGAACCCCACGCGGCGGGCGTTGATCGGGAAGAACCCGACGAGATCGCCGCCGACATGCCCGGACGGCCGCAGGAGCAGGCTGACCTCGGCATTGCCGAAGTTGCGATGCCGTTCCCGCACGAGGCTTTGCTGGAGCTTCTTCGCCTCCATCAGGTCACGGTCGACCGAATCGTAGAGCCCCTGCAATTCGCCGAGTGTCGAGGACAAGAGCCGGTTCTTGTCCGTCAACTCCCGCTCCATCCTCAGGATGCGTTCGCCGGCGGTGATGCGGGCGCGCAACTCGTCCCCGCTGACCGGCTTGGTCAGGAAATCGTCGGCCCCGCCGTCCAGTCCGCGCGCGATCTCGGCCGATTCCGTCTTCGAGGTCAGAAGAATGAAGTAGACATAGCTTTCCTGCGCGCGCCCGCGGAGCGTCTGGCAGAACTCGATGCCGGTCATCCCCGGCATCATCCAGTCCGAGATCACGATATCGGGCGGCTGCCGGTCGAAGAGCCGCAACGCCTCTTCGGCGCTACCGGCCTCGGTCACGGCATAGCCGGAGCGGGCGAGTTGGGTGGACAGGATCTTGCGCTGCACCCGACTGTCGTCGACGACAAGAACACGGCGCGGCTCGGCGGCGGAATCGCCGGGCCGAGCGCCATGGTCCGAAATCGCAAGTGGCTGCACCATCAATACCTTCCGTCCGGTCTCATCCGGTCGCGCGGGACAGCTAATCGCAGCCGGGTTAACATGCCTTGAATCGCCACCCGCCGCTTCGGGCCGGAATTAACCGCTCCGCAAGGTCCGGATCGTAAGCTTGCCACCAGGAAAGGGTGGTCAGTGGTGGAGATGCAAATGATCGACTGGATGCGCGTGGGCGAATTGCGGTCCGAAATCGGAATCGATGGCTTCGCGGAGGTGGTGGAGCTGTTTCTCGACGAGGTCGAGGGTGTCGTCGTCCGGTTGAAGACCCGGCCTGATCCGGCAAAGTTCGAATCCGATCTCCATTTCCTCAAGGGCGGCGCCTGGAACCTCGGCTTCGCCGAGTTCGGCGCCCTCTGCCAGGACGGCGAGCGCAAGGCGGCGGACGGCCATCGCGACGATATCGACATCGCGCGGGTCGTCGATGTCTATTTCACGTCGCGGGATATCTTCCTTGCCGGGCTCACGGACCGGGGTCTGGCGGACGTCTCCGCGGCGTGACCGAAGGCGCCCCCGACGTCAGATCAGGAATTCGGCCAAAGCCTCGTCTTCAGTGATGTCGCGATAGGAAAAGGCCGCGTCGTCGAGCTTGCGGGTCAGATCGGCGAAGTTTTCCGCCGCCCTCGTCTCGATCCCGATCAGCACCGATCCGAAATTGCGCGCGGATTTCTTCAGGTATTCGAACCGGGCGATATCGTCGTCGGGGCCGAGCATCGACAGGAACTCGCGCAAGGCGCCCGGTCTTTGCGGCATCCGCAGGATGAAGTATTTCTTCAGACCGGCATAGCGCTGGGCGCGCTCCTTCACCTCCGGCAAGCGCTCGAAGTCGAAATTGCCGCCGGAGGTCACGCAGACGACCGTCCTGCCGCGAATGGTTTCGGCCAGTTCCGGCAGCACATCAATCGCGAGCGCCCCGGCGGGCTCCAGAACGATGCCCTCGACATTCAGCATCTCGAGCATGGTGATGCAGACGCGGTCCTCGGGGGCCGCGAGGATGTGACCGGGCTTCAGCCCGCGCAGCCGCGCGAAGGGTTCCGCGCCGACCCGCGCCACGGCGGCGCCGTCGACGAAACTGTTCACCCGCTTCAGGGTGACGGGCTCCCCGGCGGCGACGGCGGCGGCAAGGCTCGCCCCTCCGGCGGGCTCGACGAAGCGGAATTCGGTTTCGGGCGCGGCTTCGGCGAGGTAGCCGGTCACGCCCGCCGCCAGGCCGCCGCCGCCCACCGGCAGGATCACCAGATCGGGGGCCCTATCGAGCTGCTCGAGGATCTCGACGCCGACGCTCGCCTGACCTTCGATCACGTCCGGATCGTCGAAGGGCGACAGGAAGTGGGCGGCGGCCTCGGCGCAGAAGCGCTGCGCGGCCGCAAGCGTCTGGTCGAAATAGTCCCCGACGAGGCGGATATCGACACTATCCCCGCCAAAAACGCGGGTTTTGTCGATCTTCTGCTGCGGCGTCGTGACCGGCATGAAGATCGTCCCCTTCACCCCGAAATGCCGGCACGCATAGGCCATGCCCTGCGCATGGTTGCCCGCGCTGGCGCAGACGAAGTGACCGTGGGCCGGATCGGTGGCCAGCACCTTTCGCATCGCCGTGACGGCGCCGCGCAGCTTGTAGCTGCGCACCGGGGTGAGGTCTTCGCGCTTCAGCCAGATTTCCGCGCCATAACGCGCCGAAAGATGATCGTTCCGCTGGAGCGGCGTCGGCGGGAACAAGGCGCGCAGCGCTTCGGTCGCCCGACGCGCCGATTCTGCAAATCCGTTCATTCCGCACCCTCCCGCATCTATCCGCGTCCTTGCGCCACGAACCTGGCCCGCTGTCAAGGAACGCGTCCGGCTCTCGCAGGCCGGATGCCGGCGGTCGCCTTACTTATGCCATCAAAATGCGCACAGATTGCTCCCGGATTTCTCGGCGCCCGACGGTGCGCCGTTTCGGAGGGATTTGACATGATGCGGAAAAGTACACTCGTTGCGGCCCTGGGTCTTTCGGCCCTGATCCTCGGTCCGCTCGCCCCGGTCGTGCCCGACCTGGGCTCGACCCCTGCCTTTGCGAAGAACGGCAACGGCGGCGGCAACGGCGGCGGTAACGGCGGCGGCAACGGCGGAGGCAACAAGGGCGGCCAGAAGGGCGGCAACGGGGCCGGCGCGGGGAAATCCGGCAAGTCCACCGGCGCTGCGAACGCTTCGGCTTCGGCGAAGAAATCGGACCTGCCCGACACGACCACGCCGCCGCCAAACGCACACGGCAAGCTCGCATCGGAACTGAAGGGGTTGAATGCGGTCCACGCGAGCGCGACCGCCCTCGAGAATGCCAGCCCGAACAGCCAGGTCGGCCGGATCGCGACCTACCGCGATGCCGCGCTCGAAACCATTTCCGCGGCCGACGCCCTCGATGCGGCGAGCGAGACGCTCGGCGCGGCGACCGACACGCTCGCGGCGAAGGAAGCGGAGCTTCAGGCGCTAGACGAGGCCTATGCCGGCCGCACCGCGGCAGAGATCGACGCGGAGATCGCGGCCCTCGATCCGTCCGCCGCCGACTACCAGCAGCAGGTCGACGCCCTGACCGAGGAGCGGCTCGGCGCCGAAAGCTACGAGACGGAGCGCGCGGCGCTCGAGGCCGAGGTCGCCGATGCGTCGGACGCCGTCACGGAGGCCGAAACCGGCCTGACCGACGCGGAGACGGCACTGACCGAGGCCGAGACGCTCGAGGAAGAGGCGCTGATGAGCGCGTCGAACGGGCGCGTCCTTTCGGAGCCGGCGCTCGACTACCTGCGCGGCGAACTCGGCCTCTGACCGGCATCCGGCGCGCGGGACCGACGACCGCGCGCCGAACCTGCCCGTCCCGAGGGCGCTGCTTGCCCTTGCCCCGAAACTCCGTTAATCGCGGCGCGATTGCCTCAGGCCGATGGAGTTTCCCATGTCCGCCCCGAAGAAAGTCGTCCTCGCCTATTCCGGCGGCCTCGATACCTCGATCATCCTGAAATGGCTGCAGACCGAATATGGCTGCGAGGTCGTGACCTTCACCGCCGATCTCGGCCAGGGCGAGGAGCTGGAGCCGGCGCGCAAGAAGGCCGAGCTTCTCGGCATCAAGCCGGAGAACATCCATATCGAGGACGTGCGCGAGGAATTCGTGCGCGATTTCGTCTTTCCGATGTTCCGCGCGAATGCGCTTTACGAAGGGCTCTACCTCCTCGGCACCTCGATCGCACGGCCGCTGATCTCCAAGCGGCTGGTCGAGATCGCGGCGATGACCGGCGCCGATGCGGTCGCGCACGGGGCCACCGGAAAGGGCAACGATCAGGTGCGGTTCGAGCTTTCCGCCTATGCGCTCAATCCGCATATCCGGGTCATCGCGCCCTGGCGGGAATGGGATTTGACCAGCCGCACGCGGCTTTTGCAGTTCGCCGAGGAAAACCAGATCCCGATCGCCAAGGACAAGCGTGGCGAGGCGCCGTTCTCTGTGGACGCGAACCTCCTGCACACCTCGTCCGAGGGCAAGGTGCTGGAAGACCCCGGCAAGGAAGCGCCCGACTACGTCTATCAGCGCACCGTCCATCCCGAAGCCGCGCCCGATCAGCCCGAAATGGTTGAGATCACCTTCGAGAAGGGCGACGCCGTCGCGATCGACGGCGAGGCGATGTCGCCGGCCACGATCCTCACCCGGCTCAACGAGCTTGGCGGCAAGCATGGCGTCGGGCGGCTCGACCTTGTCGAGAACCGCTTCGTGGGCATGAAATCCCGGGGCGTCTACGAGACGCCGGGCGGCACGATCCTGCTGGAGGCCCATCGCGGGATCGAGCAGATCACGCTCGATGCCGGGGCCGGCCACCTCAAGGACAGCATCATGCCGCGTTACGCGGAGCTGATCTATAACGGGTTCTGGTTCTCCCCCGAGCGGGAGATGCTGCAGGCCCTGATCGACAAGAGCCAGGAGCATGTGTCCGGCACCGTCCGGGTGAAGCTCTACAAGGGCTCGGCCCGCACCGTCGCGCGCTGGTCGGATCAGTCGCTCTATTCGGAGGCCCATGTCACCTTCGAGGAGGATGCCGGCGCCTACGACCAGAAGGACGCCGAGGGTTTCATCCGTCTGAACGCGCTCCGCCTGAAGCTGATCGCGACGCGGAATGCGAGGGTGAAATCGTAACATGCCGCTCGACAGCATTGCCGCCGATATCCGCCAGGTATTGGAAACGAAGCGCTTTTCCGGATCGCTCAAGTTCGATTGCGGCGATGCCGGGGTGATCGTGCTGGCCGACGGCACCGCCACGACCGAGGATCGGCCGACGGATTGCACGCTGACGATCTCTGAAGGGAATCTCGTGAAGCTGCTGAATGGCAAGCTGAACCCGATGACCGGGGTGATGCTGGGCAAGCTGAAAGTCTCGGGCGATCTCGGCGTGGCGATGGGGCTTGCGAAACTCCTCGGCTGACACCTCACCCACGATCGCGTGACATCACGACAAGATGAATTGCCCCCTGCGACGCTTCTCCGTTTGATCGCGCGAAACGGAGTGGAGCCATGTTCAGACTTGTCCTTGCCTTCCTGATTCTTGCGGGCCCCGCGGCGGCGGCGACCAAAACCGCGATCCTTGCCGGCGGCTGTTTCTGGTGCGTGGAATCGGATTTCGAAATGGTGCCCGGCGTGAAATCGGTGATCTCGGGCTATACCGGCGGCAAGACCGAGAATCCGACCTACAAAGAGGTCAGCGCGGGCGGCACCGGGCATTACGAGGCGGTCAAGATCACCTTCGACGACGCGAAAGTCAGCTATGACATGCTGCTCTATCTCTTCTTCCGCTCGGTCAATCCGACCGATGCGGGCGGGCAGTTCTGCGACCGGGGCGACAGCTACCGCACCGCGATCTTCGTTGAGGACGCCGAACAGCAGCAGATCGCCGAGCAGGCGAAGAAAGAGGCGGCGCAGGCTTTGGGCAAGAAGATCGTGACGCCGATCCTGCCGGCTACCACCTTCTGGACGGCCGAGGACTATCATCAGGACTACTACAAGGGCAGCAGTATCGTCCTGACCCGCGCCGGACCCAAGAAGCAGTCGTCAGCCTACAAGTTCTACCGCAATGCCTGCGGCCGCGATCAGCGTGTGCGCGAATTGTGGGGCAATCAGGCCGCCTTCGCCCACTGAGGGCAGCCGGGCCTCATTGCCCGAGCCGGCAGGCTGCGATCACCGCCATGTTGAGGATGTCGTTGACGGTCGATCCGGTCGAGCAGATCTGGATCGGCCTGTCGATGCCGGTGAGGATCGGCCCGATCACCGTGGCGCCAGCCATTTCCTGCATCAGCTTGACCGAGATCGAGGCCGAGTGCCGCGCCGGAACCACAAGGACGTTGGCCGGGCCGGTCAGCCGGCAGAACGGATAATGCGCCATCTGGGCGGGGTTGAGCGCCACGTCCACCGTCATCTCGCCGTCGTACTCGAAATCGACCCCGCGCGCATCGAGCACCTTCGGCGCCTGATGCATCTTGGTCGCGCGTTCCGACACCGGATAGCCGAAGGTCGAGAATGACAGGAACGCCACCCGCGGCTCGAGCCCGAGACCGCGCGCCACGCGGGCGCCGCTTTCGGCGATGTCGGCAAGATCCTCTTCATCCGGCCATTCATGCACCAGCGTGTCGCCGATGAAGACGATCCGGCCCTTGTGCAGGACCGCGGTGATGCCGACCGCCCCATCCTCGGCCCGGGCGTCGAGGACATGGTTGATGAGGCGAAGCACATGCGCCGACTTCCGCGTCGCCCCGGTGACGAGCCCGTCGCCATGCCCATGCGCCAGCATCAGCGCCGAGAAGACATGCCGGTCGCGCGCCGCGAGCCGGTGGATGTCATGCGCGTCGAACCCCTGCCGCTGCAGCCGCGTATAGAGAAACTCCTTGTAGGCCGCGAGGTGCGGGGTCGTCGCGGCGTTGACGATCTCAAGCTCCTTCACCGCGTCGCCGAGCCCTTCGGTGGTGAGCTTTTCCTTCACGTCCTGTTCGCGCCCGACGACGAGCGCCTTGCCGAGCCCGGCGCGCTGGTAGGCGACGGCGGCGCGCAGCACGCGCGGGTCGTCGCCCTCGGCGAAGATCATCCGCGCCTGGGCCTGCCGCGCGCGGGCATGGATGCCCTGCAGGATCGAGGCGGTCGGGTCCATGCGGGACTTGAGGCTGAGCTCGTACGCCGTCATGTCGATGATCGGCCGGCGGGCAACGCCGGTCTTCATCCCCGCCTTCGCGACCGCGGGCGGGATCACGAAGATGAGCCGGGGATCGAACGGCGTCGGGATGATGTAGTCGCGCCCGAAAGAGAGCTTTCGCCCATAGGCCATCGCCACCTCGTCCGGCACATCCTCGCGCGCGAGCTTTGCCAGCGCCTCGGCGCAGGCGATCTTCATCTCGTCGTTGATCGCGCGGGCATGGATGTCGAGCGCCCCCCGGAAAAGATAGGGAAAGCCGAGGACGTTGTTGACCTGGTTCGGATAGTCCGAGCGGCCCGTCGCGACGATCGCGTCCTCACGCACCGCGTGCGCCTCTTCCGGCGTGATCTCGGGATCGGGATTCGCCATTGCGAAGATGACCGGGTTCTGCGCCATCGAAGCGACCATCTCCGGCGTTACCGCGCCCTTGGCCGAGACGCCGAGGAAGACATCGGCATCCTTCATCGCGTCGTCGAGGCTGCGGGCATCGGTCTTCACCGCATGGGCCGACTTCCACTGGTTCATGCCCTCGGTCCGGCCCTGCCAGATCACGCCCTTGGTGTCGCACATGATGCAGTTGTCGTGTCGCGCCCCCATCGCCTTCAGCAGTTCGAGACAGGCGATGCCGGCCGCGCCCGCCCCGTTGAGGACGATCTTGCAGTCGGCGAGCTTCTTGCCCGAAATCTCCAGCGCGTTGATGAGGCCGGCCGCGCAGATCACCGCCGTCCCATGCTGGTCGTCATGGAAGACCGGGATATCCATGATCTCCTTCAGCCGGCTTTCGATGATGAAGCACTCGGGCGCCTTGATGTCCTCGAGGTTGATGCCGCCGAAGGTCGGCCCCATCAGACTGACGGCCTTGATGATCTCGTCCGGGTCCTCGGTGTCGAGCTCGATGTCGATCGCGTTCACGTCGGCGAAGCGCTTGAAGAGGACGGCCTTCCCCTCCATCACCGGCTTCGACGCCAGCGCCCCGAGATTGCCCATGCCGAGGATCGCGGTGCCGTTCGAGATGACGGCGACCATGTTGCCCTTGGTCGTGTAGTCATAGGCGGTCTCGGGTGCGTCGGCGATGGCCTGGACCGGAACCGCAACGCCGGGGGAATAGGCCAGCGACAGGTCGCGCTGCGTCGCCATCGGTTTCGAGGCCACGATCTCGTACTTCCCCGGCACCGGGTTCAGGTGATAGGCGAGCGCCTCTTCCGGCGTGACGCGGTTCTTTGACGACATGGGGCCCTGGTCCTCCTCGAAGCCCCGCCGTCATAACGTCCCTTCGGGGTGGTCACAATCCAAAGGATTTGCCGCTTTTCCCCGGGGGGCCGGTTTTGTAGGGTCGCGCGGAAGTATTGGGGGTGCCCGTGTCCGCCGACACCAACGTGACGCCGATGATGGCGCAGTATCTGGAGATCAAGGGGCGCTATCCGGACGCGCTCCTCTTCTACCGGATGGGCGATTTCTACGAGATGTTCTTCGACGACGCCGAGGCGGCGGCTGCGGCGCTGGATATCGCGCTGACCAAACGCGGCCAGCATCTCGGCCAGGACATCCCGATGTGCGGTGTTCCGGTGCATTCGGCCGAGGGTTATCTCCTGGCGCTGATCCGAAAGGGGTTCCGCGTCGCCATCGCCGAACAGATGGAGGATCCCGCCGAGGCGAAGAAGCGCGGGTCGAAATCGGTCGTCGCACGGGACGTGGTGCGGCTGGTGACGCCGGGCACGCTGACCGAGGAATCGCTGCTTGAGGCGCGGCGGCACAACTTCCTCGCCGCCTGGGCCGAGGTCCGGGACGAAGCCGCGCTCGCCTGGGTCGATATCTCGACCGGCGAGTTCCGGGTGATCTCCTGCCCGCTGGTCCGGCTTGCCCCGGAACTCGCGCGGCTTTCCCCGCGCGAGGTGATCGTCAGCGAAGCGAAAGAGGCCGATTGCGCTGGAATCGTCTCTGATTCCGGTGCCGCGATGACGCCCCTGTCGCGCGGCTCCTTCGACAGCGCGGGCGCTGAAAAGCGGCTCGCCGAGCTCTTCGACATTGCCACGCTCGACGGGTTCGGCGCCTTCGACCGGGCGGAACTGTCGGCGATGGGGGCGATCGTCGACTATCTCGACCTGACCCAGCGCGGCAAGCTGCCGCTCCTGCGTCCACCGGTGAAGGAAGCGCCCGGCGGGTCGATGCAGATCGACGCCTCGACGCGCCGCAATCTGGAGATCACCCAGGCGCTGTCCGGCGGGCGCGAGGGCTCGCTGATTGCGGCCATCGACCGGACGGTGACGGCGGGCGGCGGGCGGCTTCTCGAACGTCGGCTCTCCGCACCGTCGCGCGATATCGGCGAGATCCGGTCGCGGCTGGAGGCGGTGCGCTTTCTCGCCGGCGAGGCGCGGTTGGCCGAGAACTTGCGCGCCGATCTGAGGAAGGCGCCCGACATGGACCGGGCCCTCTCGCGGCTTGCGCTCGACCGCGGCGGTCCGCGCGATCTCGCGGCGATCCGTGGCGGTCTGGCCGAGGCGGGCCGGATCGCGGAACGGCTCAAGGGCGACGTGCCCGCGCGGCTGGCCGATGCGGCGACGGCGCTTGTCGGCCATGACGACCTCGTCGCCTATCTCGACGCCGCGCTCGTCGCCGAACCGCCGCTTCTCGCCCGCGACGGCGGCTTCATCGCGGCCGGACACAACGCCGACCTCGACGAGGCGCGGCAATTGCGCGATGAGGGACGCAGCGTCATCGCCCGGATGCAGGCGGACTATGTCGCCAGGACCGGTGTCCAGAGCCTGAAGATCAAGCACAACAACGTCCTGGGATATTTCATCGAGACGACGGCGACCCATGCCGAAAGGATGCTCTCGGCGCCCCTTAACGAGACCTTCATCCACCGCCAGACGACGGCCAGCCAGGTCCGCTTCACCACCGTGCCGCTCTCCGAGATGGAAACCAGGATCCTCAATGCCGGCAACCGGGCGCTCGAGATCGAGAAGCGGCTCTATGATGGCCTGAAAGCGATGATTCTCGACGCCTCGGCGCTGATTTCCAATACCGCCCGGGCGCTTGCCGAGATCGACCTGACCGCCGCTTTCGCCGACCTCGCCCGAGGCGAGGACTGGTCGGAACCTCATGTCGACGACAGCCGCGCCTTCGAGATCGAGGGCGGCCGCCACCCCGTCGTCGAACGCGCCCTGAAACGGACGGGCGAACCCTTCATCGCCAACGACTGCGCGCTGACTTCGGGCGATACGCCGGCGATCTGGCTGCTGACCGGTCCCAACATGGCCGGCAAGTCGACCTTCCTGCGCCAGAACGCGCTGATGGCACTTCTCGCGCAGTCGGGCAGCTTCGTGCCCGCGAAACGCGCCCATATCGGCCTCGTCAGCCAGCTCTTCAGCCGCGTGGGCGCGGCCGACGACCTCGCGCGCGGCCGCTCGACCTTCATGGTCGAGATGGTGGAAACCGCGGCGATCCTCAACCAGGCCGATGACCGGGCGCTGGTGATTCTGGACGAGATCGGGCGCGGCACGGCGACCTATGACGGCCTCTCCATCGCCTGGGCGACGCTCGAACACCTGCACGACGTCAACCGGGCCCGCGCGCTCTTCGCCACGCATTACCACGAGATGACGGCACTGGCCGCGAAGCTCGACGGCGTCGAGAACGCGACCGTCGCGGTGAAGGAATGGGAAGGCGAGGTGATCTTCCTGCACGAGGTGCGCAAGGGCGCCGCCGACCGCAGCTACGGGGTCCAGGTTGCCCGGCTCGCCGGCCTGCCCCCGGCCGTGGTCGAGCGGGCGAAGGTGGTTCTCGACGCGCTGGAAAAAGGCGAGCGCGAAGGCGGCACGCGCAAACATGCGCTGATTGACGACCTGCCACTCTTCAGCGCCGCTCCGGTCGCCCCGCCCCGACCCGCCAGAGGGCCGTCGCAGATCGAGGAACGGATCGCGGCCCTCCATCCCGACGAGATGACACCGCTCGAAGCCCTCGCGGCGCTCTACGACCTGAAGTCGATCTCCGCCGACTGACGCCAGACCCTTTCATTGTGGTCCAAATACCTCACGGGGGTGCGGGGGTGTGAAACCCCCGCTTCTAACGGTGAGGCTAAGATTTCGGCGTCGAACTCACGCCCACCTGCGCCGGCCGCAACAGCCGGTCGTGCAGCATGAAGCCCTCGGTCATCACCTGGATGATGTCGCCCGCCTTGGTACCGGGCAGCGGCGCTTCGAACATCGCCTGGTGAATCTGGGGGTCGAACGCCTCGCCCACTTCCGGCACGATCGGCTCCACCCCGTGTTTGCCAAGGACGGAGATCAGCTCCCGCATCGTCAGCTCGACGCCCTCGATCAGCGCCTTCGCGGCCTGGCGCTGCTCCTCGCCCGCCGCGTCGAGTGCGCGCTTGAGGTTGTCGTAGACCGGCAGCATGTCGCGGGCGAGCTTCGATCCGCCATATTGCTCCGCCTCGCGCCGGTCGCGCTCGCCGCGCTTGCGGATGTTTTCCGCATCCGCGAGGGCCCGCATGAAGCGGTCGCGAATCTCGTCCCGTTCGGCGCGGAGCGCCTCGATCTCGCTTGCCGTCGCGTCGGCCTCGAGCCCTTCGGGTCCGATCTGCGCCTGATCCTCGGCAATCTCGTCTTTCTTCATGTCACTCATAGGTTCTATCCCTTGCGCTCTCCGGACAGCATCCGTCCGACGAGCTGCGCCGTGTAGTCGACGATCGGCACGATGCGCCCGTAATTCAGCCGCGTCGGACCGATCACGCCCACGGCGCCGATGATCTTGCGGTCAGCGTTCATATAGGGAGAGACCACCAGAGAGGAACCCGAAAGTGAGAATAACTTGTTCTCCGAGCCGATAAAAATGCGCACACCCTCGCCCGCCTCGGCAAGCTCGAGGAACTCGGCGATGTCGCGCTTGCGCTCGAGGTCGTCGAAGAGGCTGCGGATGCGGTCGAGGTCGGCCTCGTCGGTCTGGTCGATGAGGTTTGCGCGGCCCCGGACGATCAGCCGTTCATGGGATTCGCCGGGGTGTTCCCAGACTGCGAGGCCGCTTTCGACCAGCGCATTCGCGGCGCTGTCGAGCTCCTGCCGCCGGCGGGCGATCTCGTGGGTCATGTGGGCGCGCAGTTCGGAGAGCGTGCGCCCCTCGGCGAGCGCGTTGAGGAAGTTCGCCGCCTCGCGCATCGACGACGACGTCTGGCCGGCGGGCGGCGTGAAGACCCGGTTCTCGACATGGCCGTCGCCGAAGACGAGAACGACGAGCGCGCGGTCCGGTGCCAGGCTGACGAATTCGATATGGCGGATCGGCGCCTCGTGTTTCGGGGTGAGCACGAGGCTCGCGCCGTGGGTGATCCCCGACAGCGCCTCGCCGATGCGGTCGAGCATCGTCGACAGGCCGGGCTCGTTGCCGCCGGCGGTGGCGTCGATCGCCTCGCGATCCCGCAGCGACAGGGTGGAGACCTCCATCAGCCCGTCGACGAACATCCGCAGGCCAAGCTGGGTCGGAATCCGCCCGGCAGAGGGATGCGGGCTGTCGAGAAGGCCGAGGAATTCGAGATCCTGCATGACGTTGCGGATCGTCGCGGCCGAGATCGTCTCGGTCATCGTCCGGGCGAGGGTCCGCGAGCCGACCGGCTCGCCGCTGTCGAGATAGCCTTCGACCACGCGGCGGAAAACCTCCCGCGAGCGGTCATTCATCTCGGACAGGATGTTGGTTCGATCGGCCATGGCTCCATACATATGGTCGTTGCCAGTTAAAGAGCCAGTGCAGGCCGCGTCAATCGGGGTTGCGTCGACGCGCCGGGCGCCTGTAATTGGCGACGAATGCACGAAAGGACCGATCATGCGACCCTCTGGCCGGAAGCTCGACGCGATGCGAGCGATCTCGATTGAAACGGATGTGACGAAACACGCCGAAGGGTCCTGCCTGATCCGCTGCGGCGACACCCATGTCCTGTGCACCGCAACGGTGGAGGACAAGGCGCCTTCGTTTCTGAAAGGGACCGGGCTTGGATGGGTGACGGCGGAGTACGGGATGTTGCCGCGGGCGACGAATACCCGCAACAGGCGCGAGGCCGCGGCGGGCAAGCAGTCCGGAAGAACACAGGAAATTCAACGGCTTATCGGTCGCGCGCTGCGCGCCGGCGTCGACCGGGTCGCGTTGGGCGAGCGCCAGATCGTCGTCGATTGCGATGTCATCCAGGCCGATGGCGGCACCCGCTGCGCCTCGATCACCGGGGGCTGGGTGGCGCTGCGGCTGGCCGTCAACAAGCTGATCAAGGCCGGCGCGGTGATCAGCGATCCGCTGGTCGATCATGTTGCCGCGGTGTCCTGTGGCATCTATGCCGGCCAGCCGGTTCTCGACCTCGACTATGCCGAAGACAGCGAGGCCGGGACCGACGGGAATTTCATCCTGACCGGACGCGGGCGGATCGTCGAGGTGCAGATGTCGGCCGAGGGCGCGACATTTTCGCGCGACGAGATGGGCAAGCTTCTCGACCTCGCCGAAAGCGGCATCGCGGCCCTTGTCGGGGCGCAGAAGGCCGCGATCTGATGCGGACCTTCTCGGGCGAGCGGATTTTGGTGGCGACCCACAACAAGGGCAAGCTCGATGAAATCGCGGCGCTTCTGCAACCCTACGGCATCGCCTGCGCAAGCGCCGCCGAGATGGGGCTACCGGAACCAGAGGAGACCGAGGACAGCTTCGTCGGCAATGCGCGGATCAAGGCCCATGCCGCGGCGAAGGCGACCGGGCTGCCGGCCCTGGCCGACGACAGCGGGATCGAGGTCGACGGACTTGGCGGCGCACCGGGGGTCTACACCGCCGACTGGGCGATGACGCCGACGGGTCGGGATTTCGTCCAGGCGATGACGCGGACCTGGGCCGAGTTGGAGGCCGCGAACGCTCCCTTCCCCCGCACCGCGCGGTTCCGCGCGACGATGGTGCTTGCCTGGCCCGACGGCCATGACGAGGTCTTCGCCGGCAAGGTCGAGGGCCAGGTCGTCTGGCCGATGCGCGGCGCGCAAGGGCACGGCTACGATCCGATGTTCCAGCCCGAGGGCTACGACATCACCTTCGCCGAGATGGACCCGGCGGAAAAGAACCGCATCAGCCACCGCGCGGATGCGTTCAGGAAGCTGGTTGTCTGTTTCGAAGGAGCGTAGGGATGAAGCGCATATCGACGGGATCGCCGTTCGAGGCGAAGATGGGCTACAGCCGGGCTATCGTGAAGGGCGACTGGTGTTTCGTCTCGGGCGTCACCGGATACGATTACAAGACCATGATCATGCCGGACGGGATCGCCGATCAGGCGCGCAACTGCTTTGCGACCATCCGGGGCGTCCTAGCCGAGGCCGGCTTCGCGATGGAGGATATCGTGCGGGTGCAATACACCGTGACCGACGCCGCCTTGGTCGATGAACTGATCCCCGCGTTGGGCGCGGCCTTCGCCGAGATCCGCCCCGCCGCGACGATGGTGATTGCGGGCCTGATCAAGCCGGAAATGAAAATCGAGATTGAAGTCACGGCGTTCAAGGGCTGAATGTGGAGGACTGGCGGCATGGCGGGTTCGGGCTTTATCTGCACTGGCCGTTCTGTGCCGCCAAATGCCCCTATTGCGACTTCAACTCACATGTCGCGGCCGAGATCGACCAGCCCCGCTGGCGCCGCGCCTATCTGAGCGAGATCGAGCGGGTCGGCGCCGAAACTCAGGGCAGGATCCTGAACACAGTTTTCTTCGGCGGTGGCACACCGTCGCTGATGGACCCCGATCTTGTCGCCGCGATCATCGAGAAGATCCGCGCAACCTGGCCAATGGCCAACGATGCCGAAGTGACGCTCGAGGCCAATCCGGGCAGCGTCGAGGCCGGACGGTTCCGGGGTTATGCCGAGGCCGGGGTCAACCGTGTCTCGATGGGGATCCAGGCACTGAACGACGCCGATCTGCGGCGGCTCGGGCGCCTGCATTCGGTGGCCGAGGCGCGGGCGGCCTTCGACGTGGCGCGGGGGGCCTTCGACCGGGTGAGCTTCGACCTGATCTATGCCCGGCAGGACCAGACCCTGGACAGTTGGCAGGCGGAACTGCGCGAGGCCCTGGCGATGGCGGTCGATCACCTGTCGCTTTACCAGTTGACGATCGAGGACGGCACCGCCTTTGGCGCGCGTCATTCCGCAGGCGGGCTGAAGGGCTTGCCGGAGGACGATCTGGCGGCAGATATGTATTTGACAACACAAGATATTCTGGATGATGCCGGGATGCCGGCCTATGAGGTGTCGAACCATGCCCGC
>WOZM01000141.1 GCA_011620265.1 Paracoccaceae bacterium
GACATCGTGGCCTACAATTACCGCATGACCAATGTGCAGGCCGCGCTCGGCGTCGCGCAACTGGAACGACTGGACGATTTCCTTCGCCGCAAGCAGGAGGTGCGCGACGTCTATGCCGCCCTCGCGGGGCGGCATTCATGCCTTGAGCCGTTCCCCGAACCGGCCTTCGGCCGCAACACGCACTGGTTCTCGGGCGTGTACTACACCGGCGACGACGTTTCGGTCTGCGACGCCTTCCGCGCGCACATGAACGAAGCCGGGGTCGATCTGCGGCCATTCTGGAAGCCCATGCATCTTCAGGCGCCCTACAAGGACGCGCCGGCGACAGCGATGACCGTAGCCGACAGTCTCTGGCAGCGGATCTTCCCGCTGCCCTGCTCAACCCACATCACCCGGACCGAGCTCGCCCAGGTAACCGCCGCCGCCGATGCCTTCTGGAGCCGGAACGATGGCTGAGCGGCGCGCCGTCGCCAGACCGACGCGCGTCGCCGTCGTGACCGTCGGCCGATCGGATTTCTCGATCCTGCGACCGCTGTGCCGGAGGCTTGTCGAGGCGACGGAGTTTGAAACCGGCCTTTGGGTCGGCGGCGCGCATTTCGATCCGCAATCGGGCATGACGGTGGGCGATGTCCGCGCCTCGGGGCTGCCGGTCTGGGCCGAGATCGACGCGCAGCCGGAGGACAGGACGCCCGAGGGCGCGGCGCGTGTCATGGCAGGGCAGATGCGGGGGGTCGCTGCGGCGGCTCTGCGCGACCGGCCCGACCTCGTCCTGATTCTCGGCGACCGCTACGAGGCAGTGGCGGCGGGGGTCGCACTGGTCCCGTTCAACATCCCCATCGGCCACATCAGCGGCGGCAGTATCACCGAAGGGGCGATCGACGACGTGTTCCGCCATTGCCTGACCAAGATGGCGGCGCTGCATTTCTGCGAGATTCCGGAATTCGCCCGGCGCATTCACCAGATGGGCGAACCGGCCAACCGGATCTTCACGGTCGGGGCACTCGGCCTCGACGGTATCCGCGAACGGCCAGCTCAGAGCCTCGCGGAATTGTGTGCCCGGTTCGGCCTTGGCGGAGATCTCGGCGCTGGCTATGCGCTGGCCACGCTTCACAGCGAAACCCGCTCGCTCGCCATCACCGACCGCATGGCGGCGGCGATGGTCGCGGCGCTGGAGGCGGCTGGACTGCCGGTGATCTATACCTATCCCAACGCCGATCCCCATGCCGACCGGATCGTCGCGGCGATCGAAGCGGCCGCAGCGAGGAACCCACACCACCATGTGGTGCGCAACTTCGGGGCCGACTGGTTCTATACGGCGATGGCCAATGCCGGCCTCGTGATCGGAAACTCGTCGAGCGGCATCATCGAGGCCGCGAGTTTCCGCCTGCCCGTCGTCGATATCGGCGATCGCCAGAAGGGAAGGTTCCACGGCGCGAACGTCCTCCACGCCGCCCCGGACCGCGACGCCATCCTGGCCGCGATCACGGAGGCGCGCGACCCCGCAATGGCGGCGCGTCTTGCCGCCTTCGAGAACCCCTATGGAGACGGCCGCAGCACCGAACGGATCGTC
This sequence comes from Paracoccaceae bacterium, assembly GCA_011620265.1. Taxonomy (GTDB): domain Bacteria; phylum Pseudomonadota; class Alphaproteobacteria; order Rhodobacterales; family Rhodobacteraceae; genus Albidovulum. Next base: position 1,571 of record WOZM01000141.1, read on the forward strand.
GCCGTGCTGAGTTCGGGCGATGTCGGGACATGGGGCGCGCCCAAGCCCTTCAGCGGACCCGATCCGCTTTACACCGGGGAAAGAAGGGCCGTGGCATGAGACTGGCACACTACGAAGATCAGGCGCTTGAGCGGATTTCCGTGGCCGAGACGCAGAGCGTGCGTGACACGATGAAGGTGATGAGCGATGCGGGCTTGCGCCTGGTGCCGGTCCTGAGCGCCGACCGGACCCGGTTCGCGGGTGTCGTCGCCGATGGCGACCTGCGCCGTTACCTTGCACGGGGCGGCGGTCTCGATGCGCCGGTCGGGGAGGCGACCAACCGCGCGCCGACCGTCACGTCGGAGGCAATGAACAGCGCCGATATCCGGTCCATGATGCTTCGTCGCGGACTTGAATACCTGCCGCAGATCCGCGACGGCCGGTTGACCGCGCTCTTCGTTCTCTGGGCCGCGAGCAGCCCGCAGGACACCACCGCCGTGATCATGGCCGGCGGGCTTGGCAGCCGCCTCGCACCGCTGACCGACAACTGCCCCAAGCCGCTTCTGATGCTGGCCGGCAAGCCGATCCTGACCCATATCATCGAGCATCTGCGTGACGAGGGGGTGACCCGCTTCATCCTGTCGGTGAACTACCTCGGCGACATGATCGTCGATCACTACGGCGACGGCTCCGCCCTCGACGTCTCGATCGATTATGTGCACGAGACGATGCGGATGGGCACGGGGGGTGCGCTTGGCCTGATCGAGCCCGAAGCGCTTTCGGACCCGTTCCTTTGCCTCAACGGCGACGTTCTCAACGATGTCGACGTGAGCGCGCTGCGCAGCGAGCACGACGAGAACGCCTGGGACGCGACAATGGTCGTGCGCGATCACAATTACACGGTGCCCTACGGCGTCGTCCGCCGCTCCAAAACAGGTCTGTTCGAGGGTAGCGACGAGAAGCCGACGCTGGTTTTCCAGATCAATGCCGGGATCTACATGCTGTCGAAATCTTCACTTTCGGTGATCCCGAAGCAGAAATTCTACGATCTGCCCACGCTCTTCGAGGACATGAAGGAAGCGCGCCTTCGGGGTGGGACTTATACGCATTCGGGGCGCTGGATCGATATCGGCAATCTTGCGGAACTGGAGCGGGCGGCAAGTATCTACGAGGGGCACAAACCGTGAGCGCCGGACACATCGCGATGAGTCCCTTCGAGGAACGGGTCGTCGGCCGGCGCGAGAGCTTCTTCGCCGCCGACATGGACGCGGCGTCGGCAGAACTGGCGGAGGCGATCCGGGGCGCGCGCGTCCTGGTGATCGGCGGCGCCGGATCGATCGGAACCGAGACGCTGAAATGCCTGCTCGGGTTTGGGCCGCGTACGGTCCATGTCGTCGATCACAACGAGAACGGCCTGGCGGAGCTCGTCCGGGCCTTGCGTTCCTCGGGCGAGCCGCTTCGGGTTGAGGAACTCCTGGCGCTGCCGTTCGATTATGGCAGCGCGCCTTTCACACGCTGGTATGCGGCGCGGACGGCGGACTACGATCACATCCTGAACTTTGCGGCGCTGAAGCATGTGCGGAGCGAAAAGGATCCCTACAGCATTCTTGCGATGCTCGACACCAACGTGGCGAAGCTCGAACGGTTGTCGCGTCTGGTCAGCGGCGGCTCGGGGCTCAAGCGACTCTTCTGCGTCTCGACGGACAAGGCGGCCAATCCCAGTTCGATGATGGGCGCGACCAAGCGGCTGATGGAACATGCGCTCTTCTCGCCGGTGATTGGCTGGCCCGAGGGCGCCGCCGTCACCTCGGCCCGGTTTGCCAATGTCGCGCTTTCGAATGGGTCTCTGCTTCAGTCCTGGCAGATGCGGCTGGCACGGCGCCAGCCGATGGCCTGTCCGGAAAACTGCCGGCGCTACTTCGTGACGCTCGGCGAATCCGGTCATCTCTGTACGCTTGCGGGGTTTCTTGGTGCCGACCGTCACATCATGATCCCGACACTCGATCTCGAGGCGCATCTGGTGCTCTTGCAGGAGGTGTCGGCGCATTTCCTGGCTTCGATGGGGTATGAGCCCTGGTTCACCCACGACGAATCCGCCGCCCTGGGCGAGGTCGAGCGCCGCGCAGCGATAGGGCAATGGCCCGTGCTCCTGACGCCGCTAGATACCGCCGGCGAGAAACCCTATGAGGAATTCGTGGCCGAAGGCGAAGTCGCGCTGCCGTCGCGGTTCGACTCTCTCCAGAAGATCGCTTATCTCGCGCCGGAAGTGCCCGGCAGCTTTGCTGCGTTCATGGACTTCCTCGGCGGGGCGCTCGACATGGGTCGACCGGCGGGGGCGCTGACGATCGAGACGCTGAAATCCGAGATCGGAAAGGTCGAGAGAGGCTTTTTGCAAAGCCATGTCGCCAGCGTCCGGTCCCTTGACCAGAGGATATGAGAGCGGATGGATTTCGATTTCAAACGGTGTTTCGTGATCGCCGAGATCGGCGTCAATCACAACGGCAGCCTCGACATGGCGCGCGAGCTGATCGACGTCGCCGCCGGGGCCGGGGCCGACGCGGTCAAGTTCCAGACCTTCTTCGCCGATGAGCTTGTCACGCCCGACGCGCGGAAGGCCGAGTACCAGGTCGCCAATACCGGCGATGCCGGCAACCAGCATCAGATGCTGAAGGCGCTGGAGCTCACGGCCGAGCAGTTCGCCGCCTTGCGCGAATATTGCGGCAAGA
>WOZM01000285.1 GCA_011620265.1 Paracoccaceae bacterium
TCCGCGAGCCTTTCGAGCGCGTCGCTGCCGCCCGAGACCTCGTCGGCCTCGATCCGGAGCGAGCGCAGCATCTGCACCACGACGAAACGGTTGGTCGCGATGTCGTCGACGACGAGCGCGCGGAGCCGGCCATAGACCATCTCGGCCCCGGTGGCCGGGGGGTCGGGGACGATGACGAAGGGAAGCTCGATCCGCGCGACGAGGCTGCCATCGGGGGCGCGCAGGACCGCGGCCTTGGCGCCGATCACCTCGGCGACCCGGTGCACCAGCGTCAGTGCCAGCGAGTCCTCGGCCGGGGTCTGGTCGCGCTCGGAAGCGGGCCGGGCCGGCGCGCGGCCGGCGATGGTCAGGCGGAGCCGGTCCTGCCGCCCCGGCGCCAGCGCGCAGCGAATGTCGATGGCCGCGGGCCGGTCGGTGGGCTGTTCGTTCAGGACGATCACGCTCAGATGGCTGAGGCACTTGCGCAGCAGCACCGGGTCGAAGCGTCCGAATTCCGGCACTTCCGGCGCGATCTCGATCGTGACCACGGGATCGGTATGGCCCTTGAGCGGCAGCTTCATCGAGGCGACGACTTCAAGCTCGGGCCGGATCACCGCCGTCACCGGCTGGAACCGCACCTCGCCTTCGGTGACGGAGGCGAGGTCGATCACGTCCTCGACCAGCATCTGCATGCCGCGGGCGGCCGATTCGACCGCCGCGGCGTGGTCGCGCTGGGCCGCGGGATCGGTCTCTTCGCGCATCAGCTGGCTGTGGCCGAGGATGGCGTTGAGCGGGGTGCGGACCTCATGGCTCATCGCCGAGAGGAAGCGCGACTTGGCGCGGCTCGTCTCGCTCGCATGGGCGATGGCGCCGACGAGGTCCGACTGGACGCGATTGTTCTGCACCAGCGCCGAGGCAAAATAGCCCAGAAGCACGACGACCCCGGCCACCGCCAGGGCGGCATTCATGTTGACGACCGGGTCGAAGAGATATTGCAGCGGCAGCCACAGAAGCGCCAGCGCCGGCGGCAGGCCGCTGAGAATGCCGAGCGGCAGATGGGTCGAGCGCACCACCGAGACGTTCAGAAGCGCGCCGATCAGCGACAGCACCCCGGTGAACTTCACCAGCGGGTCGGGGTTGAGCCAGATGAAGAGCGCCGGCAGGCTGTAGGCCGCGAGCCCCAGCGCGGACGTGGCGAGAAAGGCGCTGCGCCGGCCCGGCGTCGGCGCGGTCTCGTAGGCGCGCATCAGCCGGAACATCTCGATCTCGGTCCCGACCGAGACGAGGTAGGTCAGGAACACCGCCCAGAACGGCAGGAAGAACCCGAAGACGATACAGGACAGCGCGACGCCGATCTGGCGTGAAACGAGATCGGCTTCAAGTCGCTGCCTCTGGCGCGAGATCTCGTCCTGCCACGTCGCCCGATCCATCATCGTCATTCGCCGTAAGCCCTTGTCGTCCCTCAGTTTGCAGAAAGATGGCCGCGACCGGCGACGTCAGGTCACTTTAAGATCATTCTGCCCAAGTGCATAGGCTTTAGCAAACCCGGCATTCAGATGGCCGCTTTCGACGTCGAAGGCGACGAAACGGAAGTCGGCAAAATCCACATAGAGGGCCGCCTTGGGATGGTGCCGGAGCCAGGCCTCGCGGAGGCGCGCGCGATCTGCCGCCGCGGTGTCGAGAAAGCGCGCGGTCGCCCGGAGCGTGAGGCGCGGATGGGTCAGGGGATCGCCCTTGCCGCCCGGCTCGCCGATCAGCAGCGCGGCGCGGGGATCGGCGCGCAGCGCCTTCGCGTGGAGCGCGAGGTCGGAGACGAGCGTCATCGGGTCGCCGTCCGGGCCGAGGCCGAAGGCGATGCGGCTGACGAAGGGCGCGCCGGTTTCCGGCTCGATCACGCCGAGTGCGGCAATGCGGGCGGCCCCGATGAGGTCGCGGGCAAGCGCCCGCGCGGCGTCGTCGGTGTCGCGGATCGGGTCGATCTTGTCGGGCATCACGGTGTCTTCCTTCAAGCCGGGGCGGCTTCCGTAGATTCCATGACAGTCCCGGCGCGCCATCCCAATGTCGCGCCAAGTCACGGATATCGAGCATCATGGGGCGCAGAGCCGGCGGTGCAAGCCCCAGCTTTTCCGAACGGTTCCTGCCGAAGCTCGTCACGGTCCTCGGTATTTCCACGGCATCGACGAGGCGGTGGCCGAGGTGTGGCTGAAGGCGCATTGGAACGATGGCGACACCGTCGGGATCATGGGGGTGATCGCGCTCTTCGGCCATCTCAACCGCTGGAACGATTCGATGGGCTCGGCGCTGGAGGACCTGCCGGTCTCGGCGGGTGAGCGGTATCTCGCCCCGACCGGCTGGAGCGTCGGGAAGCGCCGATGATTCGCTCCGGGCCGCCCGATCCGAATCGCTCCGGCGAGTTTCGGCGCTAACGGAAGCGGCGGCTCGCCGCGCCGGATTTCATCCCCTGCGGGAGGTGAAGGCCACCCCGGCAGAGTCCGGCGGCGATCCGTGCCCGGATGCCGGAAACGTGAACAGGCAAAGTCTTGTTTTTGAAAGTCAAATTTTCGCCACAATCGAAAAATTTACAAAGTTTTCTTTCTTGAAGTCAATAAATTTACAAAAAAACATATGCAAAGAAATGGGTTACGAAAAAATGAACAAATGGTTTACATTGCCGCGCAGGTGAGGACGTCCGGGAAAGGGCCGGATGGCGGCGCAGCGCTTATGGCGCGCCGGATTTGCAGGGAGGACCCACGATGACCGCTTCCAAGGACCAGACGGTGCAGGCGCCGGACATGCGCGAGGTTCCGGCGGGGTTCAAGAATGCCCATGCGGATGCCGCGAAATATCGCGAGATGTATGCCGAATCGATAAGCGACCCGGATGCGTTCTGGGGCCGCGAGGGCAAGCGTCTCGACTGGATCAAGCCCTACACCAAGGTCAAGGACACCGATTTCACCTTCGGCAAGGTCTCCATCAAGTGGTTCGAGGACGGCGTCCTCAATGCCTCGGTCAACTGCATCGACCGGCACCTGAAGGACCGCGCGCTCCAGACCGCGATCATCTGGGAGCCGGACGATCCGAAGACGCCGGCCCGGCACATCACCTACCGCGAGCTGTCGCGGAAGGTGAACCAGATGGCGAACGTCCTGCTGAGCCAGGGCGTGATGCGGGGCGACCGCGTGGTGATCTACCTGCCGATGATCCCCGAGGCCGCCTATGCGATGCTCGCCTGCGCCCGGATCGGCGCCATTCATTCCATCGTCTTCGCCGGTTTCTCGCCTGACGCGCTGGCCAACCGGATCAACGATTGCGGCGCGAAGATCGTCATCACCGCCGACACCGCCCCGCGCGGCGGTCGCCGGACGCCCTTGAAGGCCAATACCGACGCAGCACTCCTGCACTGCTCGGACAAGGTGCGCTGCCTCGTCGTCAAGCATACCGGCGACCAGATCTCCTGGGTCAACGGCCGCGATGTCGACGTGCTGGCGATGATGGACATGGTGAGCCCGGAATGCCCGCCGCGTCCGATGAACGCCGAGGATCCGCTTTTCATCCTCTATACCTCGGGCTCCACCGGCAAGCCGAAGGGCGTGGTGCATACGACGGGCGGCTATCTCGTCTATGCGGCGATGACCCACCAGTACACGTTCGACTATCACGACGGCGATGTCTTCTGGTGCACGGCCGATGTCGGCTGGGTCACCGGCCACAGCTACATCGTCTATGGCCCCCTCGCCAACGGTGGCATCACGATCATGTTCGAGGGCGTGCCGACCTATCCCGATGCCGGCCGCTTCTGGGAAGTCTGCGAAAAGCACAAGGTCAACCAGTTCTACACCGCGCCGACGGCGATCCGCGCGCTGATGGGGCAGGGGCCGGAATGGGTCGAGAAATACGACCTCTCATCGCTTCGCGTCCTCGGCTCGGTCGGCGAGCCGATCAACCCCGAAGCCTGGGTCTGGTACGACAAGCATGTCGGCAAGGGCAAATGCCCGATCGTCGACACCTTCTGGCAGACCGAGACCGGCGGCCACATGATCACGCCGCTGCCGGGGGCGACGCCGACCAAGCCGGGCTCTGCCACCAATCCGTTCTTCGGGGTGAAGCCCGTGGTGCTCGATCCCGCCACCGCCGTGCGGCAGGGCGAGACGGAGTGCGAGGGCGTGCTCTGCATCTCCGACAGCTGGCCGGGGCAGATGCGCACCCTCTGGGGCGATCACGAGCGCTTCCAGGAGGCCTATTTCAGCCAGTATCGCGGCTACTACTTCACCGGCGACGGCTGCCGCCGCGACA
>WOZM01000111.1 GCA_011620265.1 Paracoccaceae bacterium
ATGGCGGGGCGCTCGACACCTCGCTTCTGGGGATGAGCTGGCTCGGCCGGCACGAAGTGACGTTCGCCCGCGACCGGATGGTGATCCGGCGCTAGCTCCGGGCAGGCGCGGCGACATGCGCGCGCTCGCGGAGGAGGGAGGAGGCGGACATTCGCGCCGAGGCGCGGGCCATGGCTTGGGGTGAGCGCGGCGCCCGGGGCCCGGAACGGAACCTGTTGGTTCGGTCAGGCCACTCGGGATCAGTTCCCGCCCCCGATAAGTGGCGGCGCGGACGGGGCGAACCTCCCGTCGCCCGGAACCAAGGCGCGCCCGGCTTGCGCTGTGACTGCCAAGAGGCGCCCTTCGGAGCCGAAACCGGCCTTCACCCGTCGCGTCCACGCGCCGAAGCGCAACCCGTCAGCCGCTTTCGGCCTTCTTCTGCCAGCCGCCGCCTTCCTCGCTCCAGTATTGCGCGGTGATCCCGGCGCCGGTCAGCGCCTTCCACTGCCCCCGCGCCCGGTCGAGTGCGGCCGGGTCGTTGCCGTCGAAGAGGATGCAGACCCGTTCCACGCCGGCGCAGTCCTCCGCCGTGACCTCGGCGCCGTCCACCGCCATCAGGCATTGCGCGCCGTTCGGCGCTTCCCGCCCCGTGGTCAGCAGGATCGGCTGGTCGGCGTCGTGCGTCCCGCCGGCGACCCCATGCGGCAGGAACGCCTCCTCCGGCCCCTTCCAGAGCGTCTGGTCGAGCCAGTCGATCCGCGCGGCCTCGGTCCCGCGCACCACGACGTGCCAGCCGGCCTGCAACGACTTCGCCAGCAGAAGCGGCAGCGTCGCCTCCAGCGGCGACCGCGTGAGATGGTAGAAAAGCGCCGCGCCCATCAGCCTTCCAGCATGTCCCGCACCAGCCGGTCGAGCGCCATGACCCCCCAGCCCGTCGCCCCCTTCGGCGCGAGCGTGGTCTCCTTCGGCGGCAGCGCCACGCCGGCGATGTCGAGATGGCACCAGGGCACCTCGTCCTTGACGAAGCGCCTGAGGAACTGCGCGGCGGTGATCGACCCGGCCGGCCGGCCGCAGGAATTCTTCATGTCGGCAATCCGCGATTTCAGCAGCGCGTCATAGGCCGGCCCCATCGGCATCCGCCAGGCCCCCTCGCCCTCGGCCGCGGCAGCCTTGAGGAAGGCGTTGCACAGGGTGTCGTCGTTGGAAAAGACCCCGGCATTCTCGTGGCCGAGCCCGACGATGATCGCGCCGGTCAACGTCGCGAGGTTGATCATGCCGGTGGGCTTGAACCGCTCCTGCGCGTACCAGAGCACGTCGGCGAGGACGAGCCGCCCCTCGGCATCGGTGTTGATGACCTCGATCGTGTCGCCCTTCATGGACTTCACCACATCGCCCGGCCGCTGCGCGCGGCCGTCCGGCATGTTCTCGACCAGACCGACGAGGCCGACGACATTGGCCTTGGCCTTCCTGAGCGCGAGGGTGCGCATGACGCCCGAGACGACGCCCGCGCCGCCCATGTCCATCGTCATCTCCTCCATGCCCGCCGCCGGCTTGATCGAGATGCCGCCGGTATCGAAGACCACGCCCTTGCCGACGAGCGCGAAGGGCGCATCGCCCTTCTTGCCGCCGTTCCACTGCATCACCACAACCTTCGACGGGCTTTCGGAGCCCTGCCCGACCGCGAGAAGCGCCCGCAGCCCCAGCTTTTCCAGCGCCGATTCGTCCAGAACCTCGACCTCGAGGCCGATCCCGCGCATGACCGCAAGGCGGTCGGCGAAATCGGTGGTGGTCAGCACGTTCGCGGGCTCGTTCACCAGGTCACGGGTGAAGCAGACGCCCTCGGCCAGCGCCATCAGCGGCGCGGCCTTCGCCTCCATCCCCTCGGGATCGTCGACCAGCATCGCCACGGCGCCCTTCGCGGGCGTCTCCCTGGTGTGGTAGAGCGTGAAGTCATAGGCCCGGAGCGTGAGGCCGAAGGCGATCTCGGCGGCGCGGGGATGGGAAGCGGCCAGCACCATCGCGCCCGCCTCGCCCAGCGCCTTGCCGATGGAGGCCCCGGCCTTGCGCGCCTCGGCGATGCCGGTGCGGCGGGGAAGCTTCACCAGTTGCACCGCCTCGGCCTTCAGCCCGGCCGGATAGGAGAGGTCGAGCGCATCGCCCGTCTTCAGCTTGTCCCAGGCCTTGCTGTCGAGCGCCCGCCGGACCGCGCCCCGCGTCGCCCGGTCGAGCCGCTTGGCCACCGCGCCGAGCTTGCCCTCGGGTGCGACGATCAGGGCGATCCGCCCCTCGGCCTCGGTCAGGGCGTCGAACCCGGTCTTGGCGAACTGAACGGTCAGGGGAACGGTCATCTCTTGTCTCCGGCTTGGTTTTGCCGGACCCTAGCGCCCGGCCCGGCCCTTGGCCAGATATGAGTTTTCCCGCCCGGCGGTTTCGGCTAGGGATGGGGCCTGAGGCAGACGGGAGACAGGCAGGGTGTCCAGATTCGACAGATATTTGCTGTCGCAGCTGATGATGCTCTTCGGCTTCTTCGCGCTCATCCTTGTCTCGGTCTACTGGATCAACCGGGCGGTGTCGCTCTTCGACCAGCTCATCTCCGACGGCCAGTCGGCCTGGGTGTTCCTCGAATTCACCGCGCTGACGCTGCCGAACGTGATCCGCCTCGTCCTGCCGGTCGCGGCCTTCGTCGCCACCGTCTACGTCACCAACCGGCTCTCGTCGGAAAGCGAGCTCGTGGTGATGTCGGCGACCGGCTTCTCGCCGTTCCGCCTCGCCCGGCCGGTGGTCTATTTCGGCCTCGTCGTCACCCTGATGATCGCCATCCTCATGCATGTCCTGGTGCCCGCGAGCCGCGCCAAGCTTGCCGAGCGGCGGGGCGAGATCGCCGAGAACGTGACCGCGCGGTTCCTCACCGAAGGCGCATTCCTGCATCCGGCCGACGGCATCACCTTCTACATCCGCCAGATCACGCCCTTGGGCGAGTTGCAGGACATCTTCCTCGCCGATGCGCGCGGGGCAGGCAAGCGCACCACCTACACCGCTAAGCGCGCGCTGCTGGTGAAGAGCGACGACGGGCCGAAGCTCGTGATGTTCGACGGCATGGCCCAGACGCTCGACACCGCGACGAAGGCGCTCTCGGTCACCCGGTTCGCCGACTTCTCCTACGACATCGGCGCGCTGATCGGGGCCGGCGGCGACCGCCCGCCGGGGGTGGAGGAGATGCCGACGCTGACCCTTCTGCGCTCGGACGACGCGGCGGCCGGGCGGCTCGGGACGACGCGGGCCGAGATGCTGCTGGAAGGCCACGGGCGGCTCTCGCAGCCCTTCCTCGCGCTCGTCGCGGCGCTGATCGGGTTCTCCACGCTCCTCACCGGCAGCTTCAGCCGCTTCGGCCTCTGGCGCCAGATCGCGCTCGCGGTCGGGCTTCTGGTCTTCGTCCAGTTCCTCGCGAACGGCGCGACGAGCGTCGTGACCGGCCGCCCGGCGCTCTGGCCGGTGCTCTACGTCCCCGCCATCGCCGGGCTGGCGCTGGCGGCGCTGTTCCTCACCATGGCGGGGCGGGTGCGCCGGGTCCGCCACGGGCTTGCCTCGGCGGTGGCGTCATGACGCTCTCGCTCTATATCGCGCGGCGCTTCCTCGCGACCTTCGGAATGGTCTTCGGGGGCTTCTTCATCCTGCTCTACCTCATCGACATGATCGAGCAGATCCGCCGCTTCGCCAGCGCCGATCTCGGCCTTTCGGCGGCGGCCGAGCTGGCCGTGCTCAACACCCCGCAGGCTGTCTACCGGAGCCTGCCGATGATCGTGATCCTCGCCTCGATCGCGCTTTTCCTCGCGCTCGCGCGGTCGTCCGAACTGGTGGTGATCCGGGCGGCGGGGCGCTCGGCGCTCAGGACGCTCGTGGCGCCGCTGGTCGCCACGCTTCTCGTCGGCGCCCTCGCTGTCGCGATCCTCAACCCGATCGTCGCCGGCACCACCAAGCGCTACGAGACCCTCGCGAGCCAGTACAAGCTTGGCGACGGAAACGTGCTCTCCGTCACCCGCGAGGGGCTCTGGCTGCGTCAGGGCGGACCCGAAGGCCAGACCGTGATCCGCGCGGCGCGCTCGAATTTCGACGGCACGGTGCTCTACGACACGACCTTCATCGCCTTCGCCGAGGCGAGCGGCCCCGTCGCCCGCGTCGACGCCGCCGAGGCGATGCTGACCGAAGGGGCCTGGCTTCTGACCGACGCGAAGGAGTGGCGCTTCACGCCGGGCGGCAACCCCGAACGCGAGGCGGTGCGCCGCGACGCTATGCGGCTGCCCTCGGACCTCACCCCCGACCAGATCCGCGACAGCTTCGGCACGCCCTCGACCGTGCCGATCTGGGACCTGCCGGCCTTCATCGCCGGGCTGGAGCGGGCGGGCTTCTCCGCCCGCAAGCACGATGTCTGGTTCCAGATGGAACTGGCGCTGCCGCTCCTCCTCGTCGCGATGGTGCTGGTGGGGGCGGGATTCACCATGCGCCACGCGCGCTCGGGCCGCACCGGGATCATGGTGCTTCTCGCCGTCGTCTCGGGCTTCGCGATCTTCCTCTTGCGCAATTTCGCGCAGGTGCTCGGCGAGAACGGCCAGATCCCCGTCCTCCTCGCGGCCTGGATCCCGCCGGTCGCGGCGCTTCTCCTGTCGCTGACGCTCCTTCTCCATCTCGAGGAGGGCTGAATGCGCCGGCTGCTCGCGGTCCTCGCCCTCTGGCTTCTCGCCTTGCCCGCTCTGGCGCAGGACGCGGCGACGCTCGTCGCCGACCGGGTCTTTCTCAGCGGCGACGAGACGCTGACGGCAGAGGGCGCGGTCGAGGTCTTCTACAAGGGCGCGCGGCTCACGGCGCGGCGGATCGTCTTCGACGGCACGACCGAGCGACTGACGATCGAGGGTCCGATCACCCTCGTCGACGGAACCGGCACGGTGGTGCTGGCCGACACGGCCGAACTGTCGCGCGACCTGACCGACGGGGTGCTGACGAGCGCCCGCATGGTGCTCGACGAGCAATTGCAGCTCGCCGCGGCCGAGATGGCGCGGACCGGCGGGCGCTTCACCCGGCTCAGCCGGGTCGTGGCCTCGTCCTGCCAGGTCTGCCCGTCGAACCCGACGCCATTGTGGGAAATCCGCGCCCGACGGGTGATCCACGACCAGCAGGAACGCCAGCTCTATTTCGACCACGCCCAGTTCCGCGTCGCCGGCCTGCCGGTTTTCTACGTGCCGCGCCTCAGGATGCCGGACCCGACGCTGAAGCGCGCAACCGGCTTTCTGATGCCGCGCTTCCGCACCACGACGGCGCTCGGGCCGGGGCTGAAGCTGCCGTATTTCTTCGCCATCGGCGACAGCCGCGACCTGACGCTGACGCCCTATGTCTCGGCCAGCAAGACCCGGACGCTGGATTTCCGCTACCGCCAGGCCTTCGCCACCGGCACGGTCGAGGTGAACGGAGCGGTCACCCGCGACGACCTCCTGCCGGACGACACCCGGGGCTACCTCTTCGCCACCGGCGATTTCGACCTGCCCCGCGACTTCAAGCTCGCCTTCGCGATCGAAACGGTCAGCGACGACGCCTATCTTCTCGACTACGGCTTCGACGATATCGACCGGCTGGCAAGCGGCATCTCGGTCACACGCACAAGGCGCAACGAACATATCGACGCGCGGATCTTCCGCTACTGGTCGATCCGGGCGGGCGACGACAATTCGGTGCTGCCGGTGCTGGTCGGCGACATGACGTTCCAGCGCCGCTTCACGCCGCGCCATCTCGGCGGCGAGGGGCAGTTCGGCTTCGAGCTGCACAGCCAGCGCCGGTCCTCCTCGGTCGCGACCGACGCCAATGGCGACGGCGTCACCGACGGCCGCGACCTCAGCCGCGCGACGGCCACGCTCGACTGGCGCCGCAACTGGGTCCTCGGCAACGGCATGGTCGTCTCGGGGGCCACCGAAGTGACCGCCGATTTCTACGCGATCAGCCAGGACGCGGCCTTCCCCGGCACCGTCACCCGGCTGACGCCGTCCGCCGCCATCGAGCTTCGCTGGCCCTGGGTGAAACCGGCCGCACGGGGCGGCGCTGCCCATGTGATCGAACCCGTCGTGCAACTGGTCTGGAGCCCGGACAGCACCGACGCGGTGCCGAACGAGGACAGCCAGATCGTGAATTTCGACGAGGGCAACCTCTTCGACTTCGACCGCTTTCCCGGTGCCGACCGGCACGAGCTTGGCCGGCGCGTCAATGTCGGGGTCGGCTGGACCCGCTACGATCCGGCGGGCTGGTCGCTCGGGGTGACGGCCGGGCGGGTCTTCCGCGAGAAGGACCTCGGCCAGTTCTCCGCCGCCTCCGGGCTTGGCGGCACCGCCTCGGACTGGCTCGTTGCCACGCAGCTTCAAACCGCCGACGGGCTCGACATCACGAACCGCGCGGTATTCGACGATTCCTTCAGCGTCAGCCGGGAAGAATTGCGCATCGCCTTCGACGCGGAGCGCTACGACCTCGCGGCGGGCTATCTCTGGCTGGTCGCCGACCCGACGGAGGGGCGCAGCCAGGCCAGCTCCGAACTGGTGCTCGATGCCGGCTGGGACATGGGGCAGAACTGGCGCGGCACGCTCGCCGGGCGCTACGATTTCGAGGCGGCGCGCGCGACGCGGGCCTCGCTCGGGCTCGCCTACCTGACCGAATGCGCCACGGTCGATCTTTCCCTCTCGCGTCGGTTCACGTCCTCGACTAGTGTGAAGCCGGACACGGACATCAACCTGTCGGTCATCCTCCACGGCTTCGGCGCGGGGACCGACGGGCGAAGCTACAGACGCAGTTGCGCCCGCTAGACCGATGGGGCGAGCCGTTCAGCGGCGGCAAAGACCGGAAACGAAGAACAGAGCAGACGGACGACGGACGATGCGCATGATGACCTTTCTTTCTCTCGCCCTCGCGGCGCTGATATCCCTGATCACGCCCGCCGCGGCACAGTCGGGCAGCTTCGCGCCCGCGATCATCGTCAACGACAGCGCCGTCACGCAATACGAGCTCGACCAGCGCATCCGCTTCCTCACGCTTCTGCGGGTGCCCGGCGATCCGGCCACCGAGGCGGAAAAGGGGCTGATCGAGGACCGGTTGCGCCGGCAGGCCGCCAAGGCCGCCGGCATCACGCTCACCGACCAGCAGATCGCCGCCGGCATGGCCGAATTCGCCAGCCGCGCCAATCTCGAGACCGAGCAGTTCCTGCAGGCCATCGGCGAGGCCGGCGTGGCGCCCGAGACGTTCCGCGATTTCGTGTCCGCCGGCCTTGCCTGGCGCGAGGTGGTGCGCGGCCGCTTCGCCCCGCGCATCACGATCACCGAGGCCGAGATCGACCGCGCGATGTCGGTCGCCGCGCAGCGTGGCGCCGGGCCGCGCGTGCTGATGTCGGAGATTCTGATGCCGATGAACCCCGGCAATGCCGCCGAAATCCGCGCCCTTGCCACCGAACTCTCCGGGACGATCCGCTCCGAAGCGGCCTTCGCCGCCGCCGCGCGGCAGTATTCCGCCGCGCCCTCGCGCGACCAGGGCGGCCAGCTCGACTGGATCCCCCTCACCAACCTGCCGCCGCAGGTGCGCCAGGTCATCGCCGGCCTCGCCAACGGCCAGGTCAGCCCGCCGGTGCCGCTCGGCAATGCGATGGGCCTCTTCCGGCTCCGCGGTCTCCAGCAGGGCGGCGAGATCGTGGCGGCCAATATTTCCGTCGACTACGCCCAGTTGCTGATCCCCGGCGGCCGCAGCGCCGACACGCTGGCCGAGGCCGAGCGGGTGCGCAGCGAGGTCGATACCTGCGACGACCTCTACCGCGCCGCCAAAGGCTACCCCGCCGAGCAGCTTCTGCGCGAGACGCGGGCGCTCACGCAGGTGCCCGGCGATATCGCCGCCGAACTGGCCGGGCTCGACGATAACGAGACCTCGACCGGCCTCACCCGTGGCAACGCGCTGGTGTTGCTGATGCTCTGCAAGCGCTCCGCCACCCTCGCCGCCGGCTCCGCGCCGGTGGTGGCGGACGTGTCCGCGCCCGCCGCCGACGGGGTGCCCGCCCTCGACCCGACCCTCGGCTTCGGTCAGGGCCCGAGCCGGGCGCAGGTGCGCGAGGAACTGACCAACCAGCGCCTCGCCGGCTTCGCCGACGGCTATCTCGCGGAACTCCGCGCCAACGCCATCATCCGCACCCCGTGAGGGGGAGAGGATGAACGCGCTTCCGATCGCGGTCAGCTGCGGCGAGCCCTCCGGCATCGGCCCCGAAATCGTCGCGAAGGCGCGGGCGCAGCTCGGCTCCGGGCTGCCCTTCTTCTGGATCGGCGATCCCTCGCACCTGCCGCAGGGCACGGCCTGGCACGAGATCTCGCGGCCGGCCGAGGCGCTCACCGTCCCCGCCCGCCTGCTGCCGGTCCTGCGCCACGACTTCCCCGCCGCCGCCTTGCCGGGCGAACCCGACCCCGCCAATGCCGGATCGGTGATCGCCGTCATCGCCCGCGCGGTGGCGCTCGTCGAGAAGGGCGAGGCGGCGGCGCTCTGCACCGCGCCGATCCACAAGAAGGCGCTGAAGGACGGCGCGGGCTTCGCCTTTCCCGGCCATACCGAATATCTCGCCCACCTTGCCGGGGTGGAGCGCGTGGTGATGATGCTGGCCTGCGCGGCACTCCGGGTCGTGCCGGCGACGATCCACATCCCGCTCGCCGAGGTGCCCGCGGCGCTGACGGCCGGGCAGCTGGAGGAGACGATCCGCATCACCCGTGCCGGCCTCATCCGCGATTTCGGGCTCGGGGAGCCGCGCCTCGCGGTGGCGGGGCTCAACCCCCATGCCGGCGAGGGCGGCGCGATGGGCGGCGAGGAGATCGCGATGATCGCCCCCCTCCTCGACCGGCTGAGGGCCGAGGGGATGGCGATCGCCGGCCCGCTGCCCGCCGACACGATGTTCCACCCCGCCGCGCGGGCACGCTACGATGCGGCGATCTGCATGTATCACGACCAGGCGCTGATCCCGATCAAGACGCTCGACTTCGCCGGCGGGGTGAACGTGACGCTCGGCCTGCCCTTCATCCGCACCTCGCCCGATCACGGCACCGCCTTCGATATCGCGGGCCAGGGCCGCGCCGACCCGTCGAGCCTGATCGCCGCGCTGAAGCTCGGCCGCGACATGGCGCGGAACCGGGCCGGCTGATGGCTTTCACTGTGGAAAAATACCTGCCCCGGTCGCGCCCATCCCGGCGTGCGGACGGGGGCTGCCTGCCCCCGCGCCCTTCGGGCTTCCCCCGGGGATATTCGAGCCAAGTGGAAGCTAAAGCGTTTCGGGTTTGTGTTGAGATAGCAAGTATCAGAATTCGAACGAAAAAGGTTCGAATTCTGATACAAGGAAAAGCCGAAACGCTATAGGGGCTCCGCATGGCGGCGATAGACGGGCTGCGGCCCTTGCGCGAGGTGATCGCGGCGCACGGGATCGCGGCGAAGAAGGCGCTCGGCCAGAACTTCCTGCTCGACCTCAACCTGACCGCGAAGATCGCACGGTCGGCGGGCGACCTTTCCGCCTGCGACGTGCTCGAGGTCGGGCCGGGGCCCGGCGGGTTGACGCGGGCGCTCCTCGCGGAGGGCGCGCGGCACGTCCTCGCGGTCGAGAAGGATGCGCGCTGCCTGCCGGCGCTGGCCGAGATCGCGGCGGTCTATCCCGGCCGGCTCGACATCGTCCACGGCGACGCGCTGGAGGTCGATGCTGCCGCCCGTCTCACCCCGCCGATCCGCGTCGTGGCCAACCTGCCCTACAATGTCGGGACCGAGCTTCTGGTGCGCTGGCTGACGCCCGCCACCTGGCCGCCCTTCTGGCAGAGCCTGACGCTGATGTTCCAGAAGGAAGTGGCCGAGCGGATCGTGGCCGTGCCCGGATCGAAGGCCTACGGGCGGCTCGCGCTTCTGGCGCAGTGGCGCGCGGATGCCCGCATCGTCATGACCCTGCCGCCCGAGGCCTTCACGCCGCCGCCGAAGATCCAATCGGCCGTCGTCCACCTCACCGCCCTGCCGGAGCCGCGCTATCCGGCGGATGCGAAAGTGCTGAACCGGATCGTCGCCGCCGGGTTCAACCAGCGCCGAAAGATGCTCCGGGCGAGCCTCAAGGGCGTCGCGCCGGGGATGGAGGCGAAACTCGAAGCCGCCGGCATCGCGCCGACGGCGCGGGCCGAGGAAATCTCGCTGGGAGCGTTCTGCGCGCTCGCCCGGATCGTCGCGGCGGGCTGAGCGCGGGCCTGAGGAGGGCCTGCCGGCCCTCCGCATCGTCAGATCCCGGGCCCGCAAGGCGCCGCCGTGGTCGGCCATCCCGGCCGGAGCCGGTGCGGGGGGAGGCGCTATTCCGCCGCGCTCGTGGAGGGTTCGTCCGGCGTCGCGTCGGACGTGTCCTTCGGCGCCCGCTTCTCGCGCGGCTTGCGCGGGGCGCGGCCGGGATTTTTCGACGCACCGGACTCCGCCGACGCCTCGGGCTGCGGCAGTTCCGGCATCATCGTCGCCATCGGGGCGGGACGCTGCCGCGCCTCGGGCGTCTCGACCAGACCCGGGCCGTCGTCATTGTCGTCCTCGCGCACCGGCGCCACGGCGGCGCGCGGCGCTTCGGGCTGCTCGCGCTCGCCCCGGTCGTCGTAGCGCGGGCGCTGATGCTGCCGCTCGCCGCCCTGGCCGCCATGGTTGCCGTTTCCGCCGTGCTGGCCGCCGCCGTTCTGATGACCCTGGCCGCTCTGCTGGCCGCCCTCCTGCTGGGCCTGCCGCTGTTCCTGCTCGCGGTTCATCTCGCGCTGCGCCTCGCCCAGCATCCGCGTGTAGTGTTCGGCATGCTGGAGGAAGTTCTGCTCCGCGACCAGGTCGTTCGACAATTGCGCATCGCGGGCCAGCGTCAGGTACTTGTCGATGATCTGCTGCGGCGTGCCGCGCACCTTGCCCTCGGGGCCGGAGCTGTCGAAGACCCGGTTGACGATGTTGCCAAGCGAGCGTTGCCGGTTCGATTTCGAACGCGAACGGGATTTGGATGATCTCATGTGTTTTTGTCTATCCGAGCCAATGGGCTTTAATGGGACTTGCCCGGTTCCACGTCCTGCGCCGGAATGGTCGGCAGCGGTCGCGGTTCCTGATCTTGCTGGGCGAGCGGTCCGGGCGGCGCCAAACGCTCCCCCCGTCACGCCCCCCTTAATGCATGATGCGGCGCGCATGACAAGCGGATTCTGCGCAAGCCTTTCCGTTTTGCAGGTTTTCCGGCCCGATCCGGCCGAAATGCCACGGGCGCGCGTGGGGGCCGCCGCCGCGCCTCAGGCAGCGCCGCAATCGCCGGGATCGCCCGGCATCGTCGCGATCACCACCCGGTCGCGCCCGTCGAGGTCGCGGCGGATTTCGGGGGCGGGGAAGCCCTGGGCCGTGAGAAGCGCCGCGACCGCCTCGGCCTGGCCCGGCCCGATCTCGAGGATGAGCCGCCCGCCCGCCATCAGCCGGGCCGGAGCCCCGGCGGCGATCGCCCGGTAGGCATCGAGCCCGTCGCCGCCCGGCGTCAGCGCGCCCGGCGGTTCCCAGTCGCGGACCTCGGGCGCGAGATCCGCCATCTCGGCCGCGGCGATATAGGGCGGGTTCGAAGCGATGAGGTCGAAGCGCCCCGGCACGGAGGCGAACCAGTCCGAGCAGAGGAACCGCGCCCGCCGCGCGAGGCCGAGCGTGGCGGCATTCTCCGCCGCGACGGCCAGGGCCGCCTCGGAGACATCGGTGCCGATGCCGGTCGCGAACGGCATCCCCTTGAGGCAGGAGAGAAGGATGCAGCCGGTCCCGGTGCCGAGGTCGAGCATCCGCACGAAGGGCCGCTCCAGCGCCGCCGCGACGAGAAGCTCCGTCTCGGGGCGCGGGTCGAGCGTGTCGGGCGTCACCCGGAAGCCGAGGCCGTAGAAGTCGCGCCGGCCGGTGATCTGGCTGACCGGCTGCCGCGCGGCGCGCGCCGCCACCGCCGCCGCGAAGGCCGCCTCTGCGGCGGCGCTCATCTCATCCCCGGCCACCACGGTGATCCGCTCCGCCGGCACGCCGAGCGCATGTGCGAGCAGCCGGCGCGCATCCCGCGCAGCCCCCTCGATCCCGGCCTCGGCGAGGGTCCGCACCGCCCGCCGCAGCGCCTCGGCCCCGGTCATGCGCCGGCCCCTTCGCCGATGTTCAGGGCCGGAGGCCCGGGAACGAGGCGTCCCCTCCTCACGCCTCGAGCTCCGCGAGCCGGGCCGCCTGATCGTGGGCCACGAGCGCTTCGATCACCTCGGAGAGGTCCCCCGCCATGATCTGGTCGAGCCGGTAGAGCGTCAGGTTGATCCGGTGATCGGTCATCCGCCCTTGCGGGAAGTTGTAGGTGCGGATGCGCTCCGACCGGTCGCCCGAGCCGACCTGAGCCTTGCGGTCGGCCGCGCGGGCATCGTCGGCGCGCGAGCGTTCGAGGTCATAGAGCCGGGCGCGCAGCACCGCCATCGCGTTGGCGCGGTTCTGGTGCTGGGACTTCTCCGACGAGGTGACGACGATGCCGGTCGGCAGATGGGTGATCCGCACGGCGCTGTCGGTGGTGTTCACATGCTGCCCGCCGGCGCCCGAGGACCGCATCGTGTCGATACGGATATCGGCGGCGGGGATGTCGATCTCGACCTCCTCCGCCTCGGGCAGGACCGCGACGGTCGCCGCCGATGTGTGGATGCGCCCGCCGGCCTCGGTCTCGGGCACCCGCTGGACCCGGTGGACGCCGCTCTCGAACTTGAGACGGGCGAAGACCCCCTCGCCCTCGATCCGCGCCGTGGCTTCCCTGACGCCGCCGAGCTCGGTCTCGCTGAGTTCCAGAAGCTCGAACCGCCAGCCCTGGCTTTCGGCGTGTTTCTGGTACATGCGCAGCAGGTCGGCGGCAAAAAGCGCCGCCTCCTCGCCGCCGGTGCCGGGGCGAATCTCGAGGATCGCCGGCCGCGCGTCGGCCGCATCCTTCGGCAGGAGCGCGATCCTGAGGCGATCCTCCATCGCCGGGATACGGGCCCTGAGGCCCGGGATCTCGTCCTCCGCCAGCGCCCGCATCTCGGGGTCGGCGAGCATCGCCTCGGCCTCGGCGAGATCGGCGAGCGCCTGCCGGTAGGCCGCGATCTCGGCCACGACCGGCTTCAGATCGGAATATTCGCGGCTGAGGCCCGCGATCTCCGCCGGGGCCGCGCCGGAAGCGAGCTTCGCTTCGAGAAACCCGAAGCGCCGCGTGATCTGGTCGAGCTTGTCCAAGGGCACCATTGCGGCGGTTTGACCGTTGTCCGGGCGGCGGTCAAGGGGGAGAGACCGGGGATTTCACACCCCCGGACCCCCGTGGGGTATTTCCACAACGAAGAAGCTCAAGGCGCGAGCCGGGCGATCCAGTCGCGGAGGCGGGCCGTGTTGACGCCGAAATCGTCGCGGCCGAAGCGGAGGCGCGCGTAGAGGACAAGTTCCGTCGCCGGCCCGTCCGCCCGTGCCTCCGCCGTCGTATAGTCGGGGAAGCCGAAGAAGGCCGAGCGGGTGATCCAGGTGATCCGCCCCTCCTCCGGACGGCCCGACAGTCGGGTCGTGCGGGGTGTGTCCATCGCGATCGCATCGAGCCGGGCGAGGACGGTCTCGGGGGCTTCCCCGAAGACGGTGAGAGCGGCGCGCGCGGCGCCCTTTCCGGCGATCGCCGGATCGGTTCCGGGCGGGACGAGGATCCCCCCCCTGCCCTCGGGCGGCGCCGGGCTGACATGCCAGCGCGCCGGATCGGACGGGGCGAGGCGGATCCAAGCCATCCCTCCGGCGAGGACCAGCACGAGGAGAAGCCCCGCGATCTTCACGACGTCCGCCGCGTCCAGCCGTAAAGGCAGATGAGTTCATGCGCGACATGCGCCGCTGCAATGGCCGTTGCCCCGGTCGTGTCATAGGCGGGCGAGACCTCGACCACGTCGCCGCCGACGAGGTTGATCCCGGCGAGGTCGCGCAGGATCGCGGCGGCCTGCCACGAGGCGAGCCCGCCCCAGACCGGCGTCCCGGTGCCGGGCGCGAAGGCCGGGTCGAGACAGTCGATATCGAAGGTGAGATAGGTCGGACGGTCGCCGACGATGCCCTTGATCTTGCTCACGACCGCCGCCGCGCCCGTCTCATGCACCTCGCGCGCGTCGATGACGCTCACGCCCATGAAATCGTCGTTATGGGTGCGGATGCCGACCTGAACGGAGGTTGCTGGGTCCACGATCCCCGACCTGATCGCCTTGTAGAACATCGTGCCGTGGTCGATCCGGTCGAAATCGTCATCGACCCAGGTGTCGGAATGGGCGTCGAAATGCAGCAGGCTGACCGGCCCGAATTTCTCCGCATAGGCCTTCAGGATCGGAAAGCTGATGTAGTGATCGCCGCCGAGCGTCACCGTCCCCGCGCCCGCCGCGAGGATCCCCCGGATATGCGCAGTCAGCGCCGCCGGGAAGTCCGACACCTTGGCATAGTCGAAGGCGAGATCGCCATAATCGACGATGTCCATCTCGTCGAGCGGCGAGAACCCCCAGCCATAAGGCGGATCGAAGGGCTGCAAGGCGCTCGCCTCGCGCACCGCGCGGGGGCCGAAGCGGGTGCCGGTCCGGTGCGTCACCGCCTGGTCGAACGGCACCCCGGTGATCGCGAGGTCGACGCCGGTCAGGTCCTTGGAATAGCGCCGCCGCAGGAAGCTCACCGCCCCCCCGAACGCGTTTTCGAACGCCAGCCCGCGTCGCTCTTTTGCGGTGAATGCCAGATCGACCTGCTTTTTCGCATCTTCCAGGGCCATCCGAACAATCTCCATGAGGTCAAGGACATCGTTCGGGGCCGGAGATGTCGCCGATCCGGATGCGCGCAGCCCATGGCAGGCGGAACGATTCGTCAAGGCGATTCGATCAAATCCGGGCGCCAACGGGGCCCCTTCCGTCCCGGAACGGGGCGGATGGGGAGGATCTCGTGCGGCGCAAGCCGCTCCGCCTGTTGTCCTGCCTGTCAGGTCTGCCCGAAACAACGCCGGCGGCCGCGACACCAGGCCGCAAGCGGTGCAACGGCAGGCCCGGCGGTCCATCGGACCCGGGACACCCGCGCCGGAGCGGCTCCGCCGGTGCCCGTCCTCGCACGGGCTACTGCCTCCGTTCGGGTCGCGCCGGTTCAAGCCTCAATTGGCGCGCGCAATCTCCACTCTGTCAAAAGAGAACGTTCCGATGCCGAATGCGGCGAGGCCGACACCGCCCTGTCCGCCCCCGCGCGCGACGTTGGCTGCTCTGTTCTCATACGGGATCTTTATAATCTCCACGCCATTGGCGAAGAACACGACATTCGCGCCGCGCAGCTCGAAGGTCAGCTGGTTGGCTGCGCCGGCACGAATCGCCGTATGTTTTGCGCTGCGCAACGGTCTGAGGTTTCGCCCATCCTTTCTGAGGATATGGTACTGGCCCTGTCCATCGACGGAGAACATCAGGTAGGCGCCCGCCTTGCCGCTGCCAACGAGGATCCCCACGCCTCCGCTTCCGGTATTCTTCGCCTCGACGGTCGCAGAGATCACTGCGTCTTCGGTGGATGCCAGAACTTCGGAATCCGGGTATTTCACCCAGGCAATGTCATTGAAGTGGAGACTTCGGGGATCGAGCCTGTTCTCCATCACAACCTTGCCGTCGGCGACATGGACGAACCATGGCGGGGTTTCGCCGTCGAGATCTATCTGCCCCCCAAGCATGAGAGAAGGATCGCCCGACTCGAAGTCTTCCGCGACGACGGTCCGGCCACCGATCGCTCCGGCCTGCTCTTGCGACATCGCCGCGGAAGAAATGCCCCCGAACACCATGGCCGCGATGAGGGCCGCCTTTGCGAATTGCCTTGTGAAGACAATTGTTGAACTCCTGGTTGACCCGATCAGCTAAAGCTGTGGTTGTTGCACCAAACGGTGGCAGAAATGAGATGGCGATGGTGAGTTTGGCCGGCTGGTATTGAAAAGGCATTTGTTGGACCGCAGCTCCTCTGACGGCGCGGCTTTCGCCACGGGAACCGGTCCGGCATCCGCCGCGCAACTTGCCCGATGTGACCGGACGGCCTCCTTTTCTCACCTTGTCCACGGGCCGGGTTTCGTCTCGACTGTAAGATCCGGCATGCTCACAGCGGCTGCGCCCGTTCCACCAGCCGCGCGAAGAACGTTGCCCCGAAGGGCGCGGCCTCGTCGTTGAAGTCGTAGGCGGCGTGGTGAAGCCCCGCCCCCGCGCCCTGGCCGAGGAAGAGGTAGCAGCCGGGCCGCTTTTCGAGGAGGTAGGAGAAATCCTCAGCCCCCATCTCGCGCCCGGCCTGATCGTCCACCCCCGCCTCGCCGGCGACCTCGCGCGCGACCTCGGCGGCGAAGACGGTCCTTTGCGGCTCGTTCACCGTCGCCGGATAGCCGAGATCGTAGTCGATCGCGGCCTTGACCCCGTAGGCCGCGGCGTGGCCCGCGACGATCTCCTCGAAGCGGCGCTTGACCTGCATCCGCACCTCGTCGCGAAAGGTCCGCACCGTCGCCATGAACCAGGCCGTCTCGGGGATGATGTTGGAGGCGGTGCCGGCATGGATCTGGGTGATCGAGACCACGACCTCGTCGAGCGGGTTGACGTTGCGGCTGGCGATGGTCTGCAAGGCGCCGACCATGCCGATCGCCGCCGGGATCGGGTCGATGCAGTCATGCGGATAGGCGCCGTGCCCGCCCTTGCCGGTCAGGTCGACGCGGACCGTATCGACGGCGGCCATGATCGGGCCCGGGGTGGTCACGAAGCGGCCGAGCGGGACTTGCGGCGTGTTGTGGATCGCATAGACCTCGCCGATGCCGAAGCGGTCGAGGATACCCTCGCGCACCATCGCCTCGCCGCCGCCGCCGTCTTCCTCCGCCGGCTGGAATATGAGCGCGACGCGGCCCTTGAAGCGGCGCGTCTCGGCGAGGTATTTCGCGGCGCCGAGCAGCATCGTCGTGTGTCCGTCATGGCCGCAGGCGTGCATCACGCCGGGCACGGTCGAGGCATGGTCCGCCCCGGTCTCCTCGGCGATGGGCAGTGCGTCCATGTCGGCGCGCAGCCCGATCGTCGGCCCCTCGCCCTGCCCCTCGATGATCGCGACGATGCCGGTTTCGGCGATGCCCTCATGGATCTCGTCGACCCCGAATTCCCGCAGCTTTTCGGCGACGAAGGCCGCGGTCTTGTGGCACGCGAAGCTCAGTTCCGGATGCTGGTGCAGATAACGCCGCCACTCGGTCATCTCGGGGGCGAAATCGGCGATGCGGTTCAGGACGGGCATGTGGACTCTCGGGGCTGGGTCTGGATACTGCCGACAGAACCCCAAACGCCGGACACTTGCAATGACCCTCGACCGCGCCGCCTCGGACCGCCTGATCCACGATCCCGAGGGCGGGCTGCCCCGGCTTCTGGAAATCATGGCGCGGCTTCGCGACCCCGAGACCGGCTGCCCCTGGGATATCGAGCAGGATTTCGTGACCATCGCCCCCTATACGATCGAGGAAGCCTACGAAGTCGCCGACGCGATCGAACGCGGCGCCTGGAGCGAGCTGGAGGGAGAGCTTGGCGACCTGCTCTTCCAGACCGTCTATCACGCGCAGATGGGGGCCGAGGCCGGGCATTTCGACTTCGAGAGCGTGACGCGGGCGATCTCGGACAAGATGGTCGCCCGCCACCCGCATGTCTTCGGCGACGAGAGCCGCGACAAGAGCGCCGAGGACCAGAGCCGCGACTGGGAGCGGATGAAGGCGGCGGAACGCTCCGGCAAGGCCGCGAAAGGCACGCTCGACGGCGTCGCGATGGGCCTGCCGGCGCTGACGCGGGCGGTGAAGTTGCAAAACCGCGCCGCGAGGGTCGGCTTCGACTGGCCCTCGACCGGCGAGGTGATCGACAAGATCGCCGAGGAGGCGCGCGAGCTGATCGAGGCGCGCGAGACGCTGACCGAGGCCGAGACGTTCGAGGAATTCGGCGACCTTCTCTTCGTCGTGGCCAACCTCGCCCGGCACCTGAAGATCGACCCCGAAGCCGCGCTGAGGGCCGCGAACGCCAAGTTCACCCGCCGCTTCGCCGCGATCGAGGCCGCGCTGACGGCGCGCGGCAAGCGGCCCGAGGAGTCCGACCTCGCCGAGATGGACGCGCTCTGGGACGCGGCAAAGCGGGCCGAGAAGGCCGGCGCGACGTCGCGGTGACGGCGCCGGGCAGGGCATGGGATCGCCGGGAAAAATAGTTGACCAGTTTAATCGGGTATTGACGCGAATCCCGGCCCGCCGCATAAGTCGGAGTATATCTGACTAAAGGAGTCGACAATGTTCGCGCGAACTTCCCTCGCAACCCTGATGGCGCTGGCCGGCGCGGCGCCCGTCCTCGCCGAAGAGGTCAACGTCTATTCGCTGCGCCAGCCCGAGCTCGTGCAGCCGCTCTTCGACCTCTTCACCCAAAAGACCGGCATCGCCGTCAACGTCGCCTATGTCGAGAAGGGCATGGTCGAGCGGCTGGTCAGCGAAGGCGGCCGGAGCCCGGCCGATCTGGTGATGACGGTCGATATCGCCAGGCTCGCCCAGGTGGTCGCGGCCGGCGTGACCCAGCCGGTCGTCTCCGAGGTGCTGGCGGCCAATATCCCGGCGGAGTTCCGCGATCCCGGCAACCAGTGGTTCGGCCTCACCACGCGGGCGCGCATCGTCTATGCCTCGAAGGACCGCGTCGCCGACGGCGAGGTCACGACCTACGAGGACCTCGCCGATCCGAAATGGCGGGGCCGCATCTGCACCCGCCCCGGCACGCATGACTACAATCTCGGCCTGATGGCGGCGATGATCGAACATCACGGCGCCGACTACGCGAAGGAATGGGCGACGGGCTTGCGCGCCAACCTCGCCCGCAAGCCCGAAGGCAACGACCGGGCGCAGGTCAAGTCGATCTGGGCCGGCGAATGCGACATCTCGCTCGGCAATACCTATTACATGGGCGAGATGCTGGCCGATCCCGAACAGGCGGAATGGGCGAACGCGGTGCGCATCGTCTATCCGGTCTTCGAGAACGGCGGCACCCACATGAACGTCTCGGGCGTGGCGATGACCAAGGCGGCGCCGAACCACGAGGCGGCGCTGAAGCTGATGGAGTTCCTGTCGTCGGACGAAGCCCAGAAGGTCTATGCCGAGACCAACCACGAATTCCCGGTGAAGCCCGGCGTCGAACGCTCGGCGCTGGTGGCGAGCTGGGGCGACTTCACGCCGGACAATCTGAACCTCATGGACGTGGCCCGCGCCCGCCCCGAAGCGCTCAAGCTGATGGAAGAGGTGAATTTCGACGGGTAAGCCATTGGAATACGAAGAGCAGGAAGCCCCGGCCGCTGGCCGGGGTTTTCGTGTCTGGCCCTATTCCGCCGCCATCGCCGGCAGGACGCTGCCCACGACCTCGACCCCCGGCATCCGCGCCAGCGTGTCGAGGTCGGCCACGAAGCGGCCGCGCAGATCGGCAAGCTGCAACCCGGCGAAGCCGTGGTCGCGCGCCGCCTGCGGCTGGCGGGCATGGAAGGCGAGAAGCCGGTCGCGCTGGCCCGGCGCGAAACGGGCGCCCTGCCGGTAGTGGCGCTGGATCATCGCGATCGCGCTGTCGGTCACGACCGGCGTGGCGCCCGGCAGGACCGGCCTGAAGAGCCGGACATCCGGCGCCAGATGCGCGAGGAGGTCGAGAGGGCCGGGCCGCGTCGCCAGGATCACGACACGGCGGGCGGAAAGCCCGTCGCGCAGCGCCTCGACGACCTCGACCCAGCCGCCGGTGAAGCCGGCCATCGCCGGGACATATTCGGCGAAGGGCTCCATCTGCCGGTCGAGCGCGAAGCGCCGCCAGGCGCCGAGGAAAAGCGCATCGTAGGACTTCACGGTCAGGACCAGCCGGTCCACCGGCCGGCCGAGCGCGCGGCCGAGAACCTCCGCCCGCTTTGCCGCCGCCGGATAGAAGCGGCCACCAAGGAGGTTGGCCATGCGGCCGGCAAGGTCGTGTTCCGAGAGGATCAGCCCCCGGCCGCCCCGGCGCATTCCGTCGAGCGTGGCGGAGACAGACTGGACGAAACCGTCGATCTCCGCGCCCTGATGGCGCGGCTCGGGATAGGCGCAGTCGAAGCTGCCGCCGGCAGCCCCCCCGCGCCCGGGATAGGCGAGGTCGTAGCCCGCGGCGTCGAACGATGCCCGATTGGCACCGAGGAATCGCTGGAACTCCTCAGCGCCGCTGCAATGTGCGCCGGCATGGACCAGGATTTCGTGCGACTCATCGAGCATGGCAAACGACCTCTTCCGGATCGTTTCGAAGCTCGCAACGAATTGTGGCGAAGGTTTGACAACTTTTGGTTGCGAATCAGGCCGATAGCTCTCTCGATACCGTCTGGACACGGCGCGGATCGCAGGCCAGTCTCGGCGCGCGAACCTGACGGGGGGCGGAAATGCGCGCGCGCAAGATCATCATCGACACCGATCCGGGACAGGACGACGCGGTCGCGATCCTGCTGGCGCTGGCCTCGCCCGAACTCGACGTGCTCGGCATCACCACCGTGGCGGGCAACGTGCCGCTCGACCTGACGGCGAAGAACGCGCGCATCGTCTGCGAACTGGCGGGGCGGAGCGATGTCCGCGTCTTCGCCGGCTGCGACCGGCCGATGCGGCGCAAGCTGGTGACGGCGGAGCATGTGCACGGCAAGACCGGGCTCGACGGCATCGCCCTGCCCGACCCGGTGATGCCGCTGGCCGAGGGCCATGCGGTGGATTTCCTGATCGAGTGCCTGCGCGAAGAGGCACCCGGCACCGTGACGCTCTGCCCGATCGGGCCGCTCACCAATATCGCGACGGCGTTCGAGCGGGCGCCCGACATCGTCGACCGCGTGGCCGAGATCGTGCTGATGGGCGGCGCCTATTTCGCGGTCGGCAACATCACCCCGGCCGCCGAATTCAACATCTATGTCGATCCCGAAGCCGCCGAGATCGTGTTCCGGTCCGGCCTGCCGCTCGTCGTCCTGCCGCTCGACGTGACGCACAAGGCGCTGACCACCCGCGCCCGGGTCGAGGCCTTCCGCAACCTCGGCACCAGGGTCGGCCATGCGGTGGCGAGCTGGACCGACTTCTTCGAGCGTTTCGACATGGCGAAATACGGCTCCGAGGGGGCACCGCTGCACGATCCCTGCACCATCGCCTATCTGCTGAAGCCCGATCTCTTCTCGGGCCGCCACGTGAATGTGGAGATCGAGACCGAGGGCCGGCTCACCACCGGCATGACCGTCGCCGACTGGTGGCGCGTCTCGGGGCGCGAGGCCAATGCGATGTTCATCGGCGATGTCGATGCCGACGGGTTCTACGCGCTCCTGACCGAACGGCTCGC
>WOZM01000095.1 GCA_011620265.1 Paracoccaceae bacterium
GAGTACCGGCCTGTCACGCCGGGGGTCGCGGGTTCGAGCCCCGTCAACCGCGCCATTTCGTCTCAGTGATCGTCCAGCCGCCGCGGTCTATGCCGGCGCAGTCGCAGTCCGGAGGCGAGATGGAATTCCTCGACAAGATCCCGATGAACATTGCGGTTCTCGCGGCGCTGACGCTCGGCCTCGCGCCGTTCCTTCCCGAGCCGCATATCTGGGAAAAGCTGAAGATGCTGGTGGCGGGGACGCTGACCCGGCCGATCGACATCTTCGATCTGGCGCTCCATGCCGCGCCATGGCTGGTGCTTGCCGCCAAGCTGGTCCGCGCCGCCCTTGTCCGCTGAGCGTCATCAAAGCTTGACCGAACCGTTACCGGTCCGGCATCCGGCTGACAAATCCGCCGTCTATGCGGGAGGGACCCTTTCCCCGAGACACGCGGAGTTCGTCCATGCCCAGCATTCGCATTTCCCGCCGCCAGGCGCTGATCGGTTCCACGGCCTTTGCCGCAAGCCTCGCCATGCCGGCGCTGAGCCGGGCGCAGTCGCGCCCCCTCGTCACTCACGGCGTCCAGTCCGGCGATGTCGCCCATGACGGCGCGGTGATCTGGGCGCGGGCCGACCGCGAGGCGAGGATGCTCGTCGAGTGGTCGACGCGCGACAGCTTCGCCGGGGCGATGCAGGTGCAGGCGCTGGATGTCGGAACGCCCACCGACTTCACCGGCAAGCTGCTGCTGGAAGGTCTGCCGTCGGATCAGGACATCTTCTACCGTGTGACGATGCAGGATGCGTCCGACCTCAACGGCCTGTCGGAGCCCGTCAGCGGCCATTTCCGCACCGCGCCGATGGGTTTGCGCGACATTTCCTTCGTCTGGTCGGGCGATACCGCCGGGCAGGGCTGGGGCATCGACGAGGCGCGCGGCGGCATGGTCACCTACCGGACGATGCACGGCCACCGCCCCGATTTCATGATCCATTCCGGCGATACCGTCTATGCCGACGGCCCGCTTGCGGCCGAGGTCGACCTGAAGGACGGCACCAAATGGAAGAACGTCCTCGTCGAGGCGAAGGCCAAGGTGGCCGAGACGCTGGACGAGTTCCGCGGCCAGTATCTCTACAACATGATGGATGCCCATGTGCGGGCCTTCAACGCCGAGGTGCCGGTGCTCTACCAGTGGGACGATCACGAGGTCACCAACAACTGGTATCCGAACGAGGTCCTCGCCTCGGACGACCGCTACAAGGTCAAGTCGGCGGCGCAGCTGGCGGCGCGCTCGGCCCGTGCCTTCCACGAGATGTACCCGATCCGCTCCAGCCTGAGCGAGCCCTACCGGGTCTACCGCAAGGTCGGCTACGGCCCGCTTCTCGACATCTTCTTCATCGACATGCGGACCTATCGCGGCGACAACACCGCGAATGACGAGGCCGAGCCGACGGCGTTCCTCGGCGCCGCGCAGAAGGCCTGGCTGAAGCGCGAGCTGGCCGCGTCGCGGGCGGTCTGGAAGGTCATCGCCGCCGACATGCCGATCGGCATGGTGGTGAAGGACGGCGATGCCGCCTTCGAGAACGGCGCCAACGGCGACGGTCCGGTCCGGGGCCGCGAATTCGACGTGGCCGAGATCCTGAGCTTCATCAAGCATGCAAATGTGCAGAACACCGTCTGGCTGACGGCGGACGTGCATTACACCGCCGCTCATCACTACAGCCCCGACCGCGCCCGGTTCCAGGATTTCGAGCCGTTCTGGGAATTCGTCTCGGGACCGCTCCACGCCGGCACGTTCGGGCCGAACGGCTATGACAATACCTTCGGGCCGGAGGTGCGATTCGCCAGGCATCCCGAGGACGGTCAGAGCAACCTGCCGCCCTCGGACGGGCTTCAGTTCTTCGGCAAGGTCGACATCTCGGCCGCGACGCAGGCGATGACGGTGCGGCTGATGGATGCGGCCGATACCGAGCTCTGGTCGGTCGAGCTGGCGCCGGCGGTCGCCTGATCCTTCGGGGGCGCCGCGCCGCTGGCGCGGCGGGCCTCCGGCGGGGATATTTGCGGCAAGATGAAGATCAGAGCCGCAGCCGGTAGCGGATATGCCCGTCGCTGGGCGCGTAGCTGTCGTAGAGCGCGCGGGCGCGGGCATTGTCTTCGCCGGTATGCCAGTAGAGCCGGTGCCAGCCTTTCGTCCGGGCCAGGGCCGCGAGATCGTCGATGAGCGCGCGGCCGATCCCGCTGCCGCGGGCGGAGGCGGCGACGAAGAGATCCTCAAGGTAGCAGTCGTCGCCGGCGACCCAGCTCGACGGGTGGTGCTGGTGGATGGCGAAGCCGGCGAGGCGGTCCCCCCGGACGGCGATGCGGGCCTTGAGCGGCGAGGCCCGGTCCATCAGCCGCGCCCAGGTCCGGGTTGTGACCCCGGGGGCGAGGTCGACCGCGTAGAAGGCGAGGTAGGCGTCCCAGAGGGCGCGCCATCCGGCTTCGTCGCGGGGGGCGGCATCGCGGATCGTGAAGTCAGTCATGGCAGGAAGTCCAGGAGCGCGCGGGCGGTCGCCTCGGGCGCGGTGTCGATGAAGAAATGCCCGCCGGGGATCGCCGCCGCCCGCATGTCGGTGAGGCGGTCTGCCCAGGTGGCGGGCACGTCGTAGGCCTGCGCCATCGCGCCCTTGGCGCCGTAGAGGACGAGCGCGGGGCAGGGGACGCGGCGGGGCAGGTCGGCCGCGTCGAGGTCGAAGTCGTGGCGGAGCGCGGCGCGGTAGTCGTCGCACATGGCGCCGACAGTCGCCGGATCGCGCCAGGCGGCGCGGTAGGCGGCGAGCTGGCCGGGATCGAAATCGGCAAGCCGCGCACCGCCCCAGCCGAGGAGGCAGGCCTCGAAGAAGCGGTCGGGATCGGCGAGGATCATCGCCTCGGGGAAGGGCGCGGGCTGGGCGAGGAAGAACCAGTGGTAATAGGCGGCCGCCACCTTCCGGTCGAGATGGTCGAGGAGGTGGTGGGTCGGCACGATGTCCATCAGCGTCAGGCTGAGAAGCCGCGCCCCGTCGTCGAGCGCCATGCGGTGGGCGGTGCGCCCGCCCCGGTCGTGGCCCGCGAGGTGGAAGCGGTCGTGCCCGAGGTCGGACATGAGCGCGAAGAGGTCGCGGCCCATCTCGCGGAACGTGTAGTGCCCGGCCCCTTGCGGCTTCGAGGAGCCGCCATAGCCGCGCAGGTCGGCGGCGACGACGGTGAAGCGCGGGGCGAGGAGCGGCGCGACCTTCGCCCAGAGCGCGCGGGTCTGGGGGAAGCCGTGCAGGAGAAGGAGCGGCGGGCCGGAGCCGCCCGCCGAATAGGCGATCTCCTGCCCGTTGACCGCCGCGCGCCCGTCCTCAAACCCCGCGATCATGTCAGGGCGGCGAGGATGCGCGCCCAGGACCGGATGCCCTTGTGGAAGCTCTCCATGTCGTATTTCTCGTTCGGGCTGTGGATCTGGTCGTCGTCCTTGCCGAAGCCGATCAGCATCGCGTCCATGCCGAGGATCGACTGGAAGAAGCCGGCGATCGGGATCGAGCCGCCGCAGCCCACGTAAGATGCGGGCCGGCCCCATTCCTGTCCGAGCGCGCCGCGCGCGGCCTCGAAGGCCGGGTCGGAGATGTCCATGACGCCCGCCGCGCTCGCGCCGTGGTCGCGGAAGGCGATCTCGCAATCGAAGGGCACCATCGTGCGGACATGGTTGCGGAAATTGTCGCGAAGCAGATCCGGATCCTGGCCGGGCACCAGCCGGAACGAGATCTTCGCATGGGCCTTCGACGGCAGCACGGTCTTGAAGCCCTCGCCGGTATAGCCGCCCCAGATGCCGTTCACCTCGCAGGTCGGGCGCGACCAGATCATCTCGAGCGGCGTGCGGTCATGCTCGCCCGCCGGCACCGAGAGCCCGACATCGCCGAGGAATTTCCCGTAGTCGAAGGCGAGCGCCTGCCACTGGGCGCGCACGGCGTCGGGCAATTCCTCGACCCCGTCGTAGAAGCCCGGCACGGTGATCCGGCCGTTCTCGTCGTGGAGCGAGGCGATGATCTTCGTCAGCACCCGGATCGGGTTCATCGCCGCCCCGCCATACATGCCCGAATGCAGGTCCTTGTCGGGGCCGGTGAGGGTGATCTCCTCGCCGAGAAGTCCGCGCAGCATCGTGGTGATCGCGGGCCGGGTGGAGTCGAAGAGTCCGGTGTCGCAGATGAGCGCGAGATCGGCCTTCAGCTCGTCCGCGTTCTCCCGCATGAAGGGGATCAGCGAGGGCGAACCGGATTCCTCCTCGCCCTCGAGGAAGATCGTGAGCCGGCCGGGGAGGGTGCCGTGGACATGCTTCCACGCCCGGCAGGCCTCGATGAAGGTCATGAGCTGGCCCTTGTCGTCGGAGGCGCCGCGGGCGCGGATCACCTTTCCCTTCGGCGTGTCCTGGATCTCGGGGTCGAACGGGTCGCGGTCCCAGAGGTCGAGCGGGTCGACCGGCTGCACGTCGTAGTGGCCGTAAAAGAGCAGGTGCCGGCCCGCGCCGCCGGACTGGCCGCCGGAATGGCCGCCGGAATGGCCGACGACCATCGGATGGCCCGGCGTCGGCCGGACGGCGGCGTCGAAGCCGAGCCCCCTGAGATCCTCGGCCAGCCAGTCGGCGGCCTTCGCGCAATCGGCCCTGTAGGCCGGATCGGTCGAGATCGAGGGGATGCGCAGCAGCGCGAAGAGCCGCTCGGTGGCGTCGGGCAGGGTTTCGTCGATCCGGGCGAGGACGGCGTCGAGGCTCATGTGGGACTCCTTCGTGGTTCGAGACAGACCGTATCAGCGGGGCGGGCTTTGTCCAGTTGCGCCCCGCGGTGCCGGGCCGGGCCGCCGGTCCCTGCGCGGCAAATTGTACCCTCGTCATCGCGGAATTTGACCTTTATCAAGGACCGGAGCGGACGGGCCCCCTAGGGCTTGGAGTGACAGACAAAGAGCCGGGGAGACGGAAATGGACTACGACGCACAGCTCGACCGGGCCATACAGCGTCTTCACGACGAAGGCCGTTATCGGACGTTCATCGATATCGAGCGCCGCAATGGCCAGTTTCCGAAAGCGACCTGGACGAAGGCCGACGGGTCTGAAGAGGACATCACCGTCTGGTGCGGCAACGATTATCTCGGCATGGGCCAGCACCCGGCCGTTCTCGCGGCGATGCATGAGGCGCTCGATGCGACCGGCGCCGGGTCGGGCGGCACCCGCAACATCTCCGGCACCACGGTCTATCACAAGCGGCTCGAGGCCGAGCTTGCCGATCTCCACCGCAAGGAAGCGGCGCTGGTCTTCACCTCGGCCTATATCGCCAACGATGCGACGCTTTCGACCCTGCCGAAGCTTTTCCCGGGCCTCATCATCTATTCCGACAATCTCAACCATGCCTCGATGATCGAGGGCATCCGCCGCAACGGCGGCGCCAAGCGCATCTTCCGCCACAACGACCTCGCCCATCTGCGCGGGATGCTGGAGGCCGACGATCCCGCCGCGCCGAAGCTCATCGCCTTCGAATCGATCTATTCGATGGACGGTGACATCAGCCCGATGGAGGCGATCTGCGACCTCGCCCAGGAATTCAACGCGCTGACCTATCTCGACGAGGTCCACGCGGTCGGCATGTACGGGGCCCGCGGCGCCGGCATCGCCGAGAAGCTCGGGCTGATGGGGCGGATCGACATCATCAACGCGACGCTCGCCAAGGCCTATGGCGTGATGGGCGGCTATATCGCGGCCAGCGCCAAGATGTGCGACGCGATCCGGTCCTATGCGCCGGGCTTCATCTTCACCACCTCGCTGCCGCCGGCGGTGGCGGCCGGGGCGGTGGCCTCGGTCCGTTTCCTCAAGACCGGAGCCGGACGGGCGCTGCGCGACAAGCAGCAGGAACATGCCCGCGTGCTCAAGGCGCGGCTGAAGGCGCTCGGCCTGCCGATCATCGACCACGGCACCCATATCGTGCCGGTCCATGTCGGCGATCCGGTGCACTGCAAGAAGATTTCCGACATGCTGCTTGAGCATTACGGGATCTATGTGCAGCCGATCAACTTTCCGACCGTCCCGCGCGGCACCGAGCGGCTGCGCTTCACGCCCTCGCCGGTGCATGCGATGGCCGATATCGACCACCTCGTGCGCGCCATGGACAAGCTCTGGGCACATTGCGCGCTGAATCGCGCCGAACTCACCGCATAGAGGCTTCGGCGGTCGCAATCGCGCTTGCCGTGTGGTATTAAATCCTGAATAGGACGGCACTGGCACGACGAATCGTCGGCCATTCGGGGATAACGGACGGGGCAGTGGGCATGATCGGGCGGAGGGGTCCTCCTTCGACGCAGGAAGCGGATAAACCCATGGGGTTTGACGACTTCGAATTGCGGCTCGGTGACGTGATGCGCGGCGAACGCGCGACCATGGCCAAATCCCTTCTCGACGTGCAGCGCGAACTGAAGATCAAGGCGAGCTACATCGCCGCGATCGAGAATTGCGACATCTCGGCCTTCGAGACGCCCGGCTTCGTCGCCGGCTACGTGCGTTCTTACGCGCGCTATCTCGGCATGGACGCCGACTGGGCCTTCCAGCGCTTCTGCGACGAGGCGAACTTCACCGTCGCCCACGGCATGTCGGCCGCCGCTTCGGGGCCGAAACCGGGGCGCCGCAAGATCGAATACAGCGACCCCCTGGCCAATCCGAACGCGAGCTTCGTGCCGCGCGGCGAGGCGTTCTGGTCGGGTGTGCAGCCCGGCGCCATCGGTTCGATTCTCGTCCTCGCGATGCTGATCGGCGGGATCGGCTATGGCGGCTGGTCGGTCCTGCAGGAAGTGCAGAAAGTGCAGCTTGCCCCCGTCGACCAGGCGCCGGGCGTGGTGGCCGAGCTTGATCCCCTCGCCGGGGCCGGGGCGACGGCGACCGAACAGATGCAGTCGGGCGAGGTCGCGCTGGCCGCGCTGCCGGGGCAGGACGCGCTGCCGCCGGCGCCCGAGGCGTTCGACCGGCTCTACCGTCCGGCCGCGCTCGACGTGCCGGTGCTGGTGGCCCGCGATGGCCCGATCGCGGCGATCGATCCGCGCAGTGTCGGAATGCTGGCCGTTGGCGACGCGCCGGAAGCCGTGGCGCCGATGGCCGAGACGCCGGCCCTTGGCGAGACCCCGGTCCAGGTCGTCGCGGCCGACGCGCCGGCGGTCGAATTGCTCGCCGTGCGTCCGGCCTGGGTCCGGGTGCAGGCCGCGGACGGCACGATCCTCTTCGAGAAGATCCTCGACGCCGGCGAGCGCTATGCGCTGCCGAAGACCGAGGAGGCGCCGGTGCTGCGCGTCGGCGAATCGGGCGCGCTCTATTTCGCGGTGAACGGCCAGACCTACGGGCCGGCGGGCGATCAGGGCTCGGTCACCAAGAACCTCGTCCTGTCGCCCGAGGCGCTGACGGCGAAATTCGCGCTTGCCGACATGAGCCGGGACGCCGATCTCGTGCGCTATACCACGACGGTCGCCGATGCGGGCGCCGTGGTGCCCGCGCCGGCCGGCGAATAACCCCCGCGCGCATTGCCGATCCGCCCGGCGGGGTCTATCAATGGCGTTTCGGGTTTGGGTTGAATCAGAATTCGAACTTTTCCTGTTCGAATTCTGATACCTGATACTTCCACATAAACCCGAAACGCTGTAAGGCCCAACGCGTGCGAGCCGAGGCTGACATGACCCACAATCCGATCCGTCCCTGGCGCAATATCGAGCGGCGCACGTCGCGCCGGATCATGGTCGGCAATGTCCCGGTCGGCGGCGATGCGCCGATCTCGGTCCAGACCATGACCAACACGATCACCTCGGACGTGGCGGCGACCGTCGCGCAGGTTCAACGGTCGGCCGATGCCGGTGCCGACATCGTCCGCATCTCGACGCCGGACGAGGCCTCGACCCGGGCGCTGCGCGAGATCGTGCGCGAAAGCCCGGTGCCGATCGTCGCCGACATCCATTTCCACTACAGGCGCGCCATCGAGGCGGCCGAGGCGGGGGCGGCGTGCCTGCGCATCAATCCCGGCAATATCGGCGATGCGAAACGGGTGCGCGAGGTGGTGCAGGCGGCGAAGGATCACGGCTGCTCGATCCGCATCGGCGTCAATGCCGGCAGCCTCGAGAAGCACCTGCTGGAGAAATACGGCGAGCCTTGCCCGGATGCGATGGTCGAAAGCGGGCTCGACCATATCCGGCTTTTGCAGGACAACGATTTTCACGAATTCAAGATCTCGGTGAAGGCCTCGGACGTCTTCCTCGCTGCCGCCGCCTACCAGCAACTGGCCGAGGCGACCGACGCGCCGATCCATCTCGGCATCACCGAGGCGGGGGGGCTGATGACCGGCACGGTGAAGTCGGCGGTCGGGCTCGGCAACCTGCTCTGGGCGGGGATCGGCGACACGATCCGCGTCTCGCTCTCGGCCGATCCGGTCGAGGAGGTGAAGGTCGGGTTCGAGATCCTGAAATCGCTGGGCCTCAGGACCCGGGGCGTGCAGATCATCTCCTGCCCGTCCTGCGCGCGGCAGGGCTTCGACGTGATCAGGACGGTGGAGCGGCTGGAAAAGCGGCTGGAGCATATCAAGACGCCGATGTCGCTCTCGATCATCGGCTGCGTGGTGAACGGGCCGGGCGAGGCCCTGATGACCGATATCGGCTTCACCGGCGGCGGCGCGGAATCGGGCATGGTCTATCTTGCCGGCAAGCAGAGCCACAAGATGACCAACGAGGAGATGATCGACCATATCGTCGAACTTGTGGAAAAGCGCGCCGGCGAGCTGGACGCCGTGAAAGCGGCGGCGGAATAGCGAAGGGTCCCGGACGGGAGGCAGGGGGCGCTGCCCCCTCTGCGGCTTCGCCGCATTCACCCCCGAGGTATTTCCGAACAGAAGAAGACACGGAGCGTTGACGGCGCCCCGCGCCCCGGCAATCGCGTTTCGGGTTTGCATTGAATCAGAATTCGAACTTTTCCTGTTCGAATTCTGATACTTGATATTTGCACATCACCCCGAAACGCATTAGCTGATCGGCCATGGCGCGCGCACCCCTTCTTCAGCTTTCCGGCATCTCGCTCAGCTTCGGGGGCGATCCGGTCTTCGACGGTCTCGATCTTGTCGTTCAGTCCGGGGACCGGGTGGCGCTGGTGGGCCGCAACGGGTCGGGCAAGTCGACGCTGATGAAGGTCATGGCGGGCCTAGTCGAGGCCGACCGGGGCGAGCGGGTGGTGCCGCCCGGCGTGACCGTCGGCTATATGGAGCAGGAGCCGGATCTGGCGGGCTTCGCGACGCTCGGCGATTTCGCCGCCTCCGGCCTGCCGGAGGGCGAGGACTACCGGGTGGCGGTGGCGGCCGAGGGGCTGAAGTTCGATCCCGCGACCCGGGTGGATGCCGCCTCGGGCGGCGAGAAGCGGCGGGCGGCTTTGGCCAAGCTTCTGGCCGAGGCGCCGGAGCTGATGCTGCTCGACGAGCCGACCAACCATCTCGACATCGAGGCGATCGGCTGGCTCGAGGCGCAACTGCGCGAGACGCGGGCCGCCTACGTCATCATCTCGCACGACCGGGCCTTCCTCAGGGCCTTGACGAAGGCGGTTTTCTGGATCGACCGCGGCGTCGTGCGGCGGAGCGAGCGGGGCTTCGAGCATTTCGAGGACTGGCGCGAGACGATCTGGGCCGAGGAGGATCTTGCCCGTCACAAGCTCGACCGCAGGATCAGGGCCGAGGGGCGCTGGGCGGTCGAGGGCATCTCGGCGCGGCGGAAGCGCAACCAGGGCCGGGTCAGGGCGTTACAGGCGATGCGGGCCGAGCGGGCGGCGCTGATCCGGCGGCAGGGGACGGCGGAGATGGCGCTGGAGGCGGGGCAGGCCTCCGGCAAGCTCGTCATCGAGGCGAAGGGGATTGCGAAGGCGTTCGGGTCGAAGCTGATCCTGAGGCCGTTCGACCTGAAGATCCTGCGCGGCGACCGGGTGGCGTTCGTCGGCCCGAACGGCGTCGGCAAGACCACGCTGCTGAAGATGCTGACGGGCGAGGTCGCGCCGGATACGGGCTCCGTCCGGCTTGGCACCAATCTCGAGATCGCGGTCTTCGATCAGGCCCGCGCCACGCTGGACTTCTCGATGACGCTCTGGGACGGGCTGGTGAACGATCCCGAGATGGCCGTGTCGGGCCGGTCCGATCAGGTGATGGTGCGCGGTGTGCCGAAGCATGTCGTCGCCTATCTGAAGGACTTCCTTTTCGACGAGGCGCAGGCGCGGGCGCCGATCGGTTCGCTTTCGGGCGGCGAGCGGGCGCGGCTCCTGCTCGCGCGGATCATGGCGAAGCCATCGAACCTGCTGGTGCTCGACGAGCCGACCAACGATCTCGATGTCGAGACGCTGGACCTCTTGCAGGACATTCTCGGCGAGTATGACGGGACCGTGCTCCTCGTCAGCCACGACCGCGATTTCATCGACCGGGTGGCGACGACGACGATCGCGATGGAGGGCGACGGGCGTGCCGTGACCTATGCCGGCGGCTGGAGCGACTATCAGACGCAGAGAAGCGCTGCCGTGGCGCCCGAAAAGGCGGTGAAGCCTGCGCCGAAGCCGGTCGCGGCACCCGGGGTCAAGGTGAAGAAACCCGCGCAAGGCCTGACGTTCACGGAGAAACACCGGCTGGAGACCCTGCCGGAAATCATCGAGAAACTGGAGGCGGAAATCGGCAAGCTCAGCGATTTTCTCTCCGATCCCGCGCTTTTCCAGACCGCGCCCGACAAGTTCCGTCGCGCCTCGGAGGGGCTGGCCGAGCGGCAGGCCGCGCTGGCTGCGGCCGAGGAGGAGTGGCTGATGCTGGAAGAGAAGGCGGGCGCATGAGGGGGCCGCTCGACGGGTTCCGGATCGTCGAGATCGCCGGGCTCGGCCCGACGCCCTTCGCGGCGATGACGCTCGCCGACATGGGCGCCGAGGTGATCCGGATCGAGAGACCGGGCAACCGGCATCTTCTCGGGCTCGACTACGACATTCTCAACCGGGGGCGGGGCTTCGTTGCGCTCGACCTGAAATCGGAGGAGGGGCGCGGGATCGCGCGGCGGCTGATCCAGCGGGCCGACGGATTGATCGAGGGGATGCGCCCCGGCGCGATGGAGCGGCTCGGCCTCGGGCCGGAGGATTTCCCGGAGAACCCGCGCCTCGTCTACGGACGGATGACCGGCTGGGGGCAGGCGGGGCCACTGGCCCATGCGGCCGGACATGACATCACCTATATCGCTCTGTCGGGTGCGCTCCATGCGATCGGGCCGGCGGAGCGCCCGGTGCCGCCCTTGAACCTGCTCGGCGATTTCGGCGGCGGGGCGATGTATCTCGCCTTCGGGATGGTCTGCGCGTTTCTCGACGCGGCGCGGAGCGGGAAAGGGCAGGTGGTCGATGCCGCTATCAGCGGCGGCACCGCGCATCTGATGGCGATGATCCAGGGGATGGCGGCGGCCGGCCTCTGGCGCGATGCGCGGGCGGCGAACATCCTTGACGGCGCGGCGCCGTTCTACGGCTGCTACCGCTGCAAGTGCGGGGGCTTTCTGGCGGTCGGCGCCATCGAGGCGAAGTTCTGGGCGGAGTTCCTCGCGCGGATCGGCCTCGATGCCGGGGCGCTGCCCGATCAGATGGACCGGGCGCGCTGGCCGGAGCTGCGCGCGGCCGTGGCGGCCCGGATCGCGGAGGAGACCCGGGACGCGTGGGCGGCGCTTCTGGAAGGGACCGATGCCTGTGCCGCGCCGGTCCTGACCATCGCCGAGGCGCCGGGCCATGCGCACAACCGGGCGCGCGGCGCCTATCTCGACCACGAGGGCGTGACCCAGCCCGCCCCGGCGCCGCGGCTGAGCCGGACGCCGGGGCGGATCGCGGAAGGTTCGCAGGTCGCGCCGCTCGACCCGGCCGAGCTGCTGGGGAAATGGGGCGCCTGACGGATCGGCGCCCCCGCACTCGGGACGGACAGGCGATCACATCGCCGGCAGCAGAACCGTGTCGATCACATGGATCACGCCGTTCGACTGCTTCACGTCGGCGATGGTGACGGTTGCGGCGCGGCCGCGTTCGTCCTCGATCTTCACCTTGCCGTCCACGACCATCGCCTTCAGCGTGCAGCCGCCGACGGTCGGCACGTCGTGCATCCCGCCATCGTCGGCGATCATCTTGACGAGCGCCTCGGACATCACGTCCGCCGCGACGACATGGCAGGTCAGCACCTTGGTCAGCGCCGCCTTGTTCTCGGGCTTCAGAAGGTCCTCGACGGTGCCGGCGGCGAGCATCCCGAAGGCGTCGTTCGTGGGCGCGAAGACGGTGAAGGGGCCTTCACCCGCGAGCGTGTCGACGAGGCCCGCGGCCTGGACCGCGGCGACGAGCGTGGTGTGATCGGCCGAGTTCACGGCGTTCTCGACGATGTTCTTGTCCTCATACATCGCGGCACCGCCGACCATCGGGTTTTCGGCGAAGGCCGGGACGGAGAGGGCGGAGAAGGCCAGCGCGAGGATGGAAATACGGTTCATTCGGGAACTCCCTTTTGCAGGCAGGGGGACCCATTCCCCCTGATCTGCGAGGAGTTACGGAGCCCGCGTTGCGGAAGTTGCACGTGTCGCGAAAAAAATGTCGGGAAAGATTCTTGCGATGTTTCGGACCCGTATTGGTCTTCACTTGGCCCGAAGCGGCACTGTCGGCAGGCAGAGCGCAAGCCGGGCGCGCGCTTGCCCGGCGGCTTCGCCTTGTTCCCGGGCGAAGGGAGGAACGCGTCGTCCCGCATCCCGGACCGAACCGGCGCCAAGACATGGACGGGCTTTCCGGCCCGGGAAAACGCGCGCTCAGGCTCCGCCGATCACGGCCGCGACGAGGAGCGGGCCGGTCGCGACCCCGGTCGGCGAGCCGCCTTCGGGTTCGAGCGTGATGGCAAGCGTCGTGCCCGCCGGCAGATCCGCGACCGGGATCTTCAGCTCGCCCTCGCGGACAAGGCCGATGGAGATCGGCGCCTCGCCCTCGGGGATCAGCCAGAGCTCGTAATCCGTGCCGGGTTCCGCCGCCGGACCCGCCGCGCGGGCCACGGTGAGTTCGCCCCTGCCGGCATCGAAGCTTGCCGCCACCGCCAGCGCCTGACCCTCGCCGGTCAGCGTCGCGATGAGCGGGGCGGGCGGCGGCGGCAGGAGCGTGACGAGGGCAAGCACCGCCAGCGCAGCACCGGCGAGCACGCCCCAGAGCCAGCCGGTCCGGCGCGGGCGCTCGGGCGCGGGGAAGAGCCGCGCCTCGACCCGGTCGAGGAGGTCGGCGGGCGGCGGCACTTCCGCATAGGCGTCGTTGAGGGGCGACAGGCGATTGTGCCAGTCCTCGACCATGGCCGCGAAACCGGGATCGCCCTCGATCAGCGCCTCGGCCATAAGCCGCTCCTCGAGCGGCAGGGTGCCGAGCACGTATTCGGCCGCCAGCGCCTCCCGTTCGGGCATATGACCGGTCGGATCGCTCATGCCTCGAGGCACTCCTTCAGTTTCTGCAGGCCCCGGCGGAGCCAGGACCGCATCGTGTTGACGGGCACGTCGTGGTGCCGGGAAAGCTCCTGATAGCTCAGCCCGTTCAGATAGGCGCCCCGCACCGCCTCGGCCCGCGCCGGTTCGAGAAGGTCGAAACAGTCGGCGATGCGCTTCGCCTCGCCCCGCGCGATGCTCTGCGCTTCCGGTCCCGGCGCGCCGTCGGCGAAGCGCGCGATGGCGGTCTCGTCCTCGCTCGCCGCCGGTCGGGCGCGGAGCCGGTCGATGGAATGGTTGCGGGCGATGGCGATGAGCCAGGTCATGCCGCGCGCCCGTCCGGCGTCGTAGCGGCGGGCATTGAGCCAGACCCTGGTGAACACTTCCTGCACGGCATCCTCGGCTTCGCTGCGGTCCTTGAGGATACGGAGCGCAACGCCGAAGAGTTTCGCCGAGGCGGCGGAATAGAGCGCGCGGAACGCCGCGCGGTCGGACCGGGCCGTGGCCGCGATGAGGTCGGCTATGGGATCCCCGGCCTCCATCCCGTCAGCCGCGCCGCCGCCTGCGTCCGCCTTCGCCGCCGG
Organism: Paracoccaceae bacterium; assembly: GCA_011620265.1. GTDB lineage: Bacteria > Pseudomonadota > Alphaproteobacteria > Rhodobacterales > Rhodobacteraceae > Albidovulum. The sequence goes on from WOZM01000095.1 coordinate 14,043, forward strand.
AGCCGGAGGTGTTGAAGCTGACATCGGGCAGGGTGACGATGGCGCCGAGCTCCGGGAACGGCGCCGTCGCGTGCGGGATCGCATTGGCGGCGACGAAATGTTCCTGGAAGCGCGGTTCGATCGCCGTTTCGACCTTGTGGATGCGCTTCACCTCGTCCTCGATCGCGGCGCGGGCGGCGATGCTGCACAGCGCGATCCGCGCGCCGGTGCCGGCGGCGTTGCCGGCCGATGTCACCTTGTCGAGGGGGCAATCCGGGATCATGCCCAGCACCATAGCATGTTTCGGCGAGATGTGAGCCCCGAATGCCCCGGCGAGAACCACCCGGTCCACCTTGTCGATGCCAAGTTCGTCCATCAGCAGCCGGGCGCCGGCATAGAGCGCCGATTTCGCAAGCTGGATCGCCCGGATGTCGCCTTGGGTCACGGCGATCAGCGGCCCGCCCTCGGCGCTGCCATCGAAAAGCACATAGGCGCTGGTCCGCCCGGTGGGCACGCAGCGCGGCGTGCCGGTCTGTTCGGCCGAGCCGATCAGCCCGCTGGCGTCGAGAAGCCCCGCCATGCGCATCTCGGCCACCGCCTCGATGATGCCCGAGCCGCAGATGCCGGTGATCCCGGTCTGGGCGGTGGCGGCGGCGAAGCCGTCCTCGGTCGACCAGAGGTCGCAGCCGATGACCTTGAAGCGCGGCTCCTTCGTCGCGGGGTCGATCTCCACCCGTTCGATGGCGCCCGGCGCCGCGCGCTGGCCGGCGCTGATCTGCGCGCCCTCGAAGGCGGGGCCGGTCGGAGAGGAGCAGGCGAGCACCCGCTTCTTGCTGCCGAGGAGGATCTCGGCATTGGTGCCCACGTCAACAATCAGCACGATATCGTCGGACTTGTTCGGTTCCTCCGACAATGCCACGGCGGCGCAATCGGCCCCCACATGCCCGGCGATGCAGGGCAGGATATAGGTCCGCGCGTTCGGATGGATCGCGGTGAGGTCGAGATCGCGGGCCGCCAGCGACAGGCTTTCCGATGTCGCCAGTGCGAAGGGCGCCTGGCCAAGCTCCACCGGGTCGATGCCGAGCAGGAGGTGATGCATCACCGGGTTGCAGACGAAGACCGTCTCGACGATCTGGTTCGGGTCGATCCCGGCCTCGGTGGCGATCGACCGGGCAAGGCCGTTGAGCGCGGTGCGCACCGCCGCCGTCATCTCCCGGTCGCCGCCGGGGTTCATCATCGCGTAGCTGACCCGGCTCATCAGATCCTCGCCGAAGCGGATCTGCGGGTTCATCAGGCCGGAGGAGGCAAGGACATTGCCGTTCCTGAGGTCGCAAAGATGGGCGGCGATGGTGGTGGAGCCGAGGTCGATGGCAAGCCCGTAGAGCCTGCCTTCATGAAAGCCGGGCCAGAGGTCGATGATGCGGGGCGTCCCGTGATGGTCGCGGTGGATCGCCACGGTGACTTTCCACGCGCCCTTTCGCAGGATCGGCTGAAGCCGGGTGAGGATGGTCGGCTCGGCGGTCAGCCCGTCGATCTGCCACTGCGCGCGGAGCGCGTCCGCGAGCCGCTGGAAATCGCCCGAGGGCTCGTGCATGTCGGGCTCGGCGACCTCGACGTAATGGGCATGGGTGGCGGGATCCATCACCATGTCGCGCTGGGTCGCGGACTTGCGGATCACCTGGCGGTGGACCTGGCTTTCGGGCGGCACGTCGATGACGACATCGCCCATGATCTTCGCCTGACAGCCAAGGCGCCGGCCCTCCGCCAGGCCCCGGACGCGGTTGTAGCGGTCCTCGACCGCGTTCCATTCCGAAAGCGCGTCGGCGGCGACCGTCACCCCGTGCTTGGAGAACTCGCCATAGCCCGGCGTGATCTGGCATTTGGAGCAGATGCCGCGCCCGCCGCAGACCGAATCGAGGTCGACGCCCAGTTGCCGGGCCGCCGTCAGGACGGGGGTGCCAAGGGCGAACCGGCCGCGTTTGCCCGAAGGCGTGAAGATGACGAGGGCCTCGTCGGTCATGTCGGTCTCCGGGATTGTTCGCGCGCGCGGCCAATCTAGGCGAGGATCGGCGGACCGCAAGGTCCGTTCGCGGCGTGTCGCGGTCAATCCCCGGCAGCGAGGTGGCGGAGCGCGGCCCCGGTCGCGGCATCGGACGGAAACATCAGGTCGATCTTCAGATCGGCGAGGGTAATCTTCCCGGCCGTGCCGAACCGGGCACAGGTGGAAAAGAGCTGCACCCGCAGATCGCCGGCGCGGTAGATCGTCGGCAGGACCGCCTGATCCCGACGCAGCGCGCTCAGCCCCGCTCTTCCGCGACGATCTCGCGCATCGTGTCGAGGGGCGCGTAGCCGCGCAGCATCTGCTCGCCCATGACGAAGGTCGGGGTGCCGGAAATCTGCATCCTTTGCGCCAGAAGATGGTTGTCCTCGATCACCCTGGTCACTTCCGGCGCGTCCATCCTGGCCATGATCGCGGCGCTGTCGAGCCCGAGTTCGGTCGCGAAGGCGATCAGCGTCTCTTCGGTCACGTCGCCTCGGAAGCTTTCGTAAAAGCCCGCATTGACCTTTTCATAAGCCTCTTTCCCCGCGACATGGAGGGTTGCGATGGCGAACCGGGAGGCGATGACCGACTGGTCGCCGAGGATCGGGAATTCCTTGACGATATAGCGGATATCGCCGTCCGAGGAGACGAGTTCCTTCACGTCGGCATGGGCCTTGCGGCAATAACCGCAGCGGTAGTCGATGAATTCGACGATCGTCAGGCTGCCGTCCGGGTTGCCGCCGACGAAGGAATAGCCGTCCTCGAAGAGATCCCCGGCATTCGCCTTCACGAGGTCGAGATCGCCTTGCGCCGCGGCCTCGGCCTGGCGCGATTGCAGGACCTCGATCGCCTCGGAGAGCACTTCGGGGTTTTCCAGGAGATAGGCGCGGATCTCGGCCCGCAAGGCGGTCCGCTCCGCCTCGGACATCGCCGAGACGTCGAAGGCCGCGGCGGGCGAGGCGAGGAGGGCCATGAAGGCGAGCGGGGCGAGTTTCATCGGGCGTTTCCTGATTTGCGGCGCGGCATATCGCGCCTCGGCATGTCGAGGGCCGACCATCGCAGAAAACGCCCGGTGCGCAAGGGAGGGCCGGCTGCGGCCCATTGACCTTCGCGGCCGGGGCTGGGATGAACGGCCCGGGTCTCGCCCGCCACGATAGAGAGGGGAGCATGCGCACATCAAGCCGCGGGATCGTCGATCCCTTCATTGTGATGGACGTGATGGAGGCCGCGCGCGCCGCCGAAGCGGCCGGGCGCCATGTGATCCACATGGAGGTGGGCCAGCCCTCGACCCCGGCGCCCGCCGGTGCGCGGGCCGCGCTCGCGGCCGCGATGGAGACGGACGCGCTCGGCTATACAGTGGCGCTCGGCCTGCCGGCGCTGCGGCAGGGAATCGCCGATCTCTGCCGGCGCTGGTACGGAGTCGAGCTCGACCCCGCCCGGGTGATCGTGACGGCCGGGTCATCGGCCGCGTTCCTCCTGGCCTTCACCGCGCTTTTCGACGCGGGCGAGAAGGTGGCGCTGGGCGAGCCCGGCTATCCCTCCTACCGGCAGATCCTGCGGGCACTGTCGCTGACGCCGGTCGGCATCCCGACGAAGGCCGAGGACCGCTATCAGCCGCGCCCCGAAGCGATTCCCGCCGATGTTCAGGGCCTCATCGTCGCCTCGCCCGCCAATCCCTCGGGCACGATGCTCGACCGGCCATCGTTGGCCGCCCTGATCGAAGTCGCGGCGGCGCGCGATCTCGCCTTCGTCTCGGACGAGATCTATCACGGGCTGCATTACGAGGGGCGGGCCGTCTCGGCGCTGGAACTCTCCGACGATGTCTGCGTCATCAACTCCTTTTCCAAGTATTTCTCGATGACCGGCTGGCGGGTCGGCTGGATGGTGGTGCCCGAAAGCCATATCCGCACGGTCGAGCGGCTGGCGCAGAACATGTTCATCTGCCCGCCCCATGCGAGCCAGGTGGCCGCGCTCGCGGCGCTCGGCTGCATCGACGAGCTGGAGGCGAACCGCGCCGTCTATGCCGAGAACCGGCGGCTGATGCTAGACGGGCTGCCGAAGGCCGGCTTCACCCGGATCGCGCCGCCCGACGGCGCCTTCTACATCTACGCCGATGTCTCGGACCTGACCGGGGACAGCCGCGCCTTCGCGGCCGAGATCCTCGACAAGGCCGGTGTCGCGGTGACGCCGGGGCTGGATTTCGATCCGCGCCGGGGGGCGGGGACGCTCAGGTTCTCCTATGCCCGGTCCAGTGCCGACATCCGCGAGGGGCTGGCGCGGCTTCACGACTTCATGAAGGCCAGGGGATAGGCGTTTCGCCGGGGCGCCGACGCGCCTATGATCGGCGAAAACGGGCAGGCGGCATGGGCATCCGGGCGATCGCGCTTCACCTTCTACTGTCACTCTGGATCGGCCAGTCCGCGCTGGCCGACGACCTGAGCGCGCTCGCGCGGCTCGATCCGGCCGCCTCGCGGGTCGTCGACGACGGCGCCGGCATCGCCATCGACCTCGCGATCAGCCAGGCGGTGCCCTACCGCGCCTTCCTGCTCGCCGATCCGCCCCGGCTGGTCGCGGATTTTTCCGTCGTCGAGTTCGGCCCGTCGCGCCCCGCTTCGCTCGACCGCTCGGCGCGGGTCACGTCGCTTGGCTGGGGTCCGATCCGCGAGGGCTGGTCGCGGCTCGTCGCCGGGCTCGATGGCCCCTACCGCATCGCCAGCGCCGAGGAGCGCGTCGGCGAGACCGGCGAGGCGGAAATCCGGCTCAGGCTGGCGCCGGAGGCGGCGGACAGGTTTGCCGCGAACACGAGATCGGGCGTGCCCGAGGTCGCACGCTGGGCACTGCCCGAACCCGTCGCGGTCGAGGCGCCGAAGCGGCGCCAGACCGGGGCCGAACCGCTCGTCGTCGTGCTCGACCCCGGACATGGCGGCATCGACCCCGGCGCCGAGGCGGGCGAGGTGGTGGAGGCCGAGCTGATGCTCGGCTTCGCCCGCGAACTCGCCGAGGTGCTGCGCCGGGGCGGCATGGAGGTCGCGCTGACCCGCGAGGAGGATGTCTTCGTGCCGCTCGAAACCCGCATCAGCGTGGCGCGGGCGGCGGGGGCGGACGTGTTCCTCTCGCTCCATGCCGATGCGCTGGCCGAGGGCGAGGCCACCGGCGCCACCGTCTATCTTCTCGCCGACGCGGCGAGCGACAATGCCTCGGCGCAACTCGCCGAGCGGCACGACCGCGCCGATCTTCTCGCCGGGGTCGATCTGGCCGGGCAGGACGATATGGTCGCGGCGGTGATGATGGAAATGGCGCGGATCGAGACCCGGCCGCGCGCCGACCGGCTCGCCGGGGCGCTCGTCACCGCGATCAAGGCCTCGGGCGGCCGGATGCACCGCCACCCCATCCAGGAGGCGGCCTTCTCGGTGCTGAAATCGCCCGACATCCCGTCGATCCTGCTCGAGGTCGGGTTCCTGTCGTCCGAGGCCGACCGCCGGCGGCTTGCCGATCCGGTCTGGCGCGCGGGGTTTCAGGAGGCGATCCTCGCCGCTTTGCGCGCCTGGGCGGTCGCCGATGCCGCCGAGGCCCGGCTGATCCGGCAGTAGCGCCGCCGAAGCGGGGCGACAATACGTCGTGCAAGAGGTCGGCACGACGTCGCGTCCCGCGCGGGCGTTCCCCGCCGACGCGCGCCAACTTGTTTTGACCCCCCGGCGCCCGCGCGGTATAGACGCTGCGTTCGCTTGGGAGTCTTTCGTGATCCGGTTCGTCCTGTCCTTCTTCGGTGCCTTCTTCAGCTGGTTCGTCACGGCCACGGTCTTTGCCGCGCTGACGGTGGGCGCCATCTTCTGGATGTACAGCCGCGACCTTCCCGATCACGAATACCTCGCCCGGTACACGCCGAAGACGATCAGCCGCATCTATTCGGGCGAAGGCCGCCTGATGGACGAATTCGCCACCGAGCGGCGCATGTTCGCGCCGATCGAGGAGATCCCGGACATCGTCAAATGGGCCTTCATCTCGGCCGAGGACAAGAATTTCTATACTCACAGCGGCTTCGACGCGCGCGGCATGGCCGGCGCGCTCTGGGACGCGATCCGCACCAGGGGCAAGACGCTGCGCGGCGCCTCGACGATCCCGCAGCAGGTGGCCAAGAATTTCCTTCTCGGCGGCGACCGCACGGCCGAGCGCAAGATCAAGGAACTGATCCTCTCGACCCGGCTCGTCGATGCGCTGCCGAAGGACAAGATCCTCGAGCTTTATCTCAACGAGATCGACCTCGGGTTCCTGTCCTTCGGCGTTGCCTCCGCCGCCCAGACCTATTTCAACAAGACGCTGGCCGACCTTTCGCCGGAAGAGGCCGCCTATCTCGCCGCGCTGCCGAAGGCGCCCTACAGCTACCATCCGGTGAAGAACCGCGAGGCGGCGATCGACCGGCGCAACTACGTCCTCGGCGAGATGTTCCAGAACGGCTATATCGACAAGCCGACGCGCGACGCGGCCGTGGCCGCCCCCCTGAAGACGGTGCAGGGCGGCGACTATCCCTCGTTCAAGGGCTCGCTGCCGCCACGCGACTATTTCACCGACGAGATCCGCCGCCAGCTCTCGCGCAGCTTCGGCGAGGACGAGTTCTTCGGCGGCGGCCTGACCATCCGGGCGACCGAGGATCCCGAGATGCAGCTCGCGGCCGCGACCGCGTTGCAGGAGGCGCTGGAGAACTACGATCGCGGCCAGGGCATCTGGCGCGGCACCCGCAAGGTGATCCCGCCCGAGGCGCTCGGCTCCGAGAAAGACTGGCGCACGGCCCTGGCGGAAGCCGACGTGCCGCGCGACGTGCCGGGCTGGCTGCCGGCGGTCGTCCTGGAGGTCGGCGAGACATCCGCGCGGATCGGGATCGAGGGCGTCTCGGACGATGAGGACGGCCATTTCATCCCGGCCGAGGACGTGACCTGGGCGCGCAAGCGCCAGGCCGACGGACGGCTTGGCAAGAAGGCGAAGGCGGCGCGCGATCTTGTCTCGGTCGGGGATATCGTCCTCGTCGCGGCGCTCGCCAACGAGGACGGCTCGTTCAGGCGCTGGTCGCTCCGCCAGGTGCCGGAAGTGCAGGGCGGCTTCATGGCGATGGACGTCACGACCGGCCGGGTGATCGCGATGCAGGGCGGGTTCTCCTACCAGTCCTCGGTCTTCAACCGCGCGACGCAGGCCGAACGCCAGCCGGGTTCGTCCTTCAAGCCCTTCGTCTA
>WOZM01000099.1:0-1610 GCA_011620265.1 Paracoccaceae bacterium
TTGATCGAACGCGGGACCTTGCGCCGTCTGCCCTGACCGCTGTTCGGCCTCTAGCGTTTCGGGTTTACCTTGAATCAGAATTCGAACCTTTTTCGTTCGAATTCTGATACTTGCCATCTCAACATGAACCCGAAGCGCTTTAGCGGAACAGCGGCGGCCGGGCGTCGGTCCAGGCCCCGTCGGCCTTGCCGCTCTGCGCCACCGCATAGACCGCAGCCATGGGGCGCGGGCGGCCGTCGCGGCACGGATCGCTTCCGCGAGGTCGGCATAGATGTTGGCAAAGGCAAGCGGCATGCCCTCGGCATGGCCGATGGTGACGCGGCTGGTGCGGTCGGCCTTTGTACTGATCCCGGCCTCGCCCCGCAGCGCGCGCACCAGTGCCGCCGCCCGATCGATGGCGACATCGCCCGCGATCCGCACCACCATATCCGAACCCAGTTCCACCGTCATCAAGCCGACCGCATCCGGGCTTGCCTCGACCGACGCCCCGGAAACAGGGGCCGCTTCCGGCTCGCACATGACCGTCAAAGGCGCAAACATCGGTTCAGAGATCTCGGGCGCAGAAATGCCCGCCAAAACCTCAGCAGGCACAGCCAGCAATCCCTGACGGGCATGACGACGCCAGTCGGAAAGCTGGTGCGGTATAAGACCATGACAACGGGCGACATCCCCAACCCGGGCACCGGGCCGAAAGCTCTCCGCCACAATCCGCGCCTTCCCATGATCAGGCCAGCGAAGGTTCCCCCCGCCGGGGCTCCACAACATCACACCACCCGACAAACCCTTCCCCACCATCCGCCATGCAAGACCTCCATCTGCCACCGCAGACCTTCTCGCAGGCGCGTCACCCGGCCAAAATCCGCGAAATCAACGGGACGGGGCCACCGCATACGATGTAGCCCGCCACTACATCATCGGCATTCTCGGCACGGGGGCCTCCCGCGAACAGGCCGAGGCCGCGGTGCGGGAGGCCCGCGCCCAGGCCACGCTGGTCACGCCTGGGTCCTACGGGTCGGGCCGCGATACCCGCTGCGAAATCCTCAAGGCGCCGATCACCGGCACGGTCCTCTCGGTCGACATCGTAAGCGAAACCCCCGTCACCTCCGGCACGCGGCTCCGCAGCGTCGAGCCCCTGGCCCATAGCAAGGTCTCCGCGCTCGGGATCGGGGAGCAGCGCGTCGATGCCGTCTGCGACCTCGCGAGCCCGCCGGAGGCGCGCGCCGGGATCGGCGACCGCTTCGCGGTCTGCCTCCGCATCGTCACCTGGGAAGGCGACGGCGTGATGCAGGTGCCGCTCTCCGCGCCCTTCCGCCGCGCCGGCGGCTGGGCGGTCTTTCGCGCGGTGGACGGGGTGGCCCGGCTGACCCCTGTCACGATCGGCCACCGGAACGGGACCGCCGCCAAGGTGACCGGCGGGCTCGAACCCGGCGACCGGGTGATCCTCCTTCCCTCCGACGCCATCGCCGACGACACGCCGGTCACCGAACGCACAACCGGGGTGAGCATCACGCGTCGCAATTTGACATTTGCCCCGGCAGACGCCAAGTCAGCCGGAAAGGACCAGCGATGACCCGCCAAGCCACCTTCACCGTCGAGGGCATGTCCTGCGC
>WOZM01000099.1:1620-4249 GCA_011620265.1 Paracoccaceae bacterium
CTCATCAAGGCTGTCGAGGAAGCGGGCTATGACGTTCCATCCCGCCCTGTTGATCTACAGATCGAGGGTATGACATGCGCCTCCTGCGTGGGCCGGGTGGAACGTGCGCTGAACGCCGTTCCGGGGGCCGAGGGCGCCCGGGTGAACCTCATCGCCGGCACCGCAAGCGTCGATTTCTCCGATGCGACCGACACGCTCCGGCTGGCGGAGGCGCTGAAATCGGCGGGCTATCCGGCGGCGGAGGCAACCGCGCGGCTCGATGTCCAGGGCATGACCTGCGCCTCCTGCGTGGGCCGGGTGGAGCGCGCGCTGAAGGCCGTCCCCGGCGTCATCGCGGCCGAGGTCAACCTCGCCACCCAGTCTGCCCGCATCCACTTCACCTCCGGCACCACCACGCCCGCGGCGCTCGCCGCCGCCGCGGGTGCCGCCGGCTACCCCGCTTTCCCGGCAGCCGAGAGCGGACCGAAGACGGACCGACAGGCCGACGAGGCCGCGAAACTCCGCCGCTCCTTCGCCCTCTCCGCCGCCCTTGCCATCCCCGTGGTCATCCTCGCGATGGGCTCCCACATGGTCCCGGCCTTCCACCACTGGGTGACGGGCACTCTGGGCGAGGCCAATTCCTGGCGCATCCAGTTCGTCCTGACCGCGCTCATCCTCGCGGGCCCCGGCGGGCTCTTCTTCCGCCACGGCATCCCGGCACTTCTGCGCGGCGCGCCCGAGATGAACTCGCTCGTGGCCCTCGGCAGCCTCGCCGCCTTCGCCTATTCCACCGTCGCCACCTTCGCGCCCGGCCTCCTGCCCGAGGCCGCGCGCGGCGTCTATTTCGAGGCGGCGGCGACCATCGTCACGTTGATCCTCCTCGGCCGGATGCTCGAGGCGCGCGCCAAGGGTCAGGCAGGCGAGGCGATCCGCCGGCTCATCGGGCTCCGCCCCGACACCGCGCAGGTGGAGCGCGACGGAACGGTGACCGAGGTTCCGGTCGAAAGCCTCATGAAAGGCGATATCGTGCGGCTCGCCCCCGGCGAACGGGTGGCGGTGGACGGGGTGATCGCCGAAGGTCAGGGCTGGATCGACGAAAGCATGCTTACGGGCGAACCCGCCCCGGTCGAGAAATCCGCCGGCGCTTCAATCACCGGCGGCACGGTGAACGGTGCCGCGGCGCTTTCCTTCCGGGTGACGGCCACCGGCGCGGACACCGTGCTCGCCCGGATCATCGCGATGGTCTCCGACGCGCAAGGCGCGAAACTCCCGGTGCAGGCGCTGGTGGACCGGATCACGCTCTGGTTCGTCCCCGCAGTGATGACTCTCGCGGCGCTTGCCTTCACGGTCTGGCTCCTTCTCGGCCCCGAACCGGCGCTGACCCACGCCCTCGTCGCCGGTATCTCGGTCCTCATCATCGCCTGCCCCTGCGCGATGGGCCTCGCCACCCCGGTCTCGATCCTCGTCGGCACCGGGCGCGGCGCCGAACTCGGCCTCCTCTTCCGGCGCGGCGACGCGCTGCAACGGCTGGCCGAGGCGCGGATCGTCGCCTTCGACAAGACCGGCACACTGACCGAAGGCCACCCCGCGCTGACCGACCTCATCCCCGCCGAAGGCTTCGACGAGGCGACCGTGCTCGGCCTCGCCGCCGCCGCCGAGGCGCGGTCCGAACACCCCCTCGCCCGCGCGATCCTCGACGCGGCCCGGGCGCGCGGCCTCACCCCGCCCGAGGCGACCGAGGTCAAGGCGCTGCCCGGACGCGGCCTCACTGCCCGCGTCGGGGGCCGCGCCATCCTCATCGGCAACGCCCGCGCGCTGGAAGAGGCCGGCATCGACCCCGGCCCCCTCGCCGAGGCCGCAAAGCGCCTCGCCGCCGACGCGAGGACGCCAATCCTCGTCGCCATCGACGGCCGCGCCGCCGCACTTCTCGCCGTCGCCGACCTGGTCAAGCCTTCCGCCCGCGCCGCCATCGCCGCCCTCCACGCGATGGGCGTGAAGACGGCGATGATCTCCGGCGACACAACGGCCACGGTCGAGGCCATCGCGAAGGATCTCGGCATCGACCACGTCGCGGCCGAGGTCCTGCCCGACGGCAAGGTCGCCGCGCTGGAAGCGCTGAAGTCCCAAGGTACCACCGCCTTCACCGGCGACGGCATCAACGATGCCCCGGCGCTGGCCGCTACCGATATCGGCATCGCCATGGGCACCGGCACCGACGTCGCCATCGAGGCGGCCGAAGTCGTGCTGATGACGGGCGATCCCGCCGCCGTCGCCGATGCGGTGCGGCTGTCCCGCGCGACGATGCGCAACATCCGCCAGAACCTCTTCTGGGCCTTCGGCTACAACGTGATCCTCATCCCGGTCGCCGCCGGCGCGCTCTACCCGCTGAACGGCATGCTCCTCTCGCCGATGCTCGCCGCGGGGGCCATGGCGCTTTCCTCGGTCTTCGTCGTGACGAACGCGCTCCGCCTTCGCCGCGCCGGACCCTGGACCCGCTGAACCCTTCATCTTGCCGGAAATATCCTCCGGGGTCCGGGGGTGGAAAACCCCCGGCCTTCCCGTCAGTCCCGCGCCCGGAGCACCCGCGCCGGCCGCGCCGCGAGCGGCCTCAGCGCGAAAATCAGCCCCGCCAGCAGTGTCGCGAGCGCCC
>WOZM01000243.1:0-1675 GCA_011620265.1 Paracoccaceae bacterium
CCGGTAAGGTGGGTCTTGACCCACCCTTGCCCGGGGAGGGTGGGTCAAGACCCACCTTACGTTCCGGTCGCGCCGGCGATATCCGACAGGCGCCGGGCAAGGGCGTCCGGGGCTGTGAAGAAGGGCGAATGGCCGGTCGGAAGCGTGGTCACATGGCCGGGCGGAAAGCCGGCGGCCATCACCGGCTGGTATTCCGGCGGGATCGTGTGGTCGTCCGCGCAGACGATGTAGTGTTTCTCGGCCGAGGGCCAGTTCCGCAAGGGTGGCAGCGCCGTCGATTGCGGCAGGGTCGGCTCGGGGCAGAGCCGGGGCAGGGCGTAGGCCACGGCCTCGGCCGGGCAGTCGTGGTAGAAGGTGCCGGGGGCCATGTCGGGGTCGACCGTGTAGGTCACCCCGTCCGGCGCCGCGCGCACCGCCCCTTGCAGGAGCTGGCGGGGACCCGCCTTGCGCATGTCGATCAACGACATCCCCGGCACCGGCACGTAGGCGCAGAGATAGACGAGGCGGGCGATCTTCCCGGGCGCCCGTTCGGCTGCGAGCGTGATCGGATAGCCGGCGGCGGAATGGCCGACGAGGGTCACGGGCGCCGCGACCGCGTCGAGGATCGCCTCGGCATAGCGGTCGAGCGTCGCCTCCGCCGCCGGGGTCCGGTCCGCTCCGTGGGCGGGCAGGTCGATGGCCTTCGCCTCGTGCCCCAGCGCCTCGAGCGCGGGGATCACGTCGCGCCAGCACCAGGCGCCGTGGCAGGAGCCGTGGATCAGCAGGAACCACGCCATCTCAGACCTGTCCGACCGAGGTGAGGAATTCGGTCAGGACCGCCGCGTAATCGGCGGGTTTCTCGACCGGCGGCAGGTGGCCGGCGCCCCGGACCAGGTGGAAGCGCGCGCCCCGGATCAGGCCAGAGGTCTCGCGCACGAGGTCGGGCGGCGTCGCCCCGTCCTCGGATCCGGCGATGGCGAGCGTCGGCAGCGTCAGGCCGGAGGTCGGCGTGATGAAGTCGGTGCCCGAGATCGCGGCGGCGCAGCCGGCATAGCCCTCGACCGGCTGGCGGGTCAGCATGTTGCGATAGCCCTGCATCTCGGCCGTGGCGCGGAAGGACTTCGAGAACCAGCGCTCCATCGTCGCGTCGCCGATGGCCTCGATCCCGCCGGCGCGGATTGCGGCGATGCGGTCGGCCCACATCTGCGCGGTGCCGATCTTGGCCGCCGTGTTCGAGAGCACCATCGCCCGGACGAGGTCGAGCCGCTTCACCGCCAGTCCCTGCGCGATCAGCCCGCCGATGGAAAGGCCGACGAAGACGCAGTCGCGGACCTCAAGCGCGTCGAGGAGCCGTTCCACATCGCGGATCAGCGCGCCCATCGCGTAAGGTCCGGGCGGACAGGCCGAGAGGCCATGCCCGCGCTTGTCGTAGCGGATGAGCCGGAGGCCCCGCGGCAGAAGCGGGATCAGCTTGTCCCACATCCGGAAATCGGTGCCGAGCGAATTGGCGAAGACCACCGGGCGCCCGGCGGGATCGCCGTCCTCGCGCCAGTGGAGGTGAATGTCGCCGAGATCGAGAATGTTCATTCAGCCCTCCGTTCGGCGCGCATCCTGGGATGGCGGCCGCGGAAGGGCAAGGGGCCGGCCGGGAGGAGCGGCGCGCCTTCGCCGTCGCGTCGGCCTGGCGCGTCCCGCC
>WOZM01000243.1:1775-4239 GCA_011620265.1 Paracoccaceae bacterium
CCGCGCATCCGCCGCGTGTCCGGCTCTCCCCGCCGGGTTCCGAAACCCTGTCCGGTGCTTGACCCGGCGCCGGGCTTTGGCTAGGCGGGCAGGAACGCAATTCCGCAAGCCTTGAGGAGCGAAGCCCGTGGCAAATCCGTCCATTCTCATCCTGCCCGGCGACGGGATCGGTCCCGAAGTCATGGCCGAGGTCAGGAAGATCATCACCTGGTTCGGCGACAAGCGGGACCTGAAGTTCAACGTCAGCGAGGATCTCGTCGGCGGCGCCGCCTATGACGCGCATGGCGTACCATTGACCGACGAGACGATGGCAAAGGCACAGGCGGCGGACGCGGTGCTTCTCGGTGCCGTGGGCGGTCCGAAATACGACAAGCTCGACTTCAGCGTGAAGCCGGAGCGCGGCCTCCTGCGCCTCCGGAAGGAGATGGACCTCTTCTCCAACCTCCGCCCGGCGCAGTGCTTCGACGCGCTCGCCGACTTCTCGTCGCTGAAGAAGGACATCGTCGCGGGCCTCGACATCATGATCGTGCGCGAGCTGACCTCGGGCGTCTATTTCGGCGAGCCGCGCGGCATCTCCCCCGACAACGAGGGCGGCCGCGTCGGCATCAACACCCAGCGCTACACGACCGAGGAAATCCGCCGCGTCGCGCGCTCGGCCTTCGAGCTGGCGAAGCGCCGGGGCAACAAGGTCTGCTCGATGGAGAAGGCCAACGTGATGGAATCGGGCATCCTCTGGCGCGAGGAAGTGCAGTGGGTTCATGACAACGAATACCCCGAGGTCGAGCTTTCCCACATGTATGCCGACGCCGGGGCGATGCAGCTCGTCCGCTGGCCGAAGCAGTTCGACGTGATCGTCACCGACAACCTTTTCGGCGACCTGCTGTCCGATTGCGCCGCGATGCTGACCGGCTCGCTCGGCATGCTGCCGTCCGCGAGCCTTGGCGCACCGATGGCGAATGGCCGGCCGAAGGCGCTTTACGAGCCGGTGCACGGCTCGGCCCCCGACATCGCCGGGCAGGGCAAGGCCAACCCGATCGCCTGCGTCCTCTCCTTCGCGATGGCGCTCCGCTATTCCTTCGACCAGGGCGCCGAGGCGGACCGGCTGGAACAGGCGGTCGAGGCGGTGCTGGCGGACGGGGTCCGCACGGCCGACCTGATGGGGCCGGAAGGCGGCACGCCGGTCTCGACCGGCGCGATGGGCGACGCGATCGTCAAGGCGCTCGACGCGAGCCTCTGACCGCATGAAGCCAGCGCGGGGGATCCGGTCCCGCGACCGGAAATCCCCCGTGGCGGGGCTTGCAAGCACGGCGGACCCACGCCAAAGGTGGGTGCGATACTCGACGGGATGCGCGGCAATGGCGGCAAGCCACAATCTTCGCGGCGCGCTGGTGGCGCTGATGGCAATGGGCGTCTTCGCGACGCATGACGTCGTGGTGAAGTTCCTCGGCGCGCATTATTCGCCGTTCCAGATCCTGTTCTTCGCCGCCCTCCTGAGCTTTCCGGTCCTCACGGTGCTGCTCTTGACCGATGCCGAGGAGGACAGCCTGCGTCCGCGCCATCCCTGGTGGGTGGCGGCGCGCACCGGTCTTTCGGTGATCAACGGCGCGGCCGCCTTCTACGCCTTCTCGACGCTGCCCCTGGCACAGGTCTATGCGATCCTCTTCGCCTCGCCGCTCGTCATCACAGTGCTGGCGATCCCGATGCTCGGCGAGCGGGTCCGTGCGCGGCGCTGGGCGGCGGTGGTGGTCGGGCTCGGCGGCGTGCTGATCGTGCTCCGGCCCGGCCAGTCGGACCTCTCGGCCGGCCATGCCGCCGCACTGACATCGGCGCTCTGCGGCTCGATGATCTCGGTCATCGTCCGCAAGATCGGCAACGAGGAGCGGTCCATCGTCCTCCTGATGTATCCGCTTCTCGGCAACGTCATCGCGATGGGGCTGGCGCTGCCCTTCGTCTACCTGCCGATGCCGGTGACGCATCTGGGGCTTCTGGGCGTGATCTCGGTGCTGGGGCTGATCGGCTCCTGGCTCGTCATCCTCGCCTACCGCTCGGGCGAAGCGGTGATCGTCGCGCCGATGCAGTATTCGCAGATCCTCTGGGCGACGGCCTACGGCTATTTCCTGTTCAGCGAGCGGCCCGACATGGCGACCGGAATCGGCGCGGGGGTGATCATCGCCTCGGGCCTCTACATCGTCTTCCGCGAAAGCCGGGCGGGGGCGTCCGAGCACAAGCCGGTGACCGAGACGCGCGGCCGGACCGAAACCGTGACGACGCCGCGGTCGAGCGTGCTGCAGCGGGTGCTGCGCGGACGCGGCGGCACTTCGTGACGCGGGCGGTCCGATCCCCCTTGCCAAAGCCCGCGGGAATCGGTAACCCCGCCCGGCAAAGGTCGGAGCGTAGCGCAGCCTGGTAGCGCACCTGCTTCGGGAGCAGGGGGTCGGAGGTTCGAATCCTCTCGCTCCGACCA
>WOZM01000289.1:0-753 GCA_011620265.1 Paracoccaceae bacterium
GTCCTGCACCGTCCAGCCCGCCTCCTTCAGCCGCTCCGCCGCGACCCGCATGTTCTTCCGGTTGCGTGGCGAACCGTCCGAAACCGGAAGCGCATAGGCGTCGCGCGCATCCGGCACGATCTCGCCCGCGTAGGGCGCAAGGAGCTCGGCCACCCGCCCGGTCGCCGCCCCCGGGCCCATGCCGAGCTCGGAGTTGGCGAAGTAGCTCGCCCGCCGCGGGAAGGCGCCGGCATTGAGCGTCCGGTTGACGAACTCGTAGTTGAAGGCATGGATCAGTGCGTCCCGCACCCGCCAGTCCGCGAAGATCGGCCTCCGGGTGTTGAAGACGAAGCCCTCCATCCCCGACGGCCGGCCATGCGGGATCTCGGCCCTGACGATCTTGCCCGAGGTCACGGCGGGGAACCCGTACTCGTTCTTCCAGCGGTTGGGGTTCAGCTCGCGATACACCGAGAGGGTGCCGGCGGTGAAGGCCTGGAACAGGACGCCCGCGTCGACGAAATATTCGTAGCGGATGGTGTCGAAGTTGTTGACGCCGCGGTTGATCGGCAGGTCGCGGCCCCAGTAGCCGGGGTCGCGCACGAAGGCGATGGTGCGCCCCGGCTCGAAGGTGCCGATCGTGTAGGGACCCGAGCCGACCGGCACGCGGAGGCTGCTCTCGGCGAAGTCGATCCCGTCCCAGTCGGCCTTCTTCAGGATCGGGCGGAGGCCGATGATCAGCGGCAGCTCGGCATCGGGCTCGGAAAAGGCGAAGCG
>WOZM01000289.1:763-4195 GCA_011620265.1 Paracoccaceae bacterium
TTCCGGTATCTTGGCAGCCCCTTCTCCGAAAGCGTCTCCATCGACCAGATCACGTCCTCGACGGTGACGGGGCTGCCGTCGGAGAAACGCGCCTCGGGCCGCAGCGTGAACTCGACCCATTCGCGATTCGGCCCGGTGTCGATCGTCTCGGCCAGCAGGCCGTAGAGGCCGAAGGGTTCGTCCCAGTTCCGCGCCATCAGCGTCTCGAAGACGTGGGTCTGGATCGCCGCCGGTGCCTGCCCCTTCAAGATATAGGGGTTAAGGGAATCGAAGCCGCCGAGCTCGCCGAATACGATCGTCCCACCCTTGGGGGCGTCCGGGTTGGCATAGGGCAGCGACACAAAATCCGGTGGGAGCGCGGGGTCGCCGTACATAGCTATGCCACCCCGGGGCTCGGCCGCGGCCAGCACGGGGGCAAGGGCCGCTGCCGCGATGGCGAGCCTGGCCGCCTGGAGCAAGCGTGTCATATCGGTCACATCCTCGCGAGCGATTTACCAAGCCGAGCCTAAACCGCTCGCCGGACCGGCCGCACGCGGTTTTTTGGCTTGGCGATAGGGCATTGATTTCGTATAAGGGTTCCACTGCTCGATAGGTTTCTTGCCTGTATGAAACCTGCCTCAACGACTTGACGCCCTCCTCGTGAGGGCGTCTTTTTTGCGCCGTTCCGCCGGTCCGGCGGCGGCGCGGCTGGATGTTGCGGCTGCGGCGTATAAGGTCGGCACCAGATAGCAGGAGCATTGACCATGAGCATCACCACATCGCTGGCCGGCAAGACCGCCGTCATCACCGGATCGACCTCTGGCATCGGGCTCGGCATCGCGCGCGAGCTGGCGCGGGCCGGGGCGGATGTCGTGCTGAACTCGTTCACCGACAGCGCCGAGGATCACGCGCTGGCCGAAGCCGTCGCGGCCGAGTTCGGCGTGACCGCACGCTATATCCGCGCCGACATGTCCAGGGCCGAGGACTGCCGCGCGCTGATCGGACAGGCCGGCGCCTGCGACATCCTCGTGAACAACGCCGGCATCCAGCATGTCGCCCCGGTCGAGGACTTTCCGGTCGCGAAATGGGATGCGATCATCGCGATCAACCTCTCTTCCGCCTTCCATACCACCGCCGCCGCGCTGCCGAAGATGCGGGCGGCGGGCTGGGGCCGGGTCGTCAACATCGCCTCGGCGCACGGGCTGACCGCCTCGCCCTTCAAGTCGGCCTATGTCTCGGCCAAGCACGGCATCGTCGGGTTCAGCAAGGTGGTGGCGCTGGAAACGGCGGAAGAGCCGATCACCTGCAACTCCATCTGCCCCGGCTATGTGCTGACCCCGCTGGTCGAGGCGCAGATCCCCGACCAGATGAAGACCCACAACATGTCGCGCGAGGATGTGATCAAGAAGGTGATGCTGGACCGCCAGCCCTCGGGCGAGTTCGTGACGGTGGAGCAGATCGGCGGCACCGTCGTGTTCCTGTGCTCGGACCATGCCGCGCAGATCACCGGCACCGCGGTGAGTGTCGATGGCGGCTGGACGGCGATGTAGGCAGGGCTAGCTGACAGGGCAGGGAGGGATGGCATGGCAGGGGCGCGCGGAGGCGCGGCCCCGGCCGATGGGCAAGCGGAAGGCGGGACAGGCATGACGGACAGCGAAACTGGCGGACCGGGTGGCAGCGGGCAGGTCAAGGCCGGTCCCGGGCCAGCGCCGAAGCCCTCCGGCAAGGCGAAGCCGCCCGCCGCCGACCTTGCCAGAGAACCCGGCGCGCTGGAGGCGATCGAGGATCTGGTGACCGGGAGCGAAGGCGATGCGCCGCAACAGTTCGCCGCCCCGGCCGCCGCGCCCGCACACGGACCCCGCCGCATCAACCTCGCGCTGCAGGGCGGGGGCGCGCATGGCGCCTTCACCTGGGGCGTGCTCGACCGGCTGCTCGAGGATCCCGACATCGAGATCGCCGCCATTTCCGGCTGCTCTGCCGGGGCGCTCAACGCCGCCGCGCTGAAATCGGGCTGGGTGGCGGGCGGCCGCGAGGGCGCGCGCGACCAGCTCGACTGGCTCTGGGGCCAGATGGGCGCGATCCCGGACCTCTCGTTCGCGCACTGGCTGATGGCCTTCCTGCCCGGCCCGGCGCTGACGGCGCGGATGATCGAGACGGTGGTGCCCTTCTCGATGATCGACGCGGTGACCAGCGCCGTCAGCCCCTATGACCTGCCGTTCTGGGACAATCCCCTGCGCCGCGTGGCGGAACGCTTCGCCTATGACCGGATCAAGGCCGAGGAAGGCCCGCAGATCTTCATCTCGGCCACCAATGTGCGCAGTGGCAAGATCCGGGTCTTCGACAATGCCGAGATCGGCACCGACGTGATCCTTGCCTCCGCCTGCCTGCCCGAGGTGTTCCGCGCGGTGGAGATCGACGACCCCGCCACCGGCCGGCGCGAGGCCTACTGGGATGGCGGCTATGCCGGCAACCCGGCGCTGTTCCCGCTGTTCGCGCCAGAGCTGCCCGACGACATCGTGATCGTCAGCATCAACCCGCTGATGCGCGAGGCGCTGCCGCGCACGGCGGCGGAGATCAGCAACCGCGTGAACGAGATCAGCTTCAACTCCTCGCTGCTGCGCGAATTGCGGGCGATCGCCTTCGTCAAGCGGCTGCTGGCGCGCGGGCATCTGTCGCCCGGCAGCATGAAGGACGTGCGGGTGCACATGATCGCCGATGACGCGCTGATGGGCAGCCTGAGCGTCGCGACGAAACTGGTGCCGACCCCGACGCTGCTGGCGCAGTTGCGGCAGGCAGGGCGGGCGGCGGCAGAGGCCTTCACGGACCGCGGCGGGCGTGGCAAGATCGGCGTGGATTGCAGCGTCGATCTTGCGGCGCTGATCGCATGAAGAACGCCGCGCAAGGCATTGTCATGCAAACAGGAACGCCCGGCCGCAACAAGCGGTCCGGGCGCATGGCAAGGGCCACAGGCGGCAAGGCGGCCTGCGGGGGCCCGGATCAGTCTGCCGAAGCGACAGCAGCGACCAGAACCAGCAGCAGGATCGGCACCAGGATGCCCGCGGACGAGGACGAGGTGTCCTCGACGATGACTTCCGGCTGGACCGCCGGCTCCATGACTGGCTCGGCATAGCCGCCGGCAAAGGCCGGGGCGGCAATCAGCGAGGCAAGAACAGCGGCTTTCAAGGTCTTCATTGTCAGTCTCCGACTTCTTGTTTTGGCCCATGACGGGCACGGTTTCAGGCAACTTCCGTTCCGCGTTGCCCCGCCACCGCCCGACCGGGCGGCGATGGGCCCGCGCGGGGGCGCAAGCACGTCCGGTCCGCGACCCCCACGCGCGCTCTGACATGGCGAGGCGCCTTGCCTGCGCAAGAACACCTCCGGGGCGGAACTTCGACGCTCCGATGCTACCACGGCACCGGGCGGCCACAACGCCAATGCCGATGCAAATTCGCC
>WOZM01000237.1 GCA_011620265.1 Paracoccaceae bacterium
CCGGATCTGATCGATCCTGTGCCCTTACTGTTCAACGACCTCCTCACACTCCCGACGTGCCGGGACGGGTTGGTAAGCGCCGCGCGCTTAGGCCATCGCCGCCACCGGGTTCCGGTAATCCTCTTGTTTCGTCAACATCGCACAGAGGGCGCGCGCCATCTTGTTCGCCAGCGCGATCGCGGCGACCATGCGTGGCTTACGGGCCCGCAAGCGCTTCAGCCAACCGCTATTTGGGATGTCAAACCGCTCCACCGCTTGAAGAACGGCCATCGCGCCAGACACCAGAAGCGTGCGGATGTCGCGCTGCCCCATCTTCGAAGTCCTGCTGTCATGTCCCAAGTTCTTGAACTCGCGGCCCCAGCCATGCGCAGTCGCGCACGCCTCCATGGCAATAACGCACTTCGGATGCTGAGCGACGAAAGCCAGCAACTGAACCCGGGACACTTCATGCGAAACGCGACAGACCCGTCCGGGCCCGCCCCGTGCAGATGGAAGACACGCTTTGCCAGATCAATCCCGATGATAGCAACCTCGGCCATGGACGCTCTCTCCTTCTGTGATGGCTTCAACACTCATCACATTGGCACATTGCGATGCCGTCAGGAGGCGGCATCCACGCCATCAACAGAGCCTCGACCCCGGGGTGTTTGTCGAGGTTCTTGCCAATGGCGGCGGCGCCAGCACCGCGCTGCAGCGTCTTGCACCCTTCATCACCGCCGGCGACCGCGAGGGTCTGCCGTTCCTTGTCAGCAACGCCCGAAAGGATATAGACTATTATCGCTCCATGTCCGGGGCCGCCGGCGCGCAGCGAACCATCGCCGATGGTGTTGCCGATGCGCTCTGCGCTGCGGTGGATGCCGGCCAGGGCCAGGCCTGGATGCCGGAACTGGTTCGCATTTTCCGCAGAAGCGCCGACTGAGCGATGCCGCTGCGTCTTCGGTCTGGCGCCCGTCTGCGTGTTCGCCCGGAGAAAAGGCCGGAGTCGGGATGGGACATCGGGCATTATTGCAGGGGCTTGCATCGGTCACGGTCCCAATCGGCTTGTCACGGGCGGATTCGTCAATATGATCCGCCGAACCAGGAGGGAGGGTTACGAAATCGTTTCTTGTCATCGACCTGTTGAGCAAGGTCGCTGGAAGGAGCGTATCGAGAATGACAAGCGCCGAAATGGGGTTCCGATGAGTGCGACCGGGCGTGATGCAAACGGCGTTGCGACGCCTCTCGCCCATAGTCGCGCAGATGTCCCGCCCGCGTAAAAATTCAACGACCGGGCTGCGCGATGGCAGCCCGCCCGAGACACGGCAAACCCGGAGGAGGTACCAGATGTATTTCGACAGGATACGCGAAACGGCCCTGATTGCCGCCATGGCCACGATGGCCGGCGGCGTGGCGGCTGCCCAGACCGAAGTGAAGATCGGCTATGCGCTGGCGCCTGATTCGCACTATGGCGTCGCGGCTCGGAAATGGCAGGACGTGGTGGAGGCCGAAACAGACGGCAGGTTCACCTTCCGTCACTTTCCGTCGTCCGCCCTTGGCGGCGAGCGCGAAGTCATCGAAGGTCTCCAGATCGGAACCATCGAAGCGACGATCGTCTCGACCGGAACGCTCAGCAATTTCGTGCCCGAAACCGGCGTAACGGACATCCCGTTCCTGTTCCGCAGCCTCGATCACGCGCGCCATGTGCTCGACGGGCCTGTCGGGCAGGAAATCCTTGCCAGGTTCGATGATGCCGGAATGGTTGCGCTGGCCTGGGGTGAGCAGGGCTTTCGCCACATCACCAACAACCGCAATCCCATCAACACGCCGGAAGATCTGGCGGGCATGAAACTGCGCACCATGGAAAACCCGGTCCACCTGAGCGCGTTCAACGCGCTGGGGGCGGCGCCGACCCCGATGGCCTGGCCCGAGGTGATCGGGGCGCTTCAGCAAGGGACGATCGACGGGCAGGAAAACCCGCTTTCGGTCATCGTCTCGGCCAAGCTGTATGAGGTGCAGAAATATCTGACGCTGTCCGGGCATGTCTATTCGCCTGCCATGCTGCTGGTCTCGAAACCCTTCTGGGACGGTCTCTCGGATGAGGACAAGGCGGCATTCGGGAAGGGGGCCAAAGAAGCAGTGGTCGCCATGCGGGCCTATGTCGACAATGTCGAGAGCAGCGGCGTCGCCACGCTCAGGGAACGCGGCATGGAAGTGAACGCGCTCTCGGAAGAGCAGAAAGAGGCCTTTCGCGCGTCGATCGAAAGTGCCTATGAGGATTACTACAAGACCTACGGCAAGGATCTGATCGACCGGATTTCCGAGACAAGGTAAGCCGCGTTGTGACATGGATCGGCTGGCGGCGCAGGCTGTCGGCCGATCTTTCCCTTGTAAGGAGACCCGATGCGCAGACTCGAACGCATAGTCGTCGCGTTGAACGGGGCGGTGGTCATATCGTTGCTCGCGTCCATGGCCTTGATCGTCGGTGCGAATGTCGCGCTGCGCTACGCCACCAACCATTCGCTGCCCTGGGCGGACGAGGCGGCACGGTATCTGATGATCTGGATGACATTTCTGGGCGCCGGGCTGGCGCTGCGACAGGGCGGCCATGTCGCGATCACCAACCTGCACGATGTCCTGAGCACCCGCAGCCAGAGGGCCTTGCGCGCACTCATCGTGCTGGTGTTGCTGAGCTTTTTCGCCTTCATGATCTATGTCGGGCTGCAATACATGGACCGCGCGCGGTTCCAGAAGACACCGGCGCTGCGGCTGTCGTTCCTCTATGTCTATGCCGCGATGCCGGTCGGCTTCGGCCTGCTGATCCTCCACCTGCTACTGATCGCCAGGCGGTTCATCCTGGCGGGTCAATACGGGGAATCGAATGGCGAGACGGACGTGATGCCTGGTGCGGCAAATGGTTGAAATCCTGTTTGTTTCATTGTTCGTGCTGATGGTGCTCGGTCTTCCCGTGGCCTTTGCCATGGCCATTTCGGTCTTTGTCGCGATCGAACTGGGCAGTTCCTATCCGCAGATCGTCGTCGTCAAGGAAATGTTCGCCGGGCTCGACAGCTTTCCGCTGCTGGCGGTACCGTTCTTCGTTCTTGCCGCGGAAATCATGACGGGGGGCGCAATCACCCAGACCCTGCTGCGCTTTGCCTCGCAATTCGTGGGCCACCTGCGCGGCGGGCTGGGCTATGCCAACGTGATTTCGTCGACCATGTTCGCGGGCATTTCCGGATCGGCGCTCGCCGATGCCGCCGGGCCGGGCGCGATGATGATCCGGATGATGGAAAAGGGCGGCTATGACCGATCTTACGCGGGGGCGCTGACGATTTCGAGCGCCGTGATCGGGCCGATCATTCCGCCCTCGATCGTGATGATCATCTATGCCCTCCAGGACGAGGCGGTCTCGGTCGGCTCGCTTTTCATGGCCGGGGTCGTGCCGGGGCTTCTTCTCGGGTTCGGCAATCTGGCGGCGAATGGCTATGTCAGCCGGAAACGGAACTATCGCAGCGACACGCCCCGCCCCTCCGGTGCCGAAATGCTGCGCAACACGGCACTGGCCCTGCCGGCGCTTGGGCTGATTGTCCTGATCATCGGCGGAATCCGCGGCGGAATCTTCACGCCGACAGAGGCATCGGTAATCGCCGTGTTCTACGCGCTGTTCTGCGGCATGTTCGTCTATCGCGCATTGCGGCTGCGGGATCTGCCGCATATCATCCTTCGCGCGGCGTTGATCAGCGCCGCGGTCCTCTTGATCCTGGGCGCAGCCCGGGCTTTTGCCTGGGTGCTGGTGATCGAGGGGCTGCCACAGTTCCTTGCCCAGACGATTATTTCCTGGGAACTGTCCCCCATCGTCTTCCTCCTGGCCGTCAACCTGCTGATGCTGGTCTTCGGTCTCTTCATGGATCCGCTTCCCGGTGTCATGATCCTGGTTCCGATCCTGGCACCGATCAGCCATGCGCTCGGGATCGCGCCGGATCATTTCGCGATCGTTGTCATCGTCAACCTGACGCTGGGCCTGACGACGCCCCCTGTAGGCAGCCTGATCTTCGTCGTCTCGGCAGCCGCCAACATGCGCCCTGCGGCGCTGGTGCGTGAAATGCCGCCCTTCTTTCTGGCAAACCTGATCGTGCTGATGCTGCTGACCTTCGTGCCGGCGCTCAGCACCTGGCTGCCACGGATCAGCGGGTACTGACCTGATCGCTCAAGCCACAG
>WOZM01000252.1 GCA_011620265.1 Paracoccaceae bacterium
CTACTATTTCTCGACGATCTCGCCCTTCACCTATCTCGCCGGGACGCGGCTGGAGAAGATCGCGGCGAAACACGGCGCGACGGTGACCTACAAGCCCCTCGACGTCGGCGCTCTTTTCGGGCGGACCGGCGGCACGGCGCCGAAGGACCGGCACGAGAGCCGCAAGGAATACCGGCTTCAGGAGATCACGCGGCAGGCCAGGAAGGCGGGGCTGAAGATCAACCTTCAGCCGATGTTCTGGCCGGCCAATGCCGCGCCGTCCTCCTACGCGATCATCGCGGCGCAGGCGGCGAAGGCGAAAGGGGCGGGCGGCGATCTGGGCGGGCTGGTCCACGGCGTCTTGCGCGCCTGCTGGGCGGAGGAGCGCGACATATCCCAGGACGAGACGGTGCGCGACCTGCTGACGGCGCATGGCTTCGATGCAAGCCTTGCCGACAGCGGCATGCTGATGGGGGCGGAAGCCTATGCCAACACCCTCGAAGAGGCCGTGGGCAAGGGCGTCTTCGGCTCGCCCTTCTACATCACCGACGACGGCCAGCGCTTCTGGGGGCAGGACCGGCTCGACGATCTCGACCTGCATCTTTCCGGCAGGCTCTGATGCCGCTCGAGGACCGGGCCGGGCACCCGACCTTCTGGCAGGCGACCGGCCACGGGGCGCGGCCGGCCCTTGCCATCCACTGCTCGCTCGCCAGTTCCGGCGCCTGGGCGGGCGTGGCCGAGCGGCTTGCCGACCGGCTGGTGCTGACCGCCTTCGACCTGCCGGGGCACGGGCAGTCGGCCGACTGGCCGGGCGAGGGCGATTTCCTCGCCCTCGCGACCCGCATCGCGGCGAGTTTCATCGAGACGCCCATCGACCTCATCGGCCATTCCTTCGGCGCGGTGACCGCGCTCAACCTCGCCATCGCCGCGCCGGAAGCGGTCCGGACGCTGACGCTGATCGAGCCGGTGCTCTTCGCCGCCGCCAGGGGCCACCCGGAATGGGCGGCGCACGAGCGCGAGATGGCCGGGTTCGAGGCAGCGATGGCGGCGGGCGACGCGGAGGCGGCGGCCGAGGCCTTTACCCGGGTCTGGGGCACCGGCATCGACTGGTCCCGGATGAGCGCGCGCAGCCGCGCGGATATTGCCCGCCGCATCGGGCTCGTCTCGGCCGGGCACAAGGCGCATTATGAAGACAGCGGCGGCATCCTCGAACCCGGCGCGCTTGAAAGCCTTGAGATGCCGGTCCTCCTGATCCGCGGCGATCGGTCCCCGGCGATCATCGAGCGCATCGCCGAGGAGATCGCGGCGCGGCTGCCGGATGTCGGCGTGGCGACGGTGCCGGGGGCGGGCCATATGGTGCCGATCACCCATCCGGACGAGACGGCCGGCCTGACCGGCGTCAATCTCGACCGCGGATAAGCGTCGCGAACGCCTCGATCTCGGCTTCCGTCGTGCACCAGGAACAGACGAAGCGGGCGCTGACGGGCTGATCGTCGGGGCCGTCCAGCGTCTCGTCGTGGGGCCAGAGGTAATAATGCGCGCCGGCCGCCATCGCCCGCCGGTGCGTGCCGCGCGGCAGATAGGCGAAGACCATGTTCGCCTCGCGCGGAAAGAGCGGCCGCGCCCCGGGCACCGACAGGATCGCCGCCTCAAGCACTGCGGCTTTCGCATTGGCGTCGCGCGCCAGACGCAGCCAGAGGCCGTCGGTCAGATAGGCCTCCATCTGTGCCGAGAGGTAGCGGTGCTTCGAGAAGAGATGCCCGCCGCGCTTGCGGCGCAGCTCGAATTCCCAGGCCTTCTTCGGATCGAAGAGCACCACCGCCTCGACCCCCATGCAGCCGTTCTTGGTGCCGCCGAAGGACAGGATATCGACGCCGGCCTTCCAGCTCATCTCGGCCGGGCTCGCATTGGTGGCGACAAGCGCATTGGCGAAGCGCGCGCCGTCGAGATGGACGGGCAGGCCGAAATCCTTGGCGACGGTGCAGAGCGCCTGAAGCTCCGATACGGAATAGACCGTGCCCGCCTCGGTCGTGTTGGTCAGCGTGACGACGGCGCGCTGCACCGAATGGACGAAGCCGTGCGGCGTCGCCTCGATCGCCGCTTTCAGCGATTCGGGTGTCATCTTGCCGTCCGCGCCCGGCACCTTGACCATCTTGCCGCCGCCGATGAAGAACTCCGGCGCGCCGCATTCGTCGACCTCGACATGGGCGGCATCGTGGCAATAGACCGCGCCCCAGGGCGGGCAATAGGTCGCCAGAGACAGCGAATTCGCGGTGGTGCCGTTGTTGACGAGATAGACCTCGGCCTCCGGCGCCTCGAAGACCTCGCGGATCAACGCCCGGACCCGGCCCATCGCCGGATCGCTGCCGTAAGAGGGCGCATAGCCCGCGTTGATCGCGCCGAGCGCGGCCATGATCTCGGGTGCCGTGCCCGAGGCATTGTCGGAGGCGAATTCCATCACAGATCCTCGATGATGTGGTCTTCCCAGTCCTCTTCGGGAATTTCGAACTCGGGCAGGGTCCAGCCCCGGACCGACTCGCCCGCGGCCTGAACGCTCTCCGGATCGCCGGAGATCAGGGGGTGCCAGTCGAAAAGCGGCTTGCCTTCGTGGCGGAGCCGGTATGCGCAGGTGGAGGGCATCCAGTAGGCGACCTTGCCGATGGTCCCGGGGCTGAGCACCACGCATTCCGGCACGAAGCGCTTGCGTTCCTCGTACTGGCCGCAGCGGCAGGTTTCGGTGTCGAGAAGCCGGCACGAGATCCGGGTGAAGAACACCTCGCCGGTATCCGCGTCCTCGAGCTTGTTGAGGCAGCACTTGCCGCAGCCGTCGCAGAGCGCCTCCCATTCCCGCGGGGTGAGCGAGGTGAGCGGGCGCTTCCAGAAGCCGGGGCGAAGCCCGTCGCGGGGAATGTCATGTTTCATGGGGCGCGAGAGTGGCCGAGCGGCGCGGGAAAGGGAAGGGGGTCAGAGCGCGGCAAGGATGGCGCGCACCCGGTCGCAATCGGCGTTCATCTGCGCGACGAGCGCGGGCAGGCTGTCGAACTTCACCTCGGGCCTGAGATAGTCGACCAGCGCGACCGAGAGATGCTCGCCGTAAAGGTCGCCCGCGAAGTCGAGGAGGTGGGTTTCGAGGTTCGGCCGGTTCTCCCCGAACATCGGCCGCACCCCAATGGCCGCGGCGCCGTCATGGCTGCCGGCATGGGGGCCGGTCAGCACATCGACCTTGACCGCGTAGACGCCGAACTTCGGCAGGTGCAGCCCCTCGACGCCCATATTGGCGGTCGGAAAGCCCAGATCCCTGCCGCGCTTGTCGCCGTGCAGGACCGCGCCCTCGATCCGGTGCCAGTGGCCGAGCATTCGCGCCGCATCGCGCGGGCGCCCCTCGCTCAGCGCGGCGCGGATCGCGGTGGAGGAGATCTCCTCGCCGTCCTGCGCGACGAGATCGGCGATGGTGACGCCGAAGCCGTGGTGGCGGGCCGCCGCGCACAGGGTCTCGACATTTCCCTTGCGGCCCTTGCCGAAGGAGAAATCCGCCCCGGCCGTGACATGGGCGATCCCGAGGCCGCCGACGAGCACCTCGGCAATGAAGGCCTCGGCCTCCATCCCGGCCAGCGCCGCGTCGAACGGCAGTTCGTAAAGCTGCGCCACGCCCAGCTTTTCCAGCCGGTGGGTTCGCGCCTCGGCATTCATCAGCCGGAAGGCGGGGGCGTGCGGCGCGAAGAACTGGCGCGGATGCGGCTCGAAGGTGAGGATGCCGAGGGGGGCGGGCGCTTCGCGGGCGATGTCGATCACCGCGCGATGGCCGAGATGCACACCGTCGAAATTCCCCATCGCCACCGAGGCTCCGCGGTCGGCCGGCCCGATTCCGGTCCAGTGGTGGTGAATGCGCATCTGCCCCCGTCCGGCGGGAGCGCCCGCCGCCTCAGTCGAACTTGCGGCTTGGCGCCAGAACCAGCGCCTCGCCCTTCAGCACAATCGTATCGCCCACCGCGCAATGGGTTTCAAGGGTCACTCGCCGCCGCGCGTGGTCGATCGTGGTGACCTTGACCTCGGCATGGACGGTATCGCCGGGGCGGACCGGGGCCATGAATTTCAGCGACTGGCCGAGATAGACCGTGCCATGCCCCGGAAGCTGTTCGCCGATCACCGCCGAGATCAGGCCGGCGGTCAGCATGCCATGCGCGATGCGGCC
>WOZM01000144.1 GCA_011620265.1 Paracoccaceae bacterium
ACCGCGCTGATCGCGGGGGCGCTGGCCGGCCTCACCACCGGCGCGCCGGCCTGGATGGCGCTCCTTCTCCTCATGGTGGTGACGATGACGCTCTCCGATGTCCTCAACAACACCGCGACGACGATCGTCGCGGCGCCGGTCGGGATCGCGATGGCAAAGGCACTCGGTGCCCCGCCCGATCCCTTCCTGATGGCGGTCGCGGTCGCCGCCTCCTCGGCGTTCCTGACGCCCATCGGCCACAAGAACAACATGCTGATCCTCGGCCCCGGCGGCTACGGGTCCGGCGACTACTGGCGCATGGGCCTGCCCCTGGAGATCCTGGTGATCGCGGTCTCGCTGCCCGCCATCCTCGTCTTCTGGCCGCTCTGATCCGAAGGCCGCGCCGGCCCGGCGCAAGGGACGTCTCGCTCCCTCGGGGTCCGCGCGCGGGTCAGGGTCGCCTCCGGCGGGAGGTATTTGGAAACAGAAGAAGGGAACGGCCCGCCTGGCCTTCTTCTGTTCGCAAATACCTCCGGGGGGTGAATTGCCGCGCCCGCGGCAAGAGGGGGCCAGCGGCCCCCTCACGCGCCGCGCGCGATGCGCGGCGCCACCCAAAGGCATGACGCCGCAAGGCGTCTCAATTCGAAGACGCGCCCGTCAGAGCGGCCAGATCAGGGGAATCGTCAGGCTCGCCGACACGGCGAGGATCAGGTTCAGGGGAATGCCCACCTTCAGGTAATCGGTGAACTTGTAGCCGCCCGGGCCGTAGACGAGCATGTTGGTCTGATAGCCGATCGGTGTCGAGAACGCCGCCGAGGCCGCGAACATCACCGCGACGACCAGCCCGCGCGGATCGAGGCCGAGCGAATGCCCGAGCTCGATCGCCACCGGCGTGAAGATCACCCCCACCGCGTTGTTCGACACGATCTCGGTCAGCACCATCGCCAGCAGGTAGATCGCGAGGATCACCAGTTGCGGCGGCAATTCGGTCAGTGACGGGCTGATCCAGCCGACGAGCAGTCGCGCCGCGCCGGAATGATCAAGCGCCGCCCCGACCGCCAGCATCGAGAAGATCAATGCCAGGAGCCGGCCCTCGATAAAGGAAAAGGCCTCTTCCGCGTCGATGCAGCGGGTCAGAAGCACCACCGCGACGCCCACGATCGCCAAGGGCAGGATCGGCGCCACCCCGATCCCGGAAAGCACCACGATCCCCGCCAGCACCGCGAAGGCCACCGGCGCCTTGGCGCGGCGATAGGCCTTGACCGTCGGTTTCGACACATCGACCAGTTCCATCTCGGCCGCGAGCCGCTGGATATCCTCGGGCGCGCCCTCCAGAAGCAGGGTATCGCCGACGACGACGACGAGGTCGTCGAGCTGGCGGCCGATATTCTGGTTCCTGCGGTGTACCGCGAGCGTATAGACCCCGTAGCGCCGCCGCAGCCGCAACTCGCCCAGGGACCGCCCGACCATCCGGCAACCCGGCGTGATCAGCACCTCCACCGTCTCGGTCTGCACCGAGGAGAGCTTGTCGACGAGCCGGATATCCTTGTTCTCCTGCAATCCCAGAAGCTCGGCCATCTCGGTCCTGAGCACCACCCGGTCGCCGACCTGCAGTTCCACCGGCCCGAGATCTCGGCGCAGCGACGCGTCGCCCCTCAGCACGTCGATCACCCGCACTCCCGGGCGCTTGAAGAGATCGACCTCGAGCACCTTCTGGCCGGCGAGGTTGGAGCCTTCCGGCACCGCCACCTCGGTGAAGAACTTCAATTTCCGCCGGTCGCCGAGCATCCCCCCCATCGACTGCCGGTCGGGCAGGAGCCGCCGCCCGATCGTCGCGACATAGATCATGCCGATCAGCACCTGCAGCGCGCCGAGGGGCGCGATCTCGAAGATCGAGAACGGCTTCATCCCCTGCGCCTTGGCCACGCCGTCGACGAGAAGGTTGGTCGAGGTGCCGATCAGCGTCACCGTGCCGCCGAGGATCGCGGCATAGGAAAGGGGAATGAGCAGCTTCGAGGCCGAGATGTTCAGCTTCCGCGCGATCGAGACCATGACAGGGATCATCACCACCACGACCGGCGTGTTGTTGAGGAAGGCCGAGGCCAGGGCCACGAAGCCGAAGAGGATGACCAGCGTCACCGTCGGCCGGTGATCGGCATTCGCCTCGGCCATGCGGGTCAGCCATTCCAGCGTCCCGGTCCGCACGAGCGCCCCCATGATCAGGAACATCGCGGTGATGGTCCAGGGCGCGGGATTGGTCAGCGCCGCAAGCCCGAGATCGTAGGGCAGTACACCCAGCACCAGAAGAAGCGCCGCCCCCGAGATCGCCACCACCTCGGTCGGATAGCGTTCGCGCACGAACATCACGAACATCCCCACCACGACCAGCAATGTCAGGATGGCCTCGCCGTCCGGCGAGAGGGGAAGGTCGATCATTCAGTGACCCTTGGTTTCATGAAGCGCGATATTACCCTCGCCCGATGGCAGGGCAAGCAGACTTGCATCCCCGGCCCGGGCGGGGCGCGGCTGGACCAGGAAGAGCCCGGCGAAGACGATGCCGAGCGCGCCCCAGACCCAGAGCGAATAGCGCTCGCCGAGGATCGCCATCGACCAGATCATGCCGGTGCCGGTGACAATGTAGCTGACCTGTGCTGCAAAGACCGCGCCACCCTGGCCGACGATCCAGACATAGCCCGCATAGGCCACCGCATGGATCAGCGCCGTCACCACGAGCGCGGTGCCGGCCCGGCCGACCGGAAGGCCCGGCGTGATCCAGCTTCCGGTCGCCCAGACGAAGGGCAGGACCAGCGCGAGGCCGATCAGCGAGGCGCCGAATAGGAGCTGCACCGGGTCGAGCCTTGCGGTGCCGAGCCGGCCGAGCCCCGTCGCCTCGACCGCGTAGAAGACCGGCGCGGCCAGCGCGAAGGGCACGAAGACGAGCGCCGCGCGGTCGGGCAGGCTAGCCTCCGGCAGGATGATCATCGCGATTCCGATCATTCCGGCGACAACGCCGAAAAAGCGCAACGGCTCCGGCCGCTCAAGGCCGAGCCCGATGGCGAGCGGCAGGGCGAACATCGGCACCAGCGCGATGAAGAGCGCCACCAGCCCCGCCGGCAGCCCCTCCTGCGCGGTGTAGAAGGCGGCGCCCGGCAGGATCGTGCCGAACATCGCGATGAAGGCGTATCGCACCAGCGATCCGGGGTTGAGCGGCACCGGTCGGCGCGCGACGAGAAGCCAGAGGCCGAGCGCTGCGACCGCCACCACCTCCTGCCAGAAGATGATGCCGAAATGCCGGTAGCCGCCGAGGACGATGTATTTCGACAAGGGCGTGGTCAGCCCCCAAGCCGCCCCGATCGCGAAAAGCGCCGCGAAAAGCAGCCGGGGATTCATCAGGGCCGCGCCTCTTCCAGCCGTCCGCCGATGCGGATCATCCGCACCCTGGTCGCAAGCCCGGTGCGGTCGTCGGTCTCGACATAGGTGCCCGACAGCGTCGCCTCGCCGGCGGCGGGCGAAAAGCGCTCCTTGCCCATGCCGGTGACGAAACGGCGCATCGGTTCGAGCTTGTCCATCCCGATCACCGAATTGTAGTCGCCGCACATGCCGGCATCGGCCTGAAAGGCGGTGCCGCCCGGCAGGATCTGCGCGTCGGCGGTGGGCACATGGGTATGGGTGCCGACGACAAGGCTCGCCCGTCCGTCGCACCAGTGGCCGACACCCATCTTCTCGCTCGTGGCCTCGCAATGGATATCGACGAGCGTCGCCTGCACCGCGCCGCCCAGCGGATGGGCGCGCAAGACCCCGTCGAGGGCCGAGAAGGGATCGTCGAAGGGTCGCTTCATGAAGACCTGGCCCAGCGCCTGCGCCACCAGGACCTTGCGCCCGCCCGGCGCGGCGAAGACCCGCGCGCCCTTGCCGGGGGCGGTCCTGGCGTAGTTGAGCGGGCGGAGGATGCGCGGCTCGGTCTCGATGTAGGACAGCATGTCCTTCTGGTCGAAGGCATGATCGCCGAGCGTGACGCAATCGGCGCCGGCCGCCAGCAGCGCCTTCGCATGTTCGGCCGAAAGCCCGACGCCGGAGGTCGCGTTCTCGCCGTTGACCACGACGAAATCGAGCCCCCACTCCGCCCGCAGCCCCGCGAGCCGCGCCGTCACCGCCGCGCGCCCCGCCCGCCCCATCACATCGC
>WOZM01000273.1:0-14195 GCA_011620265.1 Paracoccaceae bacterium
CCAGCTTCAGGTCTACGAGCGCGCCAGCGCCTTCGATGCCGCCTGCCGCGAACGCGACGAGGCGACGCATTTCGGGTTCAGCTACCGCTCGCTTGTCGGGGCCGACGCCATCGCCGGGGTCCAGCCCGGCCTCTCGCCCCGTTTCACCCATGCGACCTTCACCGAAGACTGGTGGGCCATCGCCGATCCGAAGCTCTATGTCCTCGCGCTTGCCGCGGCATTTCGGGCGAAAACCGGCCGAATAGACACTGCAGAGGTTCGCGCGATCTCAGCCACGGAGGACGGCGCGAAGGCGCATCTGGGCGACGGACGGACTCTCGCCGCCGGCCGCATCGTGCTCGCCGCCGGCGCCCATTCGCACCGGATCGCCCGAACGCTCGGCGACCGCATCCCGCTGGAGACCGAGCGCGGCTACAACACGACGCTGCCGCCCGGCGCCTTCGACCTCGGCTGCCACATCACCTTCGCCGCCCACGGCTTCGTCGCCGCGCCGCTCTCGACCGGGATCCGCATTGGCGGCGCGGTGGAGCTCGGCGGGCTCGACCTGCCGCCGAACTACGCCCGCGCCCGTGCGATGCTGACCAAGGCGCGGGACTTCCTGCCGGGGCTGAAGGCGGAGGGCGGCACCGAATGGATGGGATTTCGCCCGTCGCTGCCCGACTCGCTTCCCGCCATCGGTCGTGCGCCGCGCGCGCCCCGGGTGATCTATGCCTTCGGCCACGGCCATCTCGGCCTGACGCAATCCACCGCGACCGCCACGCTCGTCGCCGAGCTTCTGACCGGGAAGGGGCCGAGCCTCGACCTTGGCCCGTTCGATCCCGGCCGTTTCAAGGGGTTCCCATGACCAGCCACACCTTCCTCTGCATCGACGGCCATACCTGCGGCAATCCGGTCCGCCTCGTCGCCGGCGGGGCGCCGCAGCTTGAGGGCAGGACGATGCTGGAGCGGCGCGCGCATTTCCTCGCGGAATACGACTGGATCCGCACCGGGTTGATGTTCGAGCCGAGGGGGCATGACCAGATGTCGGGCTCCATCCTCTATCCGCCGACCCGCGCGGATTGCGATATCGGCGTCCTTTTCATCGAGACCTCGGGCTGCCTGCCGATGTGCGGCCACGGCACGATCGGCACGGTGACGACGGCGATCGAGAACGGTCTTGTCCGGCCGAAGACCCCCGGCATCCTCAACCTCGACACGCCCGCCGGCCGCGTCGTCGCCGAATACCGGCAGGACGGGCGGTTCGTCGAGGAGGTGCGGCTGACCAACGTGCCGGCCTTCCTTTACGCCGAGGGGCTGACGGCCGAGGTCGAGGGGCTGGGTGAGATCACCGTCGATGTCGCCTATGGCGGCAACTTCTACGCGATCGTCGAGCCTCAGCCGGCCTTCCGCGACATCGCCGATCACCGGGCGCTCGACCTTGTCGGGTGGAGCCCGAAGCTCCGCGCGGCACTCAACGCCAGATACAGATTTACCCATCCGGAAAAGCCCGAGATCGGCGGGCTGTCCCACATCCTCTGGACCGGCGCCCCGACGCATCCCGAGGCCACCGCGCGCAATGCCGTCTTCTACGGCGACAAGGCCATCGACCGCTCGCCCTGCGGCACCGGCACCTCGGCCCGCATGGCGCACTGGGCGGCAAAGGGGCGGCTGAGGGAGGGGGAGGATTTCATCCACGAAAGCATCATCGGATCGCTCTTCAGGGGCCGGATCGAGGGCCGCGCGAAGGTCGGCGACCGCGAGGCGATCATCCCCTCCATTGCCGGCTGGGCGCGGGTCACGGGGTTCAACACGATCTTCATCGACGACCGCGACCCCTTCGCCCACGGCTTCGTGGTGACGTAAGGAGGAATGACGCGCGCACCGGCACATACCCGACCCCGGCGGCGTCTGGCGGGGCGGGCATCGCCCAAGCAACATCCGGGGCGCGCGCCGATGACCCGCCTCCGGCGGAGGTATTTGGGCCACAATGAAAGGTGGAACGGTCAGCCGTGCCGGCTCTTGTGGCCGATCGTGTAGTAGTGGCCGGTCCGGGTTTCGAGATAGGGTGAAAGCGGGATCTCCTCCTGCTTGAGGAATCCCTTTTGCGGCAGGGCGCCGGCCTGCACCATCTCGATCACCGCGACGACCGAGGCCGAGGTCGTCCAGGCGATGGCGGTGCGCCGCTTGCCGGCGATCTCCAGCGGATAGTAGGCGCGCACGTATTCCTTGCGCTTCAGCTGGCCCTCGGTCCAGCCCTCGGCGGCGACGTGGACATAGACCACGTCCTCGTCTACCGGCGGCTTGGCATGCGTCAGGATCTTGCCCGCGGCCTCGCGGTTCTCGCGCATCAGAAGTTCATGGAAGAAGAAGTTCATGAGGGCGACGTGACCCGGATAGCGCATCGTCTTGTAGTCGAGATTCTCGATATGGTCGGCATAGGTCTCGCACATCGTGCCGAGGCCGCCGGAGGTGGTGAAGGCTTCGAGCTTCACGCCGTCGATATAGATCGTCTCGAGCCATTCCATCGCGGACACGGATTTCAGCACACCCTCCTCGATCACCTCGCAATCGTTGAGATATTCGTTGACGACGCCCTCGGGCGACCAGTTGAAGGCATAGCCGAGATGACCCGTCGGATTCTGCGGCAGCGCGCCGACGCGGAGGCGGATGGAGCGGACGCGGTCGAACTGGTCGGCCAGATGCGCGACGACGATGCCGACGAAGCCGGGGGCAAGGCCGCATTGCGGCGCCATGATGCCCTTCGCGGTCCTGGCAAGATCGCGGATATGGCGGGTCGTCTGCACATCCTCGGTCAGGTCGAAGTAATGCAGGCCGAGCGCATGGGCGGCGCTGCTGACGCCCTTGTTGAGGTGATAGGGCAGGCAGGAAAGGACCGCCTCCTGCCCGGCCAGAACCGCCCGAAGATCGCCGGTCAGGTCGGCGACGACGGTCGGGAACGGGCAGCCCGCCACCGCGCGCCCGTCGATGCCGGTGACACTGAACCCGGCCTCGGCCAGAAGTTCCGCGGCCAGATGGCCGACCTTGCCGAGCCCGAGAACGGCAACCTTGTTGAACGACATCATACGTTTCCTTTTCTTCTGTGACGCCCTCGGCCCGCTGCCGGTTCGGTGACACATTCGCCTGTACTGGCGGCGATTTCCTCGGGTATTCCGGCGGTTTTGCAAGGGGAACGCAGAAAAGTGACGGGGTGGCCGGTCATTTTGTTGGGGGCGAATTACCGTTTTCAATGGTTCTGACGATGTGACCGCCTCCCGACGGCATGGATGTGCCAGGGTGGGTTCGCGACGATCCACAAAGGAGGACGGTCACATCATCAGAGCCCCAATGCCGGCTCAGTTTCCGTCTGCCGCCGCTCCCACTGCGGCGAGGAAAGTGCGCAGCACCGCAATGCTTTCGGGCTCATCGAGGAACGGCATGTGTCCGCGGTCGGGCACCTCGGCGCGGATCAGGTCGGGCCGGCGGCGCGCCATCTCGGCGACGATGCGCGGCGACAGGATGTCAGAGTTCGCCCCACGGATCACCGCCACCGGCCGCCCGGCAAGCGCATCGAAGCCGTGCCACATGTTCGGCGCGCGGTCGAGCGTGGCCATGAAGGCGTCGCGCAAGGCGGGGTCGTAGGTGATGCGCAGGCCTTCGGGCGTTTCGGCGAAATGGTGTTGCACCTCTTCGCGCCAGCGCGCCTCGGGGACGGCGACAAAGCCCGGATGATGCTGTGGCATCGCTGCCACCCGCTCGTCGGTGCTGCGCTCTCGGGGCTGCAAACCGACATAGGTGGTGATCCGCATCCGGCCCTCGGGTTCCATCTCGGGACCGATGTCGTTCAGGCACAGGCCCAGGATGCGCTCGGGCGCGCGCGCCGCCAGCGCCATGGCCACCATGCCGCCGCGCGAGGTTCCGAGGAAGGCCGCCGCACCGATCTGAAGGTGATCGAGCAGGTTCAGCACGTCCTCGCACTCGCGCGGAACGGTGTAGGTGGCCGCTCCGCTATGGGCGGAGCGGCCGCGCCCGCGGGCGTCGAGGGCGATGATCCTGTGTCCCGGCAGGAGCGGGCGCAGAAGGTCGAAATCGCTGCTGTTACGCGTGAGCCCGTGCAGGCAGATCAGGGCCGGACCCGCTCCGCTGTCACGATAGAACAGCTTAGCGCCGTCCGAGGCATTGAAGTAGGGCATCTCGCACCTATGCCTTTCCCGGCGGCTTTCCCGCCGCCCGGCTGTCGGCGATGGCCACACCCGCAACGGAGAAATGCATGGTGGGGATCTCCTTCAGGATCACGCGCACACGCTCGGGCTCGGCACCGGTAGAGCGCACCAGCGCCTCGGTGACTTCGCGCAGGATCTCGCGCTTCTGGTCGTCGGTGCGGCCCTCGAAGATCAGGACTTCAGCGATAGGCATAGGGTTTCCTCCTCTGGTCTGGTTCAGTTTTCGGGGTCTTCCGGCGCGCCCGCGCGGATCTCGATCCGGCCGAGCGGGCCGAATTCGGCGCCGACCCGGGCGCCCGGGGACAGCGGAACTGCGGCCGTGGCGGCGCCGGCCAGCACCACGTCGCCCGCCGCGGTGGCGATGCCGCGAGAGGCGGCGATGCGCCCGGCTGCCGCAAGCGCGTTCAGCGGGTGGCCCAGGATGGCGGCGCTGGTGCCGGTTTCGCAGGGCGCGCCTGACAGGCTCAGCGAGATGGGAACGTTGCCGATATCGGTGTCTGGCCGATGCCAGTGGCCGAGGACGAACCCGGCCGACGAGGCGTTGT
This sequence comes from Paracoccaceae bacterium, assembly GCA_011620265.1. Classification (GTDB taxonomy): domain Bacteria; phylum Pseudomonadota; class Alphaproteobacteria; order Rhodobacterales; family Rhodobacteraceae; genus Albidovulum. The sequence continues at coordinate 4,745 of WOZM01000273.1, forward strand.
CGGCGATCACGTCGCCGAGATCGAAGCGGAACCCTTCATAGCGGGAATCGATGATCTCGAGGGCCGGCGCCACCGCCTCGACGCAATCCAGCGCCTGCTCAGGGGTAGGGTCCGGCGGCAACGGGCAGCGCAGCAGAAAGGCGATCTCGGGTTCGACCCGCGGATGAATCAGCGCGCCAAGGTCGATGCTGACGCCCTCGGGATGCTGCATCGCGTCGGTCAGGCGGCCAAGGATCACCTCGGTCACGCCCACCTGCTTCATCTTCGCCTCGCTGGTCAGGCCGAGCTTCAACCCCACCGGGCGCTCGCCCCGCGCCAGGCGGCGCGCCACCAGACGCGCCTGAATTGCATAGGCGGCCTCGACGGACAAGGATTCCCCTGGCGGGAGTTGCGGCACCGGCCGGGCCTCCAGCGCAGCGAGGTCGAGAATTTCGGCGCGGGCGTCAGGATCGGTCATGAAGGGGGCTCTCTCCAAATGGGGGTGCGACGGGCTTGCCTGAGGCGGAGCATCCGGGCCGCGCGATCATCCCAGTACCCCGCCAAGCCAGAGCGAGATGGCCGGAAACGCGATCAGCAACACCATGCGCAACGAATCGGCGGCGAGGAAGGGCATCACCCCGCGGAAGATCGTGGGAAGCCCGACGCGGTTGCCCACGACCGCCTTCATCACGAAGACGTTCATCCCGATTGGCGGGGTGATCATGCCGATCTCGACGAGAGTCAGCGTTACGATCCCCCACCAGACCGGATCAAGTCCCATCGTGAGGATGATCGGCAGCACGAAGGGCACGGTGATGACCACGGCGGCCACCGAGTCGAAGATGCTGCCAAGCACCAGATACATCACGGCCAGCAGCGTCAGCACCGCCCAGACGGGCATCGTCTCGGGGTTGATGACCGCCGCCAGCGCCTGGGCCATGCCGGCAAAGTTCAGGTGGTTGCCGAAGATGTTGGCGCCGACGACCAGAAGATAGAGCCCGGCGCTGGTGCCTGCGGCTTCGCGCAGCGCCTCGAAAAGGCCCGCCACCGAGGCGCGGCCCGAAAAAAGCCAGGCCACGAAGGAGAAGCCGGCACCCACCGCAGCTGCCTCCTGCACGGTGAAGACGCCGCCATAGAGCCCGCCCAGCACGGCAAGGAACAGGACGATCGGCCGCCAGGCGATGCGCAGGGCGCGGAACGGCGCAAAGCTCTCGGTGCCGTCGGGCGCCGGCGCCAGTTCGGGGCGAAGCCGCACCTGGATGAGGATCGAGATGATATAGAGGACCAGGGCCAGCACCCCCGGCACGATCGCGGCCATGAACGACTTGGCGATCGAGACTTCCGCGATCACGCAATAGATGATCAGGATCACCGAAGGTGGGATCAGCGCGCCGAGCGTGCCGCCGGCGGCGATGCTGCCGGTCGAGAACCCCGGCGCGTAACCGCGCGCCCGCATCTCCCGGTAGGCGACGCCGCCCAGTGTGGCGGTTGTGGCGACCGACGAGCCGCTGATCGCGCCGAAGCCGGCGCAGCCTATCACGGTGGCCAGGGCGTGACCGCCGCGCAGCCTGCCGAAGACCGAAGCGGCGGCGGTGAATATATCGTCGGCGAAGCCGGCCGAGACCGCGAGGTTGCCCATGATCAGGAACAGCGGCACCGCCGCCAGATCGACGCTGGCGAGACTTCCGGTCAGGTTGTTGGTGCCCACCAGCAGTGCCGGGCGCAGCCCCATCTGAAGAAGCACACCACCGAGACCGGCAAGCGCCAGCGCCACGCCGATCGGCACATGGGCCAGCGCCAGCAGGTAGAGGATGGCGAAGGCCGCCAGAATCTTCGGCCCCGCGCCGAGCGTCGGCGCGTAATGCGCAGTGACCAGCAGGAGCGCCAGTGCGGCGACCACCATCAGGCCTGGCGGCGCCAGATCCCGCAGGCGGTGGCGCGGGCGCCGGAGATAGGCGGTCAGTTCGGAGACGAAGACCGCAAGCTGCGCCAGCGCGGCCAGCGCCATCGCCGCCGCCGAAGCACTCCAGAACGGGCCCTTGGGCAGCCCCAGCACCAGCGTCGTTTCGTTGTTGCCCGCCTTGGCGATAGCGTAGCGCGCCAGGAACCACACGAAGAGGCAGGACACCACAAGCCCCAGCCCCGCCGCGATCAGGCGTGGCGCGGCCTGGCCGGTGATCTGGCCGAGGATGCCCATCGAGACATGGCTTTGCCGCATGTTCGTCCAGACCAGCGCCAATGCCATGACCACGGCGAAACCAAGCTCGGCAACCTCGTAAAGGCCGAGGATCGGCGCCGAGATGGTCCAGCGCAGCAGCACATCGACCGTGAAGGCGAGGCCGAGGCCGAGCAGCATGATCCCGGCCAGATTGGCCAGGAGGCTGGCTGCGCGTTCTGCCCGCACGGCAAATCCGGTCGTCATCCTCAGGGCCCTGGCGCCTTGTCTGCCGACCGGAGAGCCTCGAGTTCGGCCCGGTAGGCATCAAGGACAGCGGCCCCGTTGGGCGTCGTCTCGACCCAGTCGGCGATCACCCCTTCGGCGGCCACGCCCCATTCGGCCAGTTCGGACTCGGTGGGGGTGATGATCTTGTGGCCCGGCGTCGCTTCCACCACGCCGCGGACACGCTGGCTTTCCTCCTCCAGGCCCGCTCCCCAGAAGGCGGCGAAGGCAGAGGGCGGATTGTCCTCGAACACCTTGCGAATTTCGGGCGAGAGGCTGTCGTAGGTGTCCTGGTTCATCACCACATACATCGCAGTGGTGCCGAGCGGGATATCGATATGGCTGCGGGTAACGTCGAGCAAGGAGAAGCCTTCGACAGCGAACCAGTCGGCAGCCGCGGCATCAACGACGTTCTTGGACAGGGCTTCCGCGATGGAGGGTGCCGGCATTCCCACCGGCGTTGCGCCCGTGGCGGTGATCATCGCCGAAAGCACGTTGCCGGCGGCGCGCACCTTCGCACCCTTGAAGTCGGACAGGCCGGAAATCTCGTCCGAATGGTGCAGGCGCGCGATGTCGGCGGTGGCGATGCCGATGACCTTCACATTGTCGAAGCCGTCGACAAGCCCCTTGTCGTAAAGCGCGGCGATGGCTGCCGAGGATTCGGTGGAACCAGAGGCGAGAAGCGGAAGCTCGGTAACACTGGCTGCGGCGAAGCGGCCCGGATTGTACGAGGTGATGCTCCAGCCAATGTCGACAAGGCCGGCTTCGACCGAGTCGAACACTTCTCCGGGCGCCGCCGCCGAGCCTCCCATGAGGAACTCGACCTTGAGCTTGCCGCCCGATTCGTCTTCAAGCTTCTTGAACCAGGGCCCGAAGAGGCCGGTGTTGAGGAAGTTGGTCGGGCCGGGAAAGCTGGCAAAGCGCAGGGTAACTTCCTGCGCGAGGGCTGGGGACACGGCCGCGGCCGACAGGGCCATGCCGAGGGTGGCCGCCGTGATCCGGCGGGAAATCGAGGCTACGAACATCAAGGTCCTCCCTACCTTGCTGTGGCGCAGGGCGCCTGTTTTGCTGCGACGGCGGAGGTGCGGGAGAAAGCGAAATTCCCCCGCGAGAAACCGTCATGCGTCCCGAAGAGTTAGAGGTCGCTGCTGAAATCCCGCAATGCAAAATGTAAAGTATTCTCTTGGTGAACATTTCCGGCAGCCGGGCTCAGAATCGCGTTTGTGTTTGTGTCTGCATCGCCGCCTCGGCCCGGGCAATGCACTCGCGGAGCGGCTTCAGGCAGGTCGAGGCGGCGTCGGCGGGCGACATCGCGCTGCGGAAGAAGGCGATGTTGACGGCCCCGATCGGCTTTCGACCCAGTCTGACCGGCAGCGCGATGGCGCTGATATTCTCCTCGACCAGCCCCACCGAAAAAGCGTAGCCGCGCATGTGAACATCTTCGAGGTGACGATCTATACCGGCCAGTATCGCAACGTCCCGCGCGTCGAGCGTGCCGATCCGGCGCACCACTTCGAGGGTGCGCTCCAGCTCGCCGCGGCCGAGCGAGCTCAGATAGGCGAGGCCCAGCGCCGAGCGCAGAATCGGCCTTGTCTTGCCCACCAGCCGGCGGTGGACGGACACGGGGCTGTATTTGTGACTGGAGGCCTGGATCACCATGCGTCCGGCCGCCGGCGTGGCGAAATCGCTGGGCCACATCAGCTGTTCGGTCAGTTCACGCAGGGCCCGCGACATCATCTGGGTGGCGACGTCCTCGTGGCGCACGCCGTCGCCGAGTTGAAGGATTCGCTCGGTCAGCGACACGGCGCCATCCTCGGCGCGGCGCACCAGGTAGCCCTTCAGCTCGAGCGTGTGAATCAGCCGGTAGAGCGTTCCCCGGTCGATGCCGGTATAGGTGGCGAGTTCACCCACTTTCGCCCATCCCAGATCGCCCGCAGCCTCGAGCAGATCGAAGGCGCGCGTCACCGCGCGGATATCCTTGTAGGGCGACGTGGTCTCTTTCGCAGGGTGTGCGGTCATGGGATTCCCGTGTTCGATCTGTGAACAATATGGAGCTGATCGTTGTGGAACATCAAGGGGGACGTCATTCCTTTGTTGTCGGACGGCGAGGAGCCTTGTCCGGCATACGGCGGAACCGCCTGCCCGGGGGGGGTGGCGCGGACGCCGTAACGGAGAGGAGGAGACGAGAATGATCGTGGGAAGCGTCTGCATGTCGCACAGCCCAATCATGGATCGCAACCGGGCGGCGCCGGACGCCGAGAAGCGGTTCTGGGGGGCGATCGAGAAGGCGGCCGACTACGTCGCCGAGGCCGAACCGGATCTGGTGGTGGTGTTCCACCCCGACCATGTCAACGGCTTCTTCTACAAGCTCCTGCCGTCGTTCTGTATCGGCATCGAGGGCGTTTCGGTAGGCGATTTCGGCACCGTGGCGGGCAAGCTCGACATTCCCGAGAACCGGGCCATGTCCTGCGCCGAGCACACGCTGAAGGAAGGCGTGGACGTCGCGATCTCGTACCGGATGGACGTGGATCACGGCGGGGCGCAGCCGATCGAGTTGCTGTCGGCCAAGATGCCGCTGACGCGCATGATCCCGATCTTCGTGAACTGCGCCCTGGCGCCGCGGCCGACAATGGCGCGGGTGCGCGCCCTGGGCGCGGCGGTGGGCCGCTGGGCGGCCGCGTGCCCCGAAAGGGTGTTGATCCTGGGCTCGGGCGGGCTGTCGCACGATCCGCCGATCGCTTCGCTGGCGACGGCGACGCCCGAGGTGCGCCAACGCCTGATCGACGGTGGCACGCTGCCCCATTCGGCGCGCATGGCGCGGCAGAACAACGTTATGGGCGAGGGGCCGCGCTACGCCGCAGGGCAGTCGAAGTTGCTGCCACTCGACACGGACTGGGACAAGCGGCTTCTCGACGGTTTCGCGTCCGGCGATCTGACCGTGCTGGACGGTTCCGACGACGAGACGATCACCAGGACTGGCGGACGCGGCGGGCACGAAGTGCGCTGCTGGATCGCCGCGCTGGCGGCCCTTGGCGAAGGCTACCGCTCGGATGTCCTGTTCTACGAGCCCATTCCGGAATGGCTGACGGGCATGGGCATAATGACGGCCACGCCGGCCTGACGCCATCGGTTTCAATCAGACGGCCAGCGCGCGTGGCGAAAGTCAGGTGGAGCGGATGCCGAAATCAAAAGCAGGAGTGTGAGATGGGAGTCCGCAACGGACAGCAATTCATCGACGGGTTGAAAGCCAACCCGCGCGAGGTCTGGATCAACGGAGAGAGGATCGAGGATGTGACCACGCATCCTGCCTTCTCGCGGATCGTGCGCCAGCTGGCGCGCCTCTACGACGCCCAGGTGGACCCCGCCACCCGCGACAAGCTGACCTACGAGGTCCCCGAGACCGGGCAGCGGGCCGGAATGGCGTTCATGCCGGCGAAGACGGCCGAGGACCTGCGCCGGCGCCGCGACGCATATTATCATTGGGCGTCGATGAATTTCGGCCTGATGGGCCGCTCGCCCGACTTTCTCAACGCCAGCCTGCTGGCCTTCGCCGAGGCGCGCGATGTCTTCGGTCGCGGCGGAGAGCGCTATGCCGACAACATCGTGAAATACTACGAGTACATTCGCGACAACGACCTGTTCCTCAGCCATGCGCTGATCACCCCGCAGAACGACCGGACCAAATCGTCTTCCGAGCAGCAGAACCTGCACATGCGGGTGGTGAAGGAAACGGACGAGGGCATCTACGTGCAGGGCGCGCGGATGGTGGCCACGCTGGGCGCGGTTGCGGACGAGATGCTGATGTACTGCCTGCCGGGCATCCCGGAAAGCGACGCCGACCACGCGCTGTCCTTCGCGGTGAAGGTTTCCGACCCCGGCGTGCGCCAGATCTGTCGCGAGCCCTACACGCTCGACGGCCAGCGTTCGGACTTCGATCATCCCCTGTCGAACAACTTCGAGGAGAACGACTCGCTCCTGATCTTCGACAACGTCTTCGTTCCCTGGGAACGGGTATTCATGTATCGCGATGTCGCGCTGAACAATGCGCTCTATACCGAGACGGCGCTGCGCAACTACACGGCGCATCAGACCAACACCCGCGCGCTGGTGAAGATGCAGTTCGCCGTGGGCGTGGCCATGGCGGTGGCGCGCTCGATCGGCGCGGACAAGTTCCTGCATGTGCAGCGGATGCTGGGCGAGGCGCTGATTGGCGTGGAATTCCTCAAGAGCGGTCTGGTGCGTTCGGAGGTGGAATGCGAGCCCACGTCATACGGCACCGTGCGGCCCGCGCTGCCGCCGCTTCAGGCGCTTCGCACCTTCCTTCCGACAGCCTATCCGAAGGTGGTGGAAACCATCCAGACCGTGGCTGCCGGCGGGTTCATGATGATGCCCTCGGGCGCGGATTTCACTGTGCCCGAACTTTCCGAGGACACCAGCCTCTACTACAAGGGTGCCGGCGGGATGTCTTCGCTCGACCGGGCACGGCTGTTCAAGCTCGCCTGGGATCTTTCCGGCGAGGCGTTCGGCACCCGGCTGCTTCAGTACGAGCGCTACTATGCCGGCGACCCGGTTCGGACCATCGCTTCGAACTACCTCCAGGTGCAGGACGACGAGATGATGCGGCTGGTGAACGAGGCGCTGGCGCTGGCCGGCGATCCCGAGCCCGCACGCAGGCCTCTTTCTGACGCGGCCGAGTGACCTGATTGGAGAACGAGATGACCAAATCCCAACATGCATCCATCTGGACCGACCTGACGCGGGTGGCCTTCACCCAAGGCTATCTGGACGCGGGCGGCATCCGCACCCGCTATCTGGCGGCCGGCGAAGAGGACAAGCCGCTGCTGATCCTGATCCACGGCACCGGCGGCCACGCCGAGGCCTACACCCGCAATCTTGCCGCCCATGCCGAGCATTTCCGCACCTACGCGATCGACCTCGTGGGTCACGGCTGGAGCGACAAGCCGGACCTGGACTACGAGATCGCCGACTACGCGCGGCATGTGATCGAGGTGATCAAGGCGCTGGGCTGCAAGAAGGCGCATGTGTCGGGCGAAAGCCTCGGCGGCTGGGTGGCCGCGTGGATGGCCGTTCACCATCCCGAATGGCTTGACCGCGTGGTGCTGAACACCGCCGGCGGCTGGACCGCCTATCCCGAGGTGATGGAGCGCATCAAGCGGCTGAGCATGGAGGCGGTGAACGATCCTTCGCCCGCCCGGATCCGCACCCGGCTGGAATTCCTGATGCACGACCATTCGAAGGTGAACGACGACCTGGTCGAGGTGCGCCGCGCGATCTACGCCCAGCCCGGCTATGCCGAAATCATGAAGCGCATCCTGTGCCTGCAGGATATGGAGATCCGCCGACGCAACATGTTCAGCGCCGAGGACAGCGCCAGCATCAAGGCGCCGACGCTGGTTCTGTGGACCTCGAACGATCCCACCGCCGCACCCGAGGAGGGCCGCAAGATCGCCGATGCGATCCCCGGCGCGCGGTTCGAGGTGATGAACGAATGCGGGCACTGGCCTCAATTCGAGGACGCGGAGACCTTCAACCGCATCCACATCGACTTCCTGCTGGGGCGCTGAGCCACTGGCGCCGTGCGGGCGCCGTCCTGCGCAAACGGTCATCAAAGAGGGCCACACATGACGATGCACACCCAGACCCCGGGGCGCCGCGCGGTCGATACGATGACCCCGCTTGCGCCTTCGGCGTTTCGCGACGCCCTGGGCCACTTCGCCACGGGCATCACGGTGATGACCACGCTGGATCCCGAGGAAGGCCGCTACGGCGTGACTGCAACCTCGTTTGCCTCGCTGTCGCTCGACCCGCCGCTGGTGCAGTGGAGCCTGCGGAACGCGGCCTATTCTCTGCCGATCTTCCAGCGCTCGGGGCATTTTGCGGTGAATATCCTGGCCGCAGATCAGGAAGCGGTTTCGCGCCGGTTTGCCACCCCCGGCGTGGACCGCTTCGCCAGTCTCGACGTAGAGGAGGGGCTGGCGGAGATGCCGCTGATCGCCGGGGCTGCGGCCTGGATCGAATGCGCCCTTGAGACGACGCTGCCCGGGGGGGACCACACGATCCTGGTGGGTCGGGTGCTTCGGGCACGCACCTTTTCCAAGCCGCCGCTGCTGCACTGGCGGGGCGGCTATCTGCCGATCGAGAACGATCCGCACGCCACGGGAAGAACCGCATGAGTGATCGCATTGCCGAGATGGCCGAGGCGCTGATCCGCGCCCGGACCGACCTTAAACAGATCCCGCCACTGCGCGAGAGCCACGGGCTTGCCTCGGTCGATGAGGCCTATGCCGTCCAGGATGCGACGAACCGGCTCTGGCTGGAGCGGGGGCGGCGTCTGGTCGGGCGCAAGATCGGCCTGACCTCCCCGGCGGTGCAGGCGCAGATGGGAATAGATCAGCCCGATTTCGGTATGCTCTGGGGCGATTATTTCTTCACCGAAGGCGAGGTGGTCGATACCGGTCGTTTCATGCAGCCGAAGGCGGAGTTGGAAGTGGCTTTCGTGATGGACCGCGGCTTCAGCGACCCCGAGGCGCCGATGGCCGAACTGATCCGCCGCGTGGCCTATGCGGTCCCGGCGCTGGAGGTGGTGGATACCGCGATCCGCAACTGGGACATCAGGCTCGTGGATACGGTCGCGGACAATGCCTCGGGCGGGGGATTCCTTCTGGGTCTGGGTGCCCGGCGGCTGACCGACCTCGACCTGCGGCTTTGCGGCGGCATCCTGTCGCGCAACGGCAAGGTCGTCTCGCGCGGGTTGGGCGTGGACTGCATGGGCAACCCGCTGAATGCGACGCTGTGGCTCGCGCGCCGCATGGCCGAGCTGGGCCAGCCGCTGCTTGAGGGCGACGTCGTGATGTCGGGGGCCTTCGGGCCGATGGTTCCGGTGGGGCCGGGCGAGGTCTATCTGGCCGAGATTGCCGGGTTCTCGCCGATCCAGGTGAGTTTCGACGACGGGAGGACGGGAGCATGAGCGGAAAGATCAAGGCCGCGATCATCGGTTCGGGCAATATCGGC
>WOZM01000273.1:14295-20618 GCA_011620265.1 Paracoccaceae bacterium
CGGGAGCATGAGCGGAAAGATCAAGGCCGCGATCATCGGTTCGGGCAATATCGGCACGGATCTGATGATCAAGATCATGCGGAATTCGAAGGTGCTGGAAATGGGCGCGATGGTCGGTATCGACCCGCAGAGCGACGGCCTGGCCCGCGCCGCCCGGCTGGGTGTCGCTGTCACCCACGAAGGGATCGCGGGGCTGACCCGACTGCCGGTCTGGCCCGAGATCGGCGTCGTCTTCGACGCCACCTCGGCGGGCGCGCATCCGGGCAACGACAAGATCGTGCGCGGCGCCGGAAAGATCATGATCGACCTGACGCCGGCGGCGATCGGACCCTACGTTGTTCCCGTGGTGAACATGGACGAGCATCTGGACCGGACCAACATCAACATGGTGACCTGCGGCGGGCAGGCGACGATCCCGATCGTGGCGGCGGTCAGCCGGGTGGCCGAGGTGAGCTATGCCGAGATCGTCGCCTCGATCTCGTCGCGCTCGGCCGGGCCCGGCACGCGCGCCAATATCGACGAATTCACCGAAACCACCTCGCGCGCGATCTGTGAGGTGGGCGGGGCGAAGAAGGGCAAGGCGGTGATCGTCCTCAACCCCGCCGAGCCGCCGCTGATCATGCGCGACACGGTCTATTGCCTGGCGAAGACCACCGACCGCGAGGCGGTGCGCCGCTCGGTCGAGGCGATGATCGCCGAGGTTCAGGGCTATGTGCCAGGCTACCGCCTGAAACAGGAGATCCAGTTCGAGACCATCGGCGACAACGCCGCGATACGCATCCCCGGCGTGGACGACCGTGCCACGGGGCTGAAGGTGACTGTGTTTCTCGAGGTGGAAGGCGCCGGTCACTACCTGCCGAAATACGCCGGCAACCTTGATATCATGACTTCTGCCGCGTTGAAGACCGCCGAGCGGCTCGCGCAGCGGATGTTGACGGAGGCTGTGTGACATGACCGATTCCGAAAAGACCCGGATCTACGTGCAGGACGTGACCTTGCGGGACGGGATGCACGCGATCCGCCACCGCTATACACTGGATCAGTGCGCGGCGATCGCCACGGCGCTGGACCGGGCCGGCGTGGCGGCGATCGAACTCAGCCACGGTGACGGGCTGGCCGGTTCGAGCTTTGCCTACGGCTTCGGTCGGCACACCGATCTGGAATGGATCGCCGCCGTGGCCGACAAGCTGGAGCATGCCGTGCTGACGGCGCTGCTGGTGCCGGGGATCGGCACCGTTCATGACCTCCAGGCCGCCTATGACGCCGGGGTTCGCTCGGTGCGGGTGGCAACCCATTGCACCGAGGCTGACGTGGCCGCCCAGCACATCGCTCACGCCCGGAAGATCGGCATGGACGTTTCGGGCTTTCTGATGATGTCGCACATGCTGGGGCCGAAGGAACTGGCCCGGCAGGCGCAACTGATGGAGAGCTACGGCGCCCATTGCGTCTATGTCACCGACTCGGCCGGCGCGCTGCTGATGGATGGCGCCCGCGAGCGCATCCGCGCCTATCGCGACGTGTTGAAGCCCGAAACCCAGGTGGGCATCCATGCCCACCAGAACCTGTCGCTCGCGGTGGCCATTTCGGTCGTCGCTGTCGAGGAGGGGGCATATCGGGTGGATGGCTCGCTGGCCGGAATGGGGGCGGGAGCGGGGAATACTCCAATCGAAGCCTTCGCGGCGGTGGCTGACCGGCTGGGCTGGGAGCATGGCTGCGACCTCTTCGCATTGATGGATGCGGCCGACCGGTTGGTGCGGCCGATCCAGGACCGGCCGGTTCAGGTGGACCGCGAGACGATCGCGCTTGGCTATGCCGGGGTCTATTCGAGCTTTCTGCGCCATACAGAGACCGCCGCCAGGGCCTACGGCCTCGATTCCCGCGACATCCTCGTGGAACTGGGCCGTCGCAAGATGGTCGGAGGTCAGGAGGACATGATCGTGGACGTTGCGCTGGATCTGCTGCGCGCCCGTGAGGGGGCTGACTGAGTATTCACGTAGCGAACAAATGCGCATTGGGTGTTTCTTCAGGCGCAGGTTTCAATAGGGTTTTCTTGCCGTCACCGATCGGGAGAATGGGTGGCGCGCGACCGGGGGCCGGGGGAGGGTGTCCATAAATGAAGACTGTTTCGGAACGTCCCCTGATTCTGGGGATCGGTGGAACTTTGCGCAATCAATCCACCGGGCAGAAGGCGCTGGCCCATGTGCTTTCGCGGGTCGAGGAACGCGGAGCACGGACGGAGTTGATTTCGGGGCAGGCGCTCGACCTGCCGCTCTACTCGCCCGAATCCGCCGAGCGCAGCGAGGCCGCCGCGCGTCTGGTGGCGCGAATGCGCGCCTGTGACGGGGTGGTGCTCTGCTCGCCGGCCTATCACGGATCGGTTTCCGGGCTGGTGAAAAACGCACTCGACTACACCGAAGACATGAACCGCGATGCGCGGGTGTATTTCGACGGGCTGCCGGTAGGCTGCATCGCCTGCGGCGCCGGCTGGCAGGCCACCGGGCAGACACTGGCGGCGCTGCGCGCCATTGCGCACGCGCTGCGCGGCTGGCCGACCCCGATGGGCGGAATGATCAATTCGACCCAGCCCGTCTTCGATGCCGACGGCACTTGCGTGGACGCATCAGTGCGCTTCCAGCTCGACACCATCGCCGATCAGGTGACCGAATTCGCGCTGCGGAAGGCGCGGATAGAACAAGTTCAACGCAGAACCGGAGGATAACATATGCGATTTGGAGCGTTTCTCGTGCCGGCCTCGGCCGCCAAGCACGACGAATTGAAGAATGAGAAGTACCCGGGTGCCAACCCGACCTACTACCAGCGGACGCTGAACGAGCACGCTCGTATAATCAAGCAGGTGGAAGAACTCGGTTTCGACTTCGTGGCCTTTTCGGAGCACCACTTCCACCTGGAAGGCCTGGAGATTTCGAACAACCCGATCCTCCTGGGTGCCTGGGCGGCGGGTTTCACCAAGCGTATCCGCATTGGCCAGATGGCCACCGTGCTTCCCGCACGCAACCCGATCCTCGTGGCCGAGGATCTGGCGATGCTGGACCATTTCTCGGAAGGGCGGATGTTCGCGGGCTTTGCGCGCGGCTACCAGTCGCGGCATGTGACCACCATCGGCCAGAAGAACGGCGCCGTGGCGACCTTTGCCACCGATCCTGACTACGCCGTCAACGACGCCCGCAACCGCGAGTTGTTCCAGGAAGCCTATGACGTAATCAAGGGCCTGCTGCACAACACCACCTTCTCGTACAAGGGCAAGCACTGGCAGGTGCCGCCCGAGAATGTGAAGTGGGATCACCCGAAGACCAAGCTTCTGGCGCCGGACATGGTCGAGGGCGACATTCTGAAGAAGATCGGCATCGCGCCGAACACGCTTCAGGATCCGTCGACCATCGAGGTGATGGTGCCCTTCACGCTCAGCCCCAACACCATGCGTTGGGCCGCGCAGGAAGGTGCCTGGCCGATCGTCTTCAGCCCCATCGACTCGATCCTGCGGTCGTGCCTCGACGCTTATCATTCCGAGGCGGTCAAGCGCGACCCGAACATCAAGTGGGGCCAGAACGTGGGCCACTTCCGCGATATCGTCGTGGCCGATACGGACGAGGAGGCCTTCAACATCGGCAAGGACGCGCTGGGGTACATCTGGACCGGCTGGCACGATCACTTCGGCTTCAACGAGGCGCTTCGCCGTCCGGGCGAGGAGGGGCCGATCCCCAACACCTACGAATCGATGGTGGACCGCGGCTACGCCATCTGCGGCACGGTGGATACCGTGGCCCGCAAGTTGGAGGAGGCGATCGAGACCTACGGCATGGAAATGCTGGTGCCGTGGATCGGCGTGGGCCCCGGCCCGGTGGACAAGCTGCTGAAATCGAACGAACTTCTGGTTGAAAAGGTGCTGCCGAAGATCGGCATCAAGCTCGAACAGCGCAAGCCCACCTTCCGCAAGGAAATGCGCGAGCCCACCTGGCGCAACCAGCCGTTCTGAGACGACCTGTATCGTAAACTTTCCCCGGCGCCGGACCTGAAGGCGTCGGGGGATCAAAAAACAAAGGGAGGATGGACATGAAAAGATTTTCTGCGAATGCCCGCGGCTGCACGGTCGCGCTACTTTCTGCCGCAGCGCTCGGGTCGCTGGGAACCGGCGCGGCGCTGGCTGCCGACGCGCAGCCGCGCGACTTCTTGCCGGCCCCGGCGGGAACGCATCTCGGGTTGCTTTATTATCTCCACGGGTCGTCCGACACCTTCGTGGATTCCAACGGCAACGATGTTCCCGGATCAGGACTCGACACCGATATCGGCATCGCCCGCTATGTGTATTTCTTCGACATTGGCGACATGCGCGCCGACATCAACGTGGTGCAGCCCTTCGGCGGCCTGAGCGACATGTCGATCGGCGGCGTTCCTCTCGCCAGCGACGATTTCAGCCTGGGCGATACCTCGATCGTGGCCACGGTCTGGCCGCTCAACGACCCGGAGAACAACCGCTACTTTGCGGTCGCCACCTACCTGACGCTGCCCACCGGCGAATACGACCCCAACGTGGCGAGCCTCGGCGCGAACCGCTGGGCGTTGTCGGTGCAGCCTGCCTACTACTTCAACATCGCCCCGAAATGGTCGGTGGACCTTGTCGGCGACGTGACCATCTACGGAGACAACGACGACGGGCCGGGCGGCGTGACGATCGAGAAGGATCCGAACTTCACCGCGCTTGGATGGCTGAACTACCATGCCAGCGACGTCACCACCTTTTCCATCGGCGCCAGCACCACCTGGGGTGGCGAGGAGACCTGGGGCGGGGTTGCCCGCGACGAAAGCAAGGTGACCACTGTGCGGGCGGCCTGGTCGCAGATGCTGAACCCAAGCACCCAAATGTTGGTCGAAGTGGGTGCTGATGTCGATGCCGAGAACAACTTCGAGCGTGACGTCGAGGCTGTGTTTCGACTGGCCAAGTTTTTCTGACCGCGCGATCATGGAAACCGCCTCCTCGCGGCAAGATCCTGACCTGACATGAGGGAGACAGGGATGACTGACGATCAGACAATCCGGCAGGTGCCGGGCCTTTACCGCAGGCGCGTGGGCGACTTCATGGTGACGGCGGTGAATGACGGCATCGTTCCTATCCCGGCCGAGGTGATGGTTGGGATGGCGCCCGAGGAGGTGAAGAAAGCCTTGGCAGGCCGCTTCCGGCCTGCCGACCCGCATGTGACAATCGGCACTTATCTGGTGGAGCACGGCGGGTCGCGCACCCTGATTGATACCGGCTCGCGCAATCTGATGGGACCGACGCTGGGCAAGCTCTTGAAGAACCTGGCAGTGCTCGGCGTGACCCCCGACCAGATCGACCGGATCGCGCTGACCCACCTTCATCCCGACCATGCCGGCGGGATGCTGGACGACGAGGGCGGGGCGGTCTTTCCCAGGGCCGACGTGTTCCTCTCGGTGGACGAAGAGAAGTACTGGCTGGGAGGCGAGCCGCCGACCGACGAACTGGGAATCTCGGCCCAGGTCAACAGCTATGCGCCGCAGTTGCGCAAGGTCTACGGCGACCGCTGGCACGCGATCGGCGAGGATGAGGTGATCCCCGGGATGCGAAGGGAGGCGCTGCCAGGCCACACGCCGGGGCACAGCGGCTATCACCTTTCGAGCGGCAAGGACGAGTTGCTGATCTGGGGCGACATCACCCATGTGCCTGTAGTGCAGATTGCCCATCCCGAGGTCGGATTGGCCTTCGACGTGGATGTGGAGCAAGGGCGCGCGACGCGGCGGCGCATTCTTGACCGCATTTCCGCCGACAGGCTTGCCATCGGCGGAATGCATCTGGAGTTCCCGGGCTTCGGCCATGTCGTGCGCAACGGCTCGGGCTACGAATATGTGCCCGATCTGTGGATGCCCGAAATCTGAACCCGGGTGCGACGGGCACGGCGGATTCCGCCGTGCCGAAAGGAGGCGGCGATGCTGGAACAAGGAACGGCGACCCAAGCAGGACATGGCGGTCGGGTTGCAGTGGTCACGGCGGCAAGCTCGGGCATCGGGCTCGGCGCTGCCCGTGCATTGGCCGCGCGCGGCTGGTCCCTGGTGCTGATGTCGCGCTCTGAGAAGATCGAGACGGCGGCGGCGGAACTGGGCGCCATGTGGCTGCGCGGCGACGTGACGCGCGAAGAGGACATGGCGAGGCTGGTCGCAATGGCACTGGATCGCCATGGCCGGATCGACGGCGCAGTGATCAACACGGGCCACCCGCCCAAGGGCGATATCCTGCAGATTGCCGACGAGGACTGGCACAAGGCGATGGAGATCGTGCTGATGCCCACGGT